>NZ_JAPCIA010000001.1:2708125-3016250 GCF_026107375.2 Sphingomonas sp. BT-65
GTTCACCCGGGGCGAAGCGCTGGCACCGGACCGTTTCGCGCTGAAGATTCCCCGCTAACGTCCCTGTGCGCGCCAGCGGCGGATGGTGCGCTCGAGGCTCATATCCTCGCCGCCGCCATGCTTCCACAGCTCGGAGAACACCGGGTCGCTCGACGCGGGCCGCTTCGCCTCGTCGAGCGAGTCGAACGCGACGCGCACCGGCGTCGCCACACCCTCGCCGACCATGATGCACTCGCGATTGCGCAGCGCCGGGATCGAATCGAGGAAGCCGCGCGCCCCTTCGGGCATCGCCGCGCGCACGAATGCCTGGTCGCGATCGTTGTTGAGGCGCATCGCGATGATCGTGCCG
Organism: Sphingomonas sp. BT-65; assembly: GCF_026107375.2. NCBI lineage: Bacteria > Pseudomonadati > Pseudomonadota > Alphaproteobacteria > Sphingomonadales > Sphingomonadaceae > Sphingomonas > Sphingomonas sp. BT-65. Next base: position 2,708,475 of record NZ_JAPCIA010000001.1, read on the forward strand.
CACTGCGACAGCACGCCCTCGGCAAGGTCCGACGGACGCTGGGTGATCAGGCCGAGCGAGACGCCGTATTTGCGGCCTTCCTTGGCGATGCGGCTGAGGATGCGGCCGACCGAGGAGCCGTCGGCATTACGCTCGTTGGGGACGTAACGGTGCGCTTCCTCGCACACCAGCAGGATCGGCCGCTGCGCTTCGCCGCGCGACCAGATCGCATAGTCGAACACCATCCGGCTCAGGACGGCCACGACCACTGACGTGATCTCGCTCGGCACGCCCGACACGTCGATGATCGAGATCGGCTTGCCGTCGCCGGGCAGACGGAAGATGCGGCTGATGAAGTTCGCCATCGTGTCCGCCACCAGCATGCCCGAGAACATGAAGGCGTAGCGCGGATCGGCCTTGATCTCGTCGATCTTGCCCTTGAGGCGCAGATACGGGGCGGTGTCGGTCGCCTTGTCCATCTTGCCCATCTCGTTCTGGAGGATCGTGGTGAGATCGGACAGGAGATAGGGGATCGGCGCATCGACGGTGAGCTTGCCGAACTCGGCGGCGAGCCGGTTCTTCTGCTTGGCCTGCAGGATGCACTTGGCGAGGATGTCGGCGTCGATCTGGCGGTCCGAGCCCTCGGTCGTGACGAAGACCTCGCAATGCTCCTCGAAGTTCATCAGCCAATAGGGCATCTGCAGGTTCGACACGTCGAACAGCGCGCCATTGGTCTGGAAGGCAGCCGAATATTCGCCATGCGGGTCGATCATCACGATATGGCCGCGCGGCGCGAGATCGCAGATGCGGTGCAGGATCAGCGCGGCGCTGGTCGACTTGCCGGTGCCGGTCGAGCCCAATAGCGCGAAATGCTTGCCGAGCATCGCGTCGACATAGAGCGCGGCGCGGATGTCGCGCGTCGGATAGACATTGCCGACCTCGATATGCGGGCGATCGTCGGCGGCGTAGATCTGCTTGAGGTCCGCGGTCGAGACCGGGAACACCGCGGTGCCCGGGGAGGGGTAGCGCGTGACGCCGCGGCGGAAGCCGTAGAGCTTGCCGGTCAGCTTCTCCTCGACGCCTTCGCCGAGGAAATCGACCTGGGCGAGGATGCGCCCGCTCGCGTCGTCGGAGCGGAGCGAGCGGACATTGGCGACGAGCCAGGTGGCGCCGGCGCGGATCTTGACCTGGCTGCCGACCGTACCGGCATTGGCCACCGCCGGATCGGCGCTGCCCGAGAGCGATTCGAGCGCGACCGGATCGAGTACGACCTCGCTCGACGCGCCGCCGATCGCGAACACCGCGCCGATGCCGGTCAACGGGTTGGTCGCGGCCGGCAGCACCGCATCGGAGGCGGGGCGGATATGATCGAAATGCTGCCCGCCCAAATCCTCGGTCATCAAGGCACGTTGCTCCCCGGTTCAAACCGGACCGATATGGAGCATTCAAGGTAAAGATTGGGTTCGCGTAGGGATCAGAATCTCCTCCAGATCGCACCTGCCGCCCAGCCGAAGAAGACCGAGAGCAAAACCGCCGCCATGCCGTAGAGCACCGAGGAGCGCTCGGCGGCGCGCGCGATCCAGCGCTCGAACCCGGACTTGCGGATATCGATGTCGCGGACCGCCGCGGCGAGCACGCGGCCGTCGCGGATCAGGAAGGTCTCGGCGGTGAACCGGCCGACGGGCACGCGTGCGGGGATGTTGATGCGCGCGCGGTAGAGCACCCCGTCCGAAATCTCGACCGAGCCGGGCGCCTCGTAATAGAGGCCGGTGCGCTTCTTGAGATCGACCAGGCCCGAATCGAACCGCGCCTGCACCGCCGGCACCGCGCCCGAGGCGGGGGAGAGCTGGAGGCTGTCGAGCCCGAGCTCGTAGATCGCGCGGGTGCGCGGGTCGACGATGTCGCGGATCGGCCGCGACGAGGCGATGGCGTAGAAGGACGGCGCCGAGCGGTAGCGGGTGCGATCGGCGTTGACCCAGATGCCGGCGATCTTCTGCTTCTCGCGCACCAGCACCGATTCGGTCGGCCCCTTCACGACCACGACGATGTCGGCGGGCGGCTCGCCGGGCACCGCCGCGCTGCCGCTCGCATGGACGATCGCGCCGAACAGCAGCAGATCGGCGCCGGTGAACGAATAGGCGATCTCGATCTCGCGCTGCGAGACATCGGGGACGAGGACCGGCTCGGCCTGGCCGAGCAGCAGCGGCGTGGCGAGCGCGAGGAGGAGTGTTGTTCGTGGTGCGGCGCCGGCCCGCTCCCCCACCCGGCCACCCATATCATACTGCCGTTGGGTGGCCGGGTGGGGGAGCGGGCCGGCGCCGCGTTTCAGCAAAGCTGAAACCAGGGCAAGCATGCGCCTCACCCCAATTGCACCGTGTAGATCTCGTCGGGGCGCCAGGCGAGGCCGAGCAGCATGCGCAGCGCGACGAGCAGCACCATCAGCGCGAGGGCGAGGCGGAGATATTCGGGCTTGGCGCGCGCGGCGAAACGCGTGCCGAGCTGGGCGCCGACCACCGAGCCGAGCAGCAGCAGCACGGCGAGGACGATGTCGACCGCCTTGGTCGTCACCGAATGCACCATCGTCGCCGCGGCGCTGACGAACAGGATCTGGAACAGCGAAGTGCCGACGACGACCTGGGTCGGCATGCCGAGCAGGTAGAGCATCGCCGGGATCAGGATGAACCCGCCGCCGACGCCGAGCAGCATCGTCAATATGCCGGTCACGAAGCCGAGCAGCAGCGGGGCGATCGGCGAGATGTAGAGCCCCGAGCGGTAGAAGCGCCAGCGCAGCGGCAGCGCAGCGACCATCGGGTGATGCCGCCGCCGCCGGGCGCGTGGCGCGGCGCCGTCGCGCGCGGCACGGATCGCGCCGATCGATTCGGAGAGCATGAGCCAGCCGATCGAGCCGAGCATCAGGACGTAGAGGATGGCGATCACGGTATCGATCTGCCCGCTCGCCTGGAGCAGCCGGAACAGGATCGCGCCCGCCCCTGATCCGAGCACGCCACCAGCGATCAGCACGAACCCCATATGGAGGTCGACGCCCTGGCGCCGCAGATGGGCGAACACGCCCGATACGCTCGCGCCGGTCACCTGGCTCGCGGCGGAGGCGGCGGCGACGGTGGGCGGGATGCCATAGACGATCAGCAGCGGCGTGGTGAGGAATCCGCCGCCGACCCCGAACATGCCCGAGAGCAGCCCGACGCCCAGCCCCAGCATCACGATCACGATCGCGTTGACCGAGAGATTGGCGATGGGAAGGTAGAGATCCATGGGCAGTTTCATGCCTAGCCGCTGATGAGGGCGCGCGGAAGGCAGGCGCATAGAGTTTGTTTGGAAATGCGCCGGAGGCGCATTTCGCTGCTGCCGCTTTTCAAGCAGACTCTTAGAAGTCGGCGCCGAGGCTGAGCGCGGGCCCCGAGCCGGGCCGGGCATCGCCCGCGACGCGCTCCCGCCAGTCGAGCGCGACGCGGATCGCGCTGTCGCCGACGGGCACGGTGGCGATGGCGCTCGGACCGACATCGAGCCGCGCGGCCTCGCGTTGTGCCGCGCCCCAGGCGCCGGCGCCCACATCTAGCCTGGCGTCGCCGGCCCGGGCGACCTCGCGCGTCACGCGCAGCGCGCCATCGGCGAACGGATCGATCCGCTTGCGGACGACCGCACCCGCCTGGCCATAGGCTTCGAGGCGGAAATCGAGCGGGAGCGACACGCCATAGACGCCGGCGACGAGGCCGAGCGCAGGCCCGCCCGGCGTGCCGTCGAGGCCCGCGCGATATTCCGCGATGACGCGCACGGGGGCCGCGGTCGGCTGCCAGTCGACGCCGGCGGCCGCTTCCTTGCCGCGCCCCGCGAGCGGCGCGGTCAGACGCGCAAACAAGGCGATGCGCCCGCTTCCCGGATGATAGGCAATGCGCAGGCCCGCCTGGTCGCCGCCGAGCATCGCGCCGCCCGATGCCGCGCCCCGCCGCGTGACGAACCAGGCGCTCGCCGACCAGCGAGCGGGCTGGGCGGGCTCGGGAAGCATCGCCGGCGGTGGACGCCGGGGGAGCGGTCCCGGCGGTATGCCGAGCGCTTCCTCGCGCCCGAACGCGACGAGGCCGAGCATGGCGAGGTTGATCCGCGCCGGATCGCCGCGCGCCACGACCGACTCGCGCGCGAGAAGCGCGGGGTTGGCGGGCATCCGGGCCGCAACCGGCATCGTCCGGATTGCCGGTTGCGCGGACTCCGTCAGCTGCGGCGTCGCGGCCGCGGCGGGGCGGAGGGGAAAGGCGACCTCGATCGCCTCGGGAAGCGATGCGCCCTCCGGCCAGAGCATGACTGTGCGCGCGCTGGCCCAGCCGAAGGCGACCACCGCGACGAAGCGCAACGGCCGTCCGCGCCCGCTCATGCCGGGGTGCTTCCCTCGGTTTCGGGGAAATGATGCGCGGTCTTGTCCCACACCGGCCGCTGACCGCGCAGCGTGGGAAGGTAGATGACGATCGCCCGCCGCGCGGCGAGCAATGCGACGAGATTGGCGACGAACAGGCGCGGGATCGACAGCATCGCCTCGACCGGGCCGAACGCGCGGGCGGTGAACAGCATCCGCATCGCGATCCGCCAGCCGAGCAGCGCGAGGTTCGCCGCGAGCAGCGTCCGCAACATGCCCTCGGGCGCGGGCAGCGGTGTTCCGGCGGCCAGATGCGCGCCGAGCGACACGCCCCAGGCGACGAGCGCGAGATAGGCGATGGCGAGCACGGGGATCGCCAGCGTCGCGCGGCGGTCGCGCATCCGCATCCAGTGCTCGCCGGCCGAACCGCCGCGCGCCCAGCCGGTGCGGTCCCAGCCGGCGAGCGCGATCCCGGTCATCCAGCGTGCCTTCTGGCGCACCGCGGCGCCCAGCGAGGCCGGGAAATAGGCGCGGACCGCGACCAGCCTGCCGTCCACATCGCGGGCCCGCGCGAGCCGGGTCCGCCCGCCCATCATCGCGACGGTGAGGCCAAGCTCATAGTCCTCGGTTAAGCTCGACTCGTCGAACGGCACGCCGTCGCGCGCCTCGGCGATCCGTCCGAGAAGCGCGCGATCGATCGCGCAGCCCACCCCCGCAAAGGGCAGGGCGGCGCCCAGGGCTTCGCGCACGGCGAGGGTTTTCGCATGCGCTTCCGCGAATTCGTCGAGATAGTGGCCGGCGATCAGCGGAGAGCGCGGATCGGGGAGCGGGAGCACGGGAATCTGCACTGCTGCATGATCCGTCAGCCATGCGGCCATCACGCCAAGCTCGTCGGGATGCACCACATCCTCGGCGTCGTGCAGCACGATCGCGCGCGCCGGTCCTTCCTCCGCTTCGTCGCGCAGCAAGGCGCGCCAGATGGCGTTGAGGCAATCGGCCTTGGTCGTCCCGCCCGGCCGTTCGTTGATCACGATGCGGACGCGGGCATCCTCGGCGGCGACGGCGCCGGCCGCGGCGAGCGTCGCGGGATCGTTGGGATAGATGCCGACATAGAGCCGGTAGTCGGCGTAGGCGTAGCGCGCGAGCGCGGTACGCAGCATTTGGCCGATCACCGCGGACTCGTCCCAGGCGGGAATGAACACCGCGAGACGGCCGCCGTCGCGGACCGGCGCGCGGCGCGGTGCGGGCTTCAGCCACGTGGTGGCGCGCGACCAGAGATAGACCAGGTCGACGGCGAGATCGTCGATCCCGCCGATCAGGAATCCGATCGCCGCGAACAGCATCGCTTCGCGCGCGACGGCATCGATCGCCATAATGACCGCATCGATGCCCAACGGCATTCCCCCCGATTCGGATCAGCGATTGTCCGATTCGGAGCGGAGGCGATCAAGTGCTTGTTTCGACTCGTGAAAATAAGAAAACGCCGGCATCCCAAGGGGATACCGGCGTCTAACTTCGCGATCGGGTCCGAAACGGATCAGCCGTCGTAATCGGCGCCCAGATTCTGGTTGCGCGGCGGCGCGGCGGCGGTGAGGCGCAGCGCCTCGGCCGAGGCGGCGAGCGAGCCGACCTCGTCGGGCGCTTCCTCGTCGTCGATCTGCACGCGCTGCAGGCTGCCGACCAGCGACTCCTCGAGATTGTCGGGACGGACCGTCTCCTCGGCGATCTCGCGCAGCGCGACGACCGGGTTCTTGTCGCGGTCGCGCTCGAGCGTGAGCTCGGCACCGCCCGAGATCTGCCGCGCACGCTGTGCGGCGAGCAGCACCAGATCGAACCGGTTGGAGACCTTGTCGACGCAATCCTCGACTGTGACGCGCGCCATGAAACGCTTCCTTTGGACAGGGAATACAGGAAAGGGGGCGACTTAGGGACGCCCCCTGCAAGAGTCAAGGAAATCGGGGCCAAGGTGGTGACGTAGTTTGATTCTCCGGGTTGTGAAATTTCCCCGAGCCGCCGAGCGATGGGCCTCAATCAGAGGAGTCTCATCATGCTCGAACCCAAGGACACGTTCACCCTATCGATCGGCTCTCGCCGCCTGACCATCCTCCCCTGCGAGAGAGGTTCATTGGTCTGATCGATGGGAGCTACTATGTAAACGCGGAAAGCGCAGAGGCGGCGGTCGCCGCACTCATTGGCATTGCACTGCACCGCCCGGATCGTGTCGAAATGAAGAAGCGTCTTACTGACAGTGCCGAGGTTGTTCGAGCCGCAAGGGCGGTGGTCGGCGACGACGCACAGGATGCGGGCCTTACAGACGCGGAGCGGGCTGTCATCGAAGAAATCCGGAACGAACTAGCGCGCCCGACAAAGAGTGACATCAAGGCAATGGCACGCCGGCTTGCAGGACAGAATTAATCTTAACAGACGCCTTGTTCCTGCATCGTAACAAGTAGCTAAAATCCGTCCATATTGCAACGCAGCATTGCTCTGCGTTGCTCCAAATTTCCAATTTTGCTTCCTGTCGCCGCTCGATCTCTACGGCCGCCAGCGCGGATGTTCTGCGCCAGCCAAGGAGATCGACATGAAGAACATTTGCAACGACAGGACTGCCCGCCACCGGTCAGACTCGGGACCGGGTGAATAGGCTCGATGCACAACTACGCGCATATATTCTTCAATCACTTTGCGAAGGAATGTCGCAGCGCTCCTGCGAGCGCGTCTTCAAGGTTAGCAACAAGACCGTTGCCAAGCTGTTCGAAGAGGCTGGCGACATGGCGATCATGCACGTCGCCTCGCTTCGCGATCTGACGCCTAAGCGCATTCAGGCCGATGAACTTCATGCCTTCGTCGCCGCGAAGGACAAGAACATCGACCGCTTGTTTGAGCCTGACGAGGACGCCGGAACGGTTTGGGGCTATCTGGCGATGTGCGCCGATACGAAGCTGATCTTCTCCTATCATCTCGGTGAAAGGGGTCTTCCGGACGCGACAGCTTTTGCGCGTGACATCTACAGGAAGCTGAAACGCACCGAGCGGAATGAGTTCACCGGACGGGATGAGTTCGCCGTCCGACCGCTGATCGTCACCGATGGCCTCCCTTCCTACAAAGAAGCTTTCGAGGTGGTGTTCGGTGACGAAGCCGATCGGGCTGCGATGGTCAAGAAGTATGCCGACACCGATCGAGAAGGCCGACCGATCAAGAAGAAGCGCTACGCAGGGGCTGATCGGGAGGTTCGCGTTGGTCAACCCAATGAGAGCGACATACATACCAGCTACATCGAACGTCAGAACCTGAATCTCCGGATGGGCAATCGCCGCTACAATCGGAAGACCAACGCTTTCTCCAAGACCCCGATCAACCACGAACGCCACCTCGCGCTCTGGATCATGTATCACAATCTTTGCTGGGTTCCGTGTCCCGGCCGTCCGCGCGATGGATCAAGGCAATGGGTGAAGCGGTTGCCGGCCGCTATCGCGGCGGGGATAACCGACAAGCTCTGGGAGATCGAAGACCTGCTTGCCCTGACCGACGAGTTCACCTCTCAGCGTAAGGCTCGGCAGCAAACGCCACCTATCCAGTTTGTCGGTCCGGTTATCACGCAGACCTTTGAGACCAAGCCGACGCATTGGGTGTTTCGTCACTTTCTCCAGCGCACGACCAAGATTCACAAAGCGGATTGCACCAATTGCCGCGATGGGCGTGGCAAGACGGATGGCGCGAAGGTCACTGGTGAATGGCTGCCGTTTCGCTCGCTGGAGACCGCGAAGCAGGCTGCCGAGACATTGGAGCCTGATCGCAATTCTATCTGCAAGATGTGCATCGGTGAGTATCAGACGCTTGGTTATCGCCATGCAGGTTCGTCGCGACAGTCGCCGTCCTAAGCGGTAGACCGATAAAGGCACCCGATAGTCTAGGCCGTAGACTCATAAAAGCGGCCTGTCGGCTTCCGACCCCATTGCGGACACTGGAGGTGCTTGATAGCCCAGTTGAGTGAAGAGGAAATCTGGACATAGCGTCTTTAAGGGGCTGATGGCGCTTGGGGTTCTGGCGAGTATCCTCGCCTTTCCTCTAATCTCTATCGGATACATGGCGTGGGTGGAGCACCAGCGACGTGTCGAGGTTCTGAGCGCCGGCCTTTCATCTTCGGCAATTGTCACCCAATCATCTGACGGATGGTCCTCAAGGGGGTGCAGCTTTACGTACCGCTTCCGCTTCGGCGGAAGATTGTATGAAGGCGGAGAAGGGGGCTGTTCTCTCGTAGAGGGGCACCCTGTGGGTAGCACCTTGAGCATTCGGTTTGACCCGAACGATCCCGAAAACTCTGTTGCCGTCGGGGCAGATCTCTGGCCGGGGTGGGCGATTGTTCCTGTCTTGATCGCTGTGTCACTGCTTCCCCTCGGTGGGGTCTTCGCATATGCCCTGATCACAGGTGCACCACGCTCGAGACGGCGAAAGGTGTCGCTCCCTAAGTACTACGCGCGATCCGAGGTTAGCGCCCGCGACCGCTTTCCACCCATTTGAGGCCGTTCGGCGGTGACGATGCTGCGCTGAACGTAGACGGGCAGCAAACGCCCCAGTTGCGGACGTTTGAGCCACGTCCTATCAAGCGCTTCCGGATGTGATGCCGGACTAACTTGGACGCGATTATGCCGTTGTTCGCGATCACTGCTTTAGCATTCGGTCTCGGCGGGCCGACAAACGCCACTGCACAACTATCCTCCGCCTTGGCGCGCCTTGGCACGACATCCTACACTTTCAAAGACTACGAGGTTCTTGACCGGCAACGCTGCGATGCGCTGCCGTTGATCGTCAGAGAACTGCTTCGACTTCCAGCGGTTCAGCCCGGTAAAGTAGGTGGGAATCAAGGGCGGCCAGATAGCTGGTTGTCGAACCGTACCAGCGATCTTCTACGCGCCCTGCGCATCCTTACGAACCACGATGTGTATGGCCCGATTAGCCGGAAAGCTTACGCGGCTCTGCCCCGCTATCCTGAGCCGCCGGGGGTGGGTTACGTCATGCAGCGCGTCGATTTGATCCGCGATTTGGAGAGGGGGACGAGCCGTTACTACGCATACCGGCTATCACATGGCGTCAGTTTTTATGCCCCGGTAGCCACGCAGCGCGCGATTAAGGCCAAGTGGAAAACTTACATAAGAACGTTTGATTGTCGCAAGAAGCTGCCAGAGGGCAGATGGGACGCTACTTTCTTCAACGGCTAACGGCAGCTAACCACCCATTTGACGCCGTTCGGCAGTGACGACGCCGCGCCAGCAGCGGACGGGCAGCAGACGACCCCATTGCGGACATGATCGCGGGCTATCGAGGTCGCCCTCAGATCCGTGAGAATATTGATCAATGAGTGTCCTGACTGGCCTTCTTGTCACTGTTGGCGTGCTCCAAGTCCAATCTTCGGATGGCCGGGCGGCGCTTCGCTTAGTCGAGGAGTTCGCGAGTGTGGTGCAGCGTGATCCCCGGCGGGCTAGAAATTTTGCGGCTGCCGACGCTTCGATCGACTTTGGCGACTTCGTGGGCGGGTGGAGCATTGACCGCTTTGCCAGTGAGGCGAGCAAATGCCGGCTTGAGTCGATCTCCCAGCCGCCCATTCCGAGGAACTGGAAGCTGGATGGTGCGCGCTATTTCAGGGTGCAATGGCGATGTCCGCCGCCCTTCGGTCCGCGGCGAGGTCCTACAATGTCCGTTGCTCTGTTTGTGAAACAGAAAATTGTAGCAGGTAGCGGACATTTCGAGTGACCGACTAGCGAATGGAGTCCGCTTCCTATTCGGATTGAACTGATCCGCGGTGATGAGGCGGAGCCTAGAGCGGACGGTCTGCTCACGACCCCATTGCAGACGTTCGTTTACGACGCGATATTCAGGCTATGGCTCGATTTCTTCTAACTGCTCCCGGCCCGCGCCCACCCTACTATCGGGTGGCAGAGCATCTCTGGGGTCGAATGACAATTTTCGATAGCGATGGCGACAGCATTACCCCGGACGCAACTGACTGGACTGAGCTAACGTTGGCTCTGCGCGATGATGACGGAAGGTCCTCCGATTTCGAGCGCATCGACATTGACCCCGTCGATAGGGAGCCGCTGGTTCTTGCCATCGTTTCGGAGAACACAGAACTTGCGCATAAGGCTGCTGAGTTCTTGCGCAGTGCGTGTGGCGGCGACCTCACGCAGTAAATGGCAGCTTTCCACCCCTTTTCAGCCGTTCCACGGTGAGGACGCGGCGCCGAAAGCGGTCAGTCTGCTCACGACCCCGTTGCTGCCGTTCTTCGTCGCAGCTAACCTTATCCGAAAGCAGTCGGAGCTCCTCGATGGCAACGCTTGATGAGCTAATTGCTCAGGTCAACGAAGGCATAGCGATGCACCAACAGGGGGAGGACGGCCCATTCTCGGAGGCGCTCCTCCAGCGGATTGTCGGGGAGCTTGAACGCATGAGACAATCGGCTGACTACGAACCGATCTACCCCCGCTTTGTCCTTGACTGGCCCGATGTGTCGGCTGAGCTCGGGAAAGCCCTAATGAGAAGCGCTTATGAGCGCAGTCAAGCGCTCAAGCGGAGAGCGTGATCGTCCGCTTTTCCAGCGCTGATGGCGTAAGCTGCCGGTCCGTAAACCACCCAATAGCAGCCGTCAGCGAAGCAGGGTCGGATGCCCGACAAATCGCCTTTAGAGACTGCGACCGCGCCTTGCGCGACGCCGCGCTAGAAGCGTCGCATCTGCCTCGGTCGGCGAAGGCAACGGGCGATCAGTTCTCACGAGGTGGAATGCGCCACAGTTGTCGTCCGGGCAGCCGCACGGAACAGTATCTACGTGATACCGTTCCTTGCCCTCGCGGGCCTGCATGCTGTTCACCTTCTCTGCGCTCCTGAGCGTATCGATGATCGCATTGCGCTTGAGAAACTTTCCGGACATCCGATTTTCCTTCGGATATATCTTGCCATAGCGCGATGCCGCCTGCAACGATCACTGGCCAACAGCTATCGCCGTTCCGTGGTCCTCCGACCACGCTTACGGTACATTGCTCGGATGACGCGAATGGCTTTCCGACATCTATTCGCGCTTCTTTTATTGCCTAGCTGCTCCGTCGCGCCGACCAACGAGCTTGTAACAGCCACGGACGATGGCCCTCCTGCCGCGCTTGTCGCGAATATCGAGAGGGAACTGGCGGACGATCCCTGCCTATCTGAGATAGCGACTAAGCGGCGCGAATATCGCTACAGTTCACGCGACGGAAAAATCGACCGGAATCTTGTCGATATAAAGGTGCAAGAAGCCGGGATCGACGGTCTTGCAGCAGGCCGCTTCATCTTAGCGCCTTCCACGTCGGGCACATTCGACAACAGAAGCTATTTGTGGCTTTCGCGACCTACAAAATCAGCCGCGCTGCTTTGGATCTGTGGGCTTGCGGTCAAAATGTAGGGGGCAGCGTTCGACATGAGCCCGTCTACTGAACGGCAGATTCCCACCCAGTTTCCGCCGTCCCGGCGCTGACACCGGCATCCGATAGCGGACGGTCCGCAAACGACCCACTGGGACCTTGGCCAGCTGCTAGCTTGGCAGCGCTTCGGCGGCTACCATGATATCCAGAGCCGATCTTTGAGAAGAAAGCGCAACATCTTGAATCCACGCAGGATGATCGGGGCTGCCGCGCTTGGTGCCCTACTGCTTCTGGCACTAGCCGTCCGCTACATTGCTGGCATTCGACAGGAGAATTGGGGCTTCTGGTGGAGCCTCGCCTTCGGACTGGGCATTTGCGTTACATTCTTCATGGCAATCTATGATCCGAAAAATTGCCCGAAAACGAACTGGGATTTCAATCCTAAACGAGGTTTTCTGTACTTCTTGCTTGGGTGGATGATCTTTCCCCTGGGCCTAGCCATCCGCACCGCAATGGGGGGCAGCTTCACGTTGGGTGCTATGTTCGTCTTCACCTTCGCAATGTCGGTTTTGATCGGGATCGTCGGGACTTTCACGAAAGATGTGGGAGTTTAACGCTGTCGTCGGCGGAGCTACGCATCGCATCGTGCCCGAACGACAGCTAACCACCCCTAGTCGGCCGTTCAGGCCTCCTGCCGAAAGCGGCCGTTTATGAGTTCACGACCTAATCCTCGCCGCCGCCATCGCTATTGATATATGTCTTCATTCCACTAAACAGATGATACATAAAGTCAGCCATAATGAGCATATTTATTGAGTTTTGAAATGTCGCGTATGACACTAGGCCATGGATACTTGCGTGTCGGTTAGGAACAGGGTCTTTCTCATACCTTCTTATATGCTTTGGCTTGCTTCCAATGTTCTTATAAAGATGTTCATCAAGCTTATGGTAAAGGTTCAGACCGAAATCGAATCCTACCACTTCGTGCAACGGTAGTTCTCCAATTGCCTTCCTAAATCCCGTTAGATTCGTGATTTGTTTGGCTTGTTGTCCCTCTTCCTCCGGTTCTTCGTACTGTTTTCCCCCGTAGATTTCCTTGCAGGCGATGCGCTCAATCTCTGGGAACATGAGGCGAACGACAGCGCGGTAGTAGCCGCTTTCATGAGCCTCTAGCGCCTCAAGGAAGGTGGCTTTAGCCTCTTCATCCAGATCATATTGGGCGATGTGTTCGGTGATTTCGGCCTTAATGGAAGCCCAATTGTCTCGGTAATGCGTATTAACCAGTAGGCCAATATCGCTCTGTGCGACCTCCTTTGTTATCAGATGAAATGGCGAGGTCGAATGCGGGAGCCATCCAGCAGATTCCAGCCTACTAATCTTCTTAGCGTCGCCAAACGCCTCGATGAGTGCGCCTTGCAGCTTGAGCATGCTGCGGCCGAGATTCTCACGAAATTCACGAAATACCCTACCAATTTCAATCGAGCTATTTGTGAAAGGTTGGTCGATTTTTATCGGCTGGAAGCCGATGTTGCTCCATTTATCAAGGTCCAGAGTGAACTTCTGGCGTTTGGAATTATCAGGCAACCGCATCACTCCAAGGCTCCTCCAAGATGTAGTGACGGGACTGTTATGAGCAATGCCTCGCTCTGCTCAACTTCGATAGCGGCTACCCGTGGAATATGCTTCGCTTGGCGACTTTAGTAGCCACCCTTCGCGCAGGCACGCTCGACGATCATCGATAGCAACGGGTCGCTGGATTGGACGGCAGGGTCCGTTGCCGAGGTGATCTTGCCCTGCCGGTCTCGAACGAGCAGGACTACGAAGCGCTTGTAACCGACGTAGCCGCCGAACCCATTCTTCGAGTTGACCCGTCCGCAATAACGGTCGGAACTGACGATCACCGGCGGCAGGTCAAACTTGGCGCTGTCTGGATCGCGAAGTTTACTCACTACCGCGCGCTGGATCACCGCACTCTCCACAGGTTGCAGCATTCGAACAGGCTCGCCTGTGGCCGCCTGCAATCCAAGAAACATCATTAGCATCGATTGCCTCCCTGTTGAGGGGGCCTGATTAGCGGGCAAAGGTTAACAACGGGATTCATACGCCGTGGACCGATAGTCACCTATCCCGCTCATTGTCTGAGTGAGCGATCCCTTCCTCGATATCCTTGGCCAACGCATTCGCGCCCGCAGGCGCGAGCTAGGCTTGTCGCAGGAAGGGTTGGCGCACGCGGCTGGCCTCGACCGCAGCTATGTCGGGCGGATCGAGCGTGGGGAGCATAACCTGACGTTCGTGTCGTTGGTCAGATTGGCGCGGGCGATGGAGTGCGATGTGGCGGCGCTGACGGTAGGATTGCCTCCCGCCCGCTAACTCCAGCATGTCTACAGCGCAGCCGATTGAGGACGGGGACCTGTAGGGTTGAAAGGCGATATAAAGCGCAATAAGCTCATTTCTGAGCAAATTGAGGGTGGTTATGAGCAACATGGGGGCCGGTTTCCGGCCGGCGACCACAGATGACTGGATGGCGCTGCGTGCAGAAGTGCTGGAGCTATTCACTCCAGGCGCGCCGATCGATGAAGTAACTCTATTTGCAGGACGCCAGAGCCAAATACAGAAGCTGCGCGATACCCTCGTATCTAAGGGGCGTCACGCAGTCGTTTTTGGAGAAAAAGGCGTTGGAAAAACCTCGATTGTTAGTATTTTTCATTTGGGTGTAACGCGTACATCTCGTGTCCATCGCATCTATGTTCAGTGCAGCAAGCGTGACGAATATAAGGATATCTGGATTAAGGCGTTTAAAAGAATAAAGTTTATCATAGACGGCAATGAGATATTTGGTGACTTAGTAAATTCTAATCCTCAATCCCCAGACGATGTAGAAATGGTCCTATCTTATTTTGGACAAAACGACATACCGGTTATTATATTCGATGAGTTTGACAGAGTCGTTAGCGAGGATGCTAAAGCTCTAATGAGCGAGACCATCAAGCACTTGTCGAACGCACCGATACCCGGAATAATAATATTGGTAGGTGTTGCGGGCTCCGTTCCTCAATTAATTTCTCATCATCATTCCATCTCTAGAACCTTGGTTCAGGTAGAGATGCCGCGCATGACTGTGGATGAGCTTAGGGAACTTGTAACAAGCCGCCTACAGCGAACGCCTCTTAAAATAAGTGATGACGCCTTATGGCGTATCACTCATCTAGCAAGTGGCTTACCATTCTACGCTCACGCACTTGGTCAGGCGGCGGCATTGGTCGCCGTCGAGGGTAAAACTCTAAATATCACCGAAAGCACCGTTGAGAAGGCAATTCCGCGTTGCTTTGCCGATCTCGATCAATCGTTGATCGATGCCTATGTCAAAGCTACCGTAGAAACAAGAAAAGGCAATATATTCAAACAGGTACTGGCAGCCTGCGCTCTAGCGGAACAAGACGATCTTGGTCGATTCGCTGCTGCGGATGTGGAAACAACACTGACAGAAATCATGGGCAGAGAAATGAAGGCACCAGCTTTTTCATTTCACTTAAACGACCTCTGCACATCCGAACGGGGACTTATTCTGGAAAAGACCGGGACTCGAAGCCATTTTAGATTTCGATTCCGCGAACCGATGATGCAGCCATTCGTGATTATCAAAAGCCTGTCCACGGAGGTGATCGATCTGGATCAGCTTCAGAGATTCGGTCCAAGCCGACAACGGTCCCTCGGTATATGACGGTGAAATCGATGCGGTGTGGCTCGTCACGCATGCCAAGTGTCAGGTTTTCCTAACCTCCAATTAAATTACGTCACCACCGGGGCCAATGGGTTGAGGGGCTGGCGATGCGCGCGCGCTTGGTGCAATCCGGGCGGGATGCAGCAGGCCGATCCGACCCGACCCGCAATCGCGCCCGGCCTGCCGCCCGAGCCGCCGCCGCAGCCGGTATTCGCGGTCGAGGGCAACCGGCTGACCTTGCTCGACACCGGCCCGCGGCGGCTGGGTGCGCTGCTCGAGCTGATCGAGGGCGCGCGCGTCTCGCTGCGGCTGCTCTACTATATCTACACCGACGATGCCGTTGGCGAACGCGTGCGCGATGCCATGACCGCGGCGGTCGCGCGGGGCGTGGACGTGACACTGATCGTCGACGGGCTGGGCAGCGATCCCGCTTATGACAACGACTTCTTCGCGCCGCTGCGCGAGGCGGGGGGCAATGTCTGCTTCTTCGTGCCGCGGCTTGGCCGCCGATACCTGCTGCGCAACCACCAGAAGGTCGCGCTGGCCGATGCCGAGACGGCGGAGGCGCGCGTCATCATTGGCGGGTTCAACATCCAGGACGATTATTTCGGCGCGCCGGGCAGCGATGGCTGGCGCGACCTGGGGTTGCTGGTGGAAGGGCCTGCGGCGGCGCGGCTCGGCGGCTATTTCGACGCGCTGTGGCGCTGGGCGAAGCGGCCGCGCGCGCCGTTGCGCGTGCTGCGCAAGGCGCTGGCGGACTGGAGCGAGCCCGAGGGCAAGTTGCGCTGGCTGATGGGCGGGCCGACGCGGCGGCTGTCGCCCTGGGCACGCGCGGTGCGGCGCGACCTCAAGCATGCGCGGCGGATCGACATCCTCGCCGCCTATTTCTTCCCGAGTCCCGCGATGCTGCTGCGCCTCGGCCGCGCGGCGCGGCGCGGCGGGCAGGTGCGGGTGGTGCTCCCGTCGATCACCGACAATGCGCTGACGATCTGGGCGGCGCGCTTCACCTATCGCGGGCTGCTGCGGCGCGGGGTGCGGATCTTCGAGTATCTGCCGACCAAGCTGCACACCAAATTGTTCGTGATCGACGACGCGGTACAGATCGGATCGGCCAATTTCGACATGCGCAGCCTGTTCCTCAACCTCGAGGTGATGCTGCGCATCGAGGACCGCGCCTTTGCCGCGCATGTCCGCGCCTATGTCGATGCCGAGGTGGGGAGGTCCCTCGAAGTGACGCCCGAACTGCATCGCGCGCGCACGGGTCTCTGGACCCGGATCAAGCAGGCGGCGGTGTATCTGGTGGTGGGCGTGCTCGACTATCGTTTGACGCGATTGCTCAATTTCGGGCCGCGCGACTGACCCCGGACGCACGCGCCCGGGGCCGATCGGGTCACTTGACCTCGGCGAGCGCCTTCTCGGTCTTGGCGAGCACCTCGGGGGTCAGCTTGTCGGCGGCATAGCCCGACAGCTGGTTGAGGCTCATGCCCTTGAACATCTCATAGGATTCGTGGGTGGTGAGGCCGGGCAGGTTGGCTTCGAGCGCCGCCTTCGCCTTGGCGTCCGCGACGATATCCTGGATCGGCGTATCGAGGTTGAACTTGGCGGCTGCGGCGGGCGCCGCGGGCACTGCAGGCGCAGCCGGTGCGGCCGGCGGGTTGCCGGTCTGGGCGGCGGCCATGGGGGCGAGCGTAACGGCCGCGAGGGCGGCGCACAGGGCAGTCTTCATCGGGGTAAAATCCCTCCCAACGGCACGCGGGAATCGCGGCCGACCCATCGGGCGGCGCGGAGCCTAGCGCGGCGCGGCGGCCGGCGCGAGAGGGCCCATGGTGACGATCCAGAAATCGGGCGGCGCGCCGAAGCGCAGCGGCAGCACGCTGGTGCCGATCCCGCCCGAGATGATCGTGGTGCGACCGGGTTCGCGAATCATGCCGCAGGCGTAGCGCTCGCCATGGTGCGAGGCGGTGGCGAGATAGCCGATCACGGGAAGCACGATCTGGCCGCAATGCGTGTGCCCGGCGAGGACGAGCCCGAAACGCGGCGGCAGCAGCGGCGCGATGTCCGGGCTGTGGCTCAGCGCCACCGTGGGGCCGGGCAGCGCTGCGGCGGCGCGGGTGAGCGCTGCGACATCGGCGTTGCGGGTATGGATGTCGTCGGCGCCGGTAATGGTGAGCGGCCCGGCACGCACCGCCTGATTGACGAGAACCGGGATGCCCGCCGCTTCCACCGCGCGCCGCATCGCCGGGCCGTCGCGCCAGTGATCATGGTTGCCGAGCACGGCATAGACGCCGAGCGGTGCCCGGAGACCTTTGAGCGAACCGGCGATCTCGGCCTCCGAATAGAGGCGCGTGCTGAGTGCGCGGTCGCCGCTGAAATCCCCCGCGATCAGGATGAGGTCGGGCTTCTGCGCGCTCACCTGCGCGGCGATGCGCGCCATGCGTTCCGGGCTGAGATCGGGGCCCTGGACATGGATGTCGGCAAGCAATGCGACGCGGATCGGCGGTGTGTTCGCGGGCCAGCTCTGGAAGCCGATATTGGCGTGGCGCACGATCGGATCGGCGGTGGCGTTGCGATAGCCGATGAGCGGCACCGCCAGCGCGAGCAGCAGCAGGACGGCGAGCACGCGCTTCATGGCGTCCGTCTAGCGGAACCGTTGCGGCTGCGCCATGTTCAGCCGTCATGCGCGCCTTTGCCGACCTGCTCGACCGGCTGATCTACACGCGCTCGCGCAACGCCAAGTTGCGGCTGATCGGCGCGTATTTGAAGGCGACACCCGATCCCGATCGCGGCTGGGCGCTGGCGGCGCTGACCGGAAACATCGACCTGCCCGCGGTCAAGCCCGCGATCATCCGCGCACTGGTGAACGAGCGCGTCGATCCGGTGCTGTTCCAGCTGAGCCGCGATTTCGTGGGCGACACCGCGGAAACGGTCGCGCTGATCTGGCCCGAACCCGCGGTGCCGCCGCTCGCGGACGAACCGCTGACGGTGAGCGCAGTGGTTGACCGGCTCGGCAGCCTGTCGCGATCCGACGCGCCCGCCGCGCTCGGTGCGATGCTCGACCGGCTGGAGGCAGACGAGCGCTATGCCTTGCTCAAGCTTGCCACCGGCGCGTTGCGCGTCGGGGTGTCGGCACGGCTCGCCAAGACTGCGCTGGCCGAGGCGTTCGGGCTCGACGTCGACGCGGTGGAGGAGGTGTGGCACGGGCTGCAGCCGCCCTATGCGCCGCTGTTCGACTGGGCCGAGGGGCGCGGCGCGCAGCCGACCGCGGCGGACGTGCCGGTGTTCCGCCCGTTCATGCTCGCGCATCCCCTCGAAGAGACTGAGGTCGATCTCGCCGACTACGCGGCCGAGTGGAAATGGGACGGCATTCGCGTCCAGCTCGTCCATGTCGCGGGCGAGACGCGGCTCTACAGCCGCGCGGGCGACGACATCACCGGGAGCTTTCCCGAGGTCGCGGCGGCATTCGCGACGCCGGGCGTGCTCGACGGCGAGCTGCTGGTGAAGGGCGAAGCGCAGGGGGGCGAAGGCGGCGCGGCGAGCTTCAACGCGCTCCAGCAGCGGCTCGGGCGCAAGCAGGTGCCGGCGAAGATGCTGGCGGACTATCCCGCGTTCGTGCGGCTCTACGATATCCTGTTCGACGGGGCCGAGGACTTGCGCGAGCTCGGCTGGAGCGAGCGGCGCGCGCGGCTCGAGGCGTTCGCGGCGCGGCTCGATCGCGAGCGGTTCGACGTCTCGGCGCTGATCGAGGCGGAGGATTTCGCCGCGCTGGAGGAATTGCGCGCGGGCGCCCGCGACGCAGCGATCGAGGGGGTGATGCTCAAGCGGCGCGACTCCCCCTATGTCACCGGGCGGCGCGCCGGGCTGTGGTATAAATGGAAGCGCGATCCGCTGATCGCCGACTGCGTACTGATGTACGCGCAGCGCGGGTCAGGGAAGCGCTCGTCCTTCTATTCGGACTATACGTTCGGCGCGTGGACCGGCGATCCTGCTCTTGGGGCAGAGCTGCTGCCGGTGGGCAAGGCCTATTTCGGGTTCACCGACGAGGAGCTGAAGTGGCTCGACCGCTTCGTGCGCAATCACACGGTCGCGCGGTTCGGGCCGGTGCGTGAGGTCGAGAAGACATTGGTGCTGGAGGTGGCGTTCGACTCGATCCACGTCTCGAAGCGGCACAAGTCGGGCCTGGCGATGCGCTTTCCGCGGATCAGCCGCATCCGCACCGACAAGCGCGCAAGCGAAGCCGACACGATCGCCGGCCTCGAACGTCTCGTTACTTAGGGACGTTGGCCTCCAGCTCGTCGAGCCACGGCTTGGCGGTGCCGTCGGACGGTGCGCGCCAGTCGCCGCGCGGGGAGAGCGCGCCGCCCGACGAGACCTTGGGCCCGTTGGGGATCGCGCTGCGCTTGAACTGGCTGGTCACGAAGAAGCGGAACAGGAACTTCTCCAGCCAGTGGCGGATCGTCGCGAGGTCGTACTGCGCGCGCGCCTCCGCCGGGATGCCGAGCGGCCATTCGCCTGCGCTCGCGTCCTTCCAGGCGTGCCAGGCGAGGAAGGCGATTTTCGACGGCGCCAGGCCGTGGCGCACGGTATAGTGGAGGAAGAAGTCGTTGAGCCCGTACGGCCCGACCTTGTCCTCGGTGCTTTGCAGCGCGCCATTGGCATCGGCGGGGACGAGCTCGGGCGAGATTTCCTGCGCGAGGATCGCTTCGAGTACCTTGTCGGTTTCCGCGTCGAACTGGCCGGTCGCGACGCACCAGCGGATCAGGAACTGGATCAGCGTCTTGGGCACGCCGGCATTGACCGCATAGTGCGACATATGGTCGCCGACGCCATAGGTGCACCAGCCGAGCGCGAGTTCGCTGAGGTCGCCGGTGCCGACGACGAAGCCGCCGCGCTGGTTGGCGAGGCGGAAGAGATAGTCGGTCCGCAGGCCCGCCTGCACATTCTCGAAGGTGATGTCGTAGACCGGCTCGCCATCGGCATAGGGGTGGCCCATGTCGGTGAGCAGCTGGCGCGCGGCGGGGCGGATGTCGATCTCCTCGCCGGTGATGCCGAGCGCCTTCATCAGCGCCCATGCATTGGACTTGGTGCCTTCGCCGGTCGCGAAGCCGGGCATGGTGAAGCCGAGGATGTTGGCGCGCGGCAGGCCGAGCCGGTCCATCGCCTTGGCCGCGACGATCAGCGCATGGGTGGAGTCGAGCCCGCCCGAGATGCCGATCACCAGTTTCTGCGATCCCGTCGCCGCGATACGCTTGCGCAGCCCCTCGACCTGGATGTTGAAGGCCTCGTAGCAATCCTCGTCGAGCTTGCCGGGCGTGTTGGGAACGAAGGGATAGCGGCGGATCTTCCGATGCAGGCCGATGTCGTCGAAGCCGGCATCGTGGCGAAAGCAGATGCGGCGGAACTCGGTTTCCGGGTGCCCGAGTGCAGCGGCACTGTCGTTGAAGGTGCCGAAGCGCATCCGCTCCTGGCGGATCCGCGCGACGTCGATATCGGCGAGGACGATCTCCGCCTCGACATCGAACCGGCCCGAGGCGGCGAGCAGCTCGCCGAGCTCGTAGATCAGGCTCTGCCCGTCCCAGGCGAGGTCGGTGGTGCTCTCGCCCGGGCCGGCGGCGGAGAAGACATAGGCGCCGACGCCGCGCTCCGACTGCGCCGCGCACAGCATGGCACGCTGGCGCGCCTTGCCGATCAGGACGTTGGAGGCCGAGAGGTTGCAGAGGATCGTCGCGCCGGCGAGCGCGCCATAAGTCGAAGGCGGGATCGGCGCCCAGAAATCCTCGCAGATCTCGGCATGGAAGACGAAGTCCGGCAGATCCTCGGCGGCGAAGATCAGGTCGGTGCCGAACGGCGCAGTTTGTCCGGCCAGCTCGATCTCGCCCGAAAGGCCGGCGCCCGAGGCGAACCAGCGCTTCTCGTAATATTCACGGTAATTGGGGAGGAAGGTCTTGGGCACCACGCCCAGAACCCGCCCCCGCGCGATCACCACGGCGCAATTGTAGAGGCGGTTGTTGCGCTCGAGCGCGGCGCCGACGACCAGCACGGGCTTGAGCTTGGCGCTCGCGGCGACCAGTTCGGCGAGACCCTGCCGGGTCGCACGCAGCACCGCGTCCTGGAGATGCAGGTCGTCGAGCGCATAGCCGGAGATGCCGAGCTCAGTGAAGACCAGCAGGTCCGCGCCGGCGGCGTCGCCCTGTTTCGCGAGCTCGATATGCGACGCGGTGTTGGCGGCGATGTCGCCCGCGCTCGCGCTCGGGGTGCAGGCGCCGACGCGCACCAGCCCGTGCGCGTGAATCGAATGGAAACGGTGCTTCGCCATTAGCGGATCGCCTCCCCCAGCATCTCCAACGCCACCCGCATGCATTCGATCCGAGTCGGTCCGCGCCCGATATCACCGAAATGCTTCTCGCGATGCACGGTTTCACGGCCATCGCGCGCGCAGGCGAAATGGACCAGGCCCGGCTCGTCGTCAGGTCCGCCAGGCCCGGCGAAACCTGTGATCGACAGCGCGACATCGGCATGGCTGCCAGCCAGCGCGCCCTCGGCCATCGCCACCGCCACTTCGCGGCTCACCGCGCCGCAGCTTTCGACGAAGTCACGCGCCAGGCCGAGCAGCTCGCACTTGGCCTCGATCGAGTAGGTGACGAAGCCGCGTTCGAAGGTCGAGCTCACCCCTTCGACATCGGTGAGCAGCGAGGCGAGCATGCCGCCGGTGCAGCTTTCGGCAGTGGCGAGGCTGAGGTCTTTCGCGCAGGCGGCTTCGAGCACGTCGCGTGCGGCGCGGTCCACTTCGTCGGGCAGGACCGGAGAAAGGGTTTCGGTCATCGCCCCGGCTTTAGCCCCGCCGGAACGCGGATGCCACTAAAGCGATCAGGCGCTCTTTTCGGCGTAGATCATCCGGCCTTCGCCGAGCAGGCTGAAGACCTTGTCCAGCTCCCGCTCGCCCACCGCGAAGCAGCCCTGGCTGCGGCCGAGCTTGCCATGCTTCGCGATCATGTCGGAATTGGAATACCAGGCGGCGTGGATCACGATGGCGCGGTCGAGCGCATTGTTGTTGGTGGCATCGAGGCCGATCAGCCGCTGCGAGAGCTGGTGCTGGCCGACATAATAGTTGGCGGCGAGGAACGCGCCCTCGCACGTCGCTTCGGAATTCACCTCGTTCGAGAAGCGCTGGAGCATGCCGGTATGCTCGGGATCCGAGCCGATGCCGTGCGCGACGAGCATCGAGCGCGTCAGGCCGTTGTGCAGGTCGACGAGGTGGAAGCGCAGCCGCGACGAGGGCATCGAGAAATCGGCGATCGCGATGCGGTCCTGCTGGCGGATTCGGCTGCCATGGCGCTGCAGCGCGGCCATCGCGCGCTGGAACAGCTCGGGCCGGATGCCGCGCGGAGCGACGATGGTGGGCGTGGCCTGTGCCACGGGCGTCGCGACCGGCGGCGGCGTGGGGACGGGAACCGGCGGGGCTGGAACCGCGGCGGTCGAGACGGTGCGCGCGGCGCAGCCGGCAAGCAGCCCGGTGCCCGCGACCGCAGCCGCCGATTTCAAAAACGCGCGGCGCGTGGCCACGGCTTCCATCATCTCACTCATGCGCTCACTGCGCCCCGACAAAACTCGCTCTCTCCTAGGAATATAGCAAATGATCGTCGCGATTCGCCTGAACAAGTTCCGGCTTTGGCACCGTTTCACCCCGCCTGCGGCCCGGTTTGTCGTGGTTGGACGGCCCGGAACGGGACCATACGGATCACGGATTCAGCTTTGAATCGATGCACCTGCATGGCACGAATTCGGTGAATCGCCGTTAACCATGGGCGAGTCGAGGTGGAGAATTGCGTAGTGCGGGCAAGGTTGCGGGCGGCGCTGGCGAGTGGACTTGGGCTCGCGCTCGCCGCCGCCGCGCCCGCCGCCGCGCAGCAGGTTCGCGCCACCGGGACCGACGAGGTGCTGCTGCGCAACGGGCAATGGGCGTGGCTCGACGAAGCAACCTACCAGAAGGCCGGCGGGCCCGGCGCGATCTCGATCCTGATCAGCCTGCCGGGCCAGATCGCCTATGTCTATCGCGACGGGGTGCTGATCGCCGCGTCCACCGTCTCGACCGGCAAGCGCGGCAAGTCGACCCCGCCGGGCGAGTTCACCATCCTGCAGAAGCGCGTGTTCCACCGCTCCAATCTCTACAGCAACGCGCCGATGCCGTTCATGCAGCGGCTGACCTGGACGGGGATCGCGCTGCATGCCGGACATCTGCCGGGCTATCCCGCCTCGCACGGCTGCATCCGCTTCCCGCGCGAGTTCGCGAAGCGGCTGTTCGAGATCACCGAGCTGGGCGGGCAGGTGTCGGTCGTGGACTATGAGATCGTCGATCCGCGCGTGCGGCGCGGCGTGCCGCGGCTGGTGCCCGAGCAGATCGCCAAGGCGGCCGAGCCGCCCTTCCTGCGCGCCGACCTCGCCGCATTCCGCACCGTCGGGTTCGACGTCGTCACCGCGAGCAACGACGTGATCATCCCCGGGGTCGAGCTGCGCGACGTGGTGAGCGACGGCGGCGTCCCCTACGCCCCGCTGAAGCCGGTGCTGCAGAAGTCGCCACAGCGACGGCGTTAGTCCGTCGCAGGCGGCGGTCCCGCATAGTTCACCGGCGCGACCGTCCAGGCGAAGGGGCGCAGCGGCCCGCCGAGCGCGGCGACGAGCGCGTCCTCGATGCGGCGGCGGCTTTCCGCGGCGATCGCCTTACGGCCGGGGAAATCGCGCGGATCGAAGGGTTCGAGGAAGGTGATGCGCAACGGGAAGCTGTGCTTGCGCGCGAGCACGCGGCGGGCATTGTTGAGGCCGCCTTCCTCACCGATCCAGCCGATCTCCTCGCCGACCTCGCCGTAATCGAGGAGGACGGGCTGGACCATCACCCCCGGCGGCGGCGGCTCGAGCACGCGCAGCATCGGCGTCTTGAACGGCAGCAGCGACTTGCCGTCGGTGGTGGTGCCTTCGGGAAACACGGTGATCGCCCAGTTCTCGGCAAGCGCATCGCGCAGCTCGTTGATCTGCTCGGCCACGCCCATGCGGTTCTCGCGCTTGACGTAGACGGTGCGGTTGAGGCTCGCGAGCCAGCCGACCACCGGCGCCGTGCCGATCTCCGCCTTGGCGACGAACGCGGTGCCGCTGGCGCCGCCCAATGCGAGGATGTCGATCCAGGAGAGGTGGTTGGAGATGTAGAATACGTCGCGGCGGAGCGGGGTGCCGATGGTCCGCACCCGCGCGCCCGCGATCCGCGCGGCGCGGCCGAGAAACCAGCGCGGCCACGGCGATGGCAGGCGCAGCAGCCGCCACAGATAGTGCATCGGCACATGGATGAGCACCGCGAGCAGGAGCAGCCCGACGCGGCGCCAGAAGCGAAAGGATTCGGATGGCGAGAGGGCGGTCTTCTCACCTTGCGCAGCGGCCAGGCGGCGATTGTCGATCTGCGAACCCACCACTGCCCCCGTTTATCCCCGGACCCGATCCGGAATGTCGAAGTGCCGGCCTTCTACCGCGGCGCCGGGCAGAAGGAACAGTGCTTCGACATTCCGGATCGGGTCGGGCAGCGATCAGGTCCGGGGTCGAAAGGAGAGCGGAGGATGGCGGCCGGCATAACGGTCGGGGATGCGCGGCGAGCGGTGGATGCGGTCGAAGATCACATGCTGCCGGTCGGACTTCGCCGTGGCGTCCTCGGGCGGCTGATCGTCTTTCATCATGCGTCTCGCGTCGCCATGCGGAACAGCGTCCCCGCGGTCACCCACAGGCCGGCGAAGAAGGCGGTCAGCACGATCACGTCGCGCGGCCAGATCGGCCCGTCGGCGCCCAGATCGCCCGCCACCGCGATCACGCCCACCACGAGCTGGACCGCTGCCGCAGTCAGCAGCGCGCGGCCCATCCCCGCAGGCTTGAACCGCGCAATGCACGCGCCGCCGACGATGATCGCGATCACCGCCGCAAACATCAGATTGGCATCATTGTTCTCGCTGCCGATGACGCCGACCGCGAGGTTGATCCAGATCAGCAGGAACAGCCCCAGCGTGGTCAGCACCGATGCCGCGCGATAGGCGAAGCTCGGCGCGCGGCTGGCGAGGAAATCATAGGCGCCAAGGATGCTGGCGAACAGCATGCCCATCACCACGAAGTCCGACGCGGTCCAGTCGACCTCGCTGGTGAAGCGCATCGCGATCGCCGGCACGCACAGCAAGACGGCCGCCGCGCTCCAGCGCGCCACGCGCCACCAGTTGATCTGCTTCGTCTGTGTGATCGCCGTCATGCCGCAAACCCCATCGTGATGAGGCCGCTTCTCCTGCGCGCCGCTGGTGAGCGTCATGAGCGAAGTCTGAGGCTTCGCTGAAAAGCGGCGGGTGCGGCCTAGAACAGCCGCCCGCCATTGGGCACTGCGACGCTCGGGTGGAACAGCACCACCTTCCCGTCCGCATCCGGGAAACCGAGCGTCAGCACCTCGGAGCGCATCGGCCCGATCTGGCGCGGCGGGAAGTTGACCACCGCCGCCACCTGCCGCCCCGGCAGCTCGTCGAGGGCATAATGTTCGGTGATCTGCGCCGAGGAGCGTTTGACCCCGATCGCCGGGCCGAAATCGATCGTCAGCTTGTAGGCCGGCTTGCGCGCTTCGGGAAACGGTTCGGCGGCGATGATCGTGCCGACGCGGATGTCGACCGCGAGGAACTGGTCGAAGCTGATTTCCGCCGCGGCCGGCGCCGTGGCGTCGTGGCTCATGTGCATGGCCT
The DNA here is from genome assembly GCF_026107375.2 of Sphingomonas sp. BT-65. Classification (NCBI taxonomy): domain Bacteria; kingdom Pseudomonadati; phylum Pseudomonadota; class Alphaproteobacteria; order Sphingomonadales; family Sphingomonadaceae; genus Sphingomonas; species Sphingomonas sp. BT-65. The sequence continues at coordinate 2,734,674 of NZ_JAPCIA010000001.1, forward strand.
AGAGGCTCGCCCCGTCGAACTTGTGGATGGTCAGCGAATCGAGATCGATATCGTCGGCGCAGCGCAGGTTGATCGCCGCCATCGCCTGGTCGTCCGGCCCGACGCCGCCGCCATAGGGCGCGCAGCCGCAGATCTTGCAGAAGGTGTGGCGGATATTGTGGCGGTTGAACTGGTAGATCGTCGTCGCATCGGGATCGCCATGTGCGGTGAACTGGTCGGCGGGCGCGAAGTGGAGCAGATAGCCCTTGCGGCGGCACATCGAGCAGTTGCACGCCAGCGCCGCGGTCGGCGCGTCGCCCTCGAGCGTATAGCTCATATCGCCGCAATGGCAGCTTCCGGTGACGGGCATTTCGGCTCTCCCTCGTTGACAGGCTCGCCGTGGTTCGCACAGTCGCGCCCGGAAGGAAACCGCATGGCCGTGAAGCTGCATCCCGACTGGCTCGAGCCGCTCCAGCGCGAGTTCGACGCCCCCTATATGGCGTCGCTCCGCCAGTTCCTGGTCGACGAGAAGGCGGCGGGCAAGCGCATCTTTCCCAGGGGCGGCGACTGGTTTCGCGCGCTCGACCTGACCCCGCCGCAGGATGTGCGCGTCGTGATCCTGGGACAGGACCCCTATCATGGCGAGGGGCAGGCGCATGGCCTGTGCTTCTCGGTCCAGCCTGGCGTGCGCGTGCCGCCGAGCCTGGTCAACATCTACAAGGAGCTGGAGAGCGACCTTGGCATCCCGCCCGCGCGCCACGGCTTTCTCGAACATTGGGCGAAGCAGGGGGTGCTGCTGCTCAACAACTGCCTGACGGTCGAGATGGGCCGCGCCGCCTCGCACCAGGGCCGCGGCTGGGAGAAGTTCACCGACGCGGTGGTGGCGCACGTCAACGCCAGCGAGAAGCCGGTGGTGTTCATGCTGTGGGGCAGCCACGCGCAGCGCAAGGCGCCGTCGGTCGCGCCGCGCCACCTCGTCCTCAAGTCGGTCCACCCTTCGCCGCTGTCGGCGCATGGCGGCTTCTTCGGCTGCCGCCATTTCTCGAAGGCGAACGAGTTTCTGGAAGCGAACGGCCGCGGCACGATCGACTGGGCGTTGCCCCCATTATGAAGTGAGGACAACGCCAGCCGGGAGGACCCTCAGAAGCTGATCCGCGCCGCCACGCGGATGTCGCGCCCGGCGAGCGGCACGAAATCCTTGGTGAACGATGCATGCCGCCGCGCCTCGACGTCGAAGATGTTGTTGGCGGAGAGGATGAGGGCGGTCTCGCGCTTCTCGCCGAACGGGTGCCAAGTGAGCGAGGCGTTGACCAGCGTGAAGGCCGGCGTCTCGGTCTCGAACGTGGCGACGCGCGACTGGCGGGTGGAATGCTCGACCTCGACCCGGCCGCCGAACTGGCCCTGGCTCGCGTCGAGCCCGGCGAGCACGCGGAACGGCGGGATGCGCGGCACCGGGCTGCCGTCGTCGAGCTCGGCATTCACATAGTCGGCGACGAGGTTGCCGGAGAGCGAGAAGGAACCCGACCGCAACAGGGTCGCCGAAATCTCGCCTTCGATCCCGTAATAGCGCGCGTCAGCCTGCAGATACTGGAAGATCGGCAGCTCGAACTCGTCGCTCTCGAACATCTCGCCGGTGTCGGTTTCGTAGATGTAGTTGTCGAACCAGTTGGCATATCCGCTGATCTGGAACCGCACCGGCCCGGCGCGGCCGCGCGCATAGAGTTCGAGACCCCAGCTCTTCTCCAGCGCGAAATCGGGATTGCCGACCTCATAGGCCTGAGTCGCGACGTGCGGGCCGTTGGAGAACAGCTCCTCGCCCGACGGCGCGCGCACCGCGCGCGAGCCGTTGATCCCGATCTTGACCTCCGGCGCCACCTCATAGGACAGCCCGACCGCGCCCGAAAAGGCGTCGAAACCGCGGTCGACCCGCACCAGCGGCGCATCCTCGTCGAGCCCGATCTTGACCGCGTTGGAGCGGACATCGGTATGTTCGTAGCGCGCGGCGAACTCGAGCCCGAGCTTGCCGAGATTGACCTCCTGCAGCGTGAACAGGCCATATTGGTCGGTGGTGTTGGGCGGTACGAACGCCTCCTCGCCCACCGCGGAGAAGTTGCGGGTCAGGCCCTGGAAGCCGATCACGCCGCGCCACCCGCCACGGTCCGCCTGGACCAGCTCGAGCCGCCCTTCGAACGCTTCGGAATTGAACACCGTGCCGACGTCGGGGCCCTCGAACTCGGTATGCTCATAATCGGCATAGCCGGCACGCACGCGGATCTTGTCGAGGAAGCCGCCGCCGACATTGACTTCGCCGCGCATGTCGGCGCGCCACTGCTTCATGCCGATCGTCACGGCGCCATGGTCGTGGCCCTCTTCCTCTTCGCCTTCCTCATGATCATGGCCAGCGGCCGGGCGCTCGGGCACGCCATATTTGGTGTCGTAATAGCCGACCGAGAAACCCAGGCTGCCGCCATCGTTGATCAGCGCGACGCCGCCGCCCAGCGTATAGGTTTCGGTGCCACTGTTGGGCAGCCGTCCGCGGCTGTTGGCGAGCGCGGTCGCCTCCGCCGCTTCCTCGGTATGGCCTTCTTCGGTCTCTTCCGCGGCGATCGCCAGCTGTTCGGCGCGCAGCGGCGCGCTCAGGATATAGCCGCCGGTGCGCAGATCGTCGGTCTTGCGATAGGTGCCGTCGAGATGGAGCACGATCTGCGGCGTCAGCGCGACATCGGCCGCCGCGCCGCCGCTGCGCTCGTCCGCCGCCGAGCCATAGGTGCCGATCGCGTCGACATGGTATCCATTCTCGGGCACCGCGCGCGGGATGCGGCGGTCGATCACGTTGACCGCGCCGCCGATCGCCTGGCTGCCGAACAGCAGCACCGCGGGGCCGCGCAGCACCTCGATCCGCTCGGCGGTGAGCGGGTCGATCGTCACCGCATGATCGGCCGAGGTGTTGGAGACGTCGAGCGAGCCGAGCCCGTCGGTCAGCACGCGTACGCGCTCGCCCTGGAAGCCGCGCAGCACCGGCCGCGACGCGCCCGGACTGAACGAGGTCGCCGAGACGCCCGGCACGCGGGTCAGCGTGTCGCCGATCTGCCCGCGGATATCGCGCACCAGCTCGTCGCCCGACACCACCGAGGTGCCCGCGAGCAGGTCGAGATCGGCGACATAGGGGGCGGTGATCACGACATCGGCGTCCGCGTCGCCATGCACGGTGCTGCGACTCGTGCGATCCTGCTCCTGATGCTCGCTGGTCTGCGCGAGCGCGGGAAAGGCAAAGGCGGTGGTGGCGAGGAGGAGAGTGAGACGCTTCATGATACGCGGTCCTTCGACATGAACCGCGCCGCTCTAATTGCTATGTTACACCATCACAAGCCTTGATCGGCGGATCGGCGCCGTTATTGCCGCAGTGCGGCAATTATAACGCAGCTGCGTCCAGCGCCAGCCCTGCGCGGCGATGCGCGGCGACCAGCGTGTTGCGCAGCAGGCAGGCGATCGTCATCGGCCCGACGCCGCCCGGTACCGGCGTGATCGCACCGGCGACCGATGCCGCGCTGTCGAATTCGACATCGCCGGTCAGTGCGCCGTCGACGCGGTTGATGCCGACATCGATCACGCAAGCGCCGGGCTTGAGCCACTCGCCCTTGACGAAGCCGGCGCGGCCCACTGCCGCGACGACGATGTCGGCGCGCGCGACATGCCCCGGCAGATCCTTCGTGCGCGAATGCGCCAGCGTCACGGTGCAGCTCGCCTGAGTCAGCAATGCCGCCATCGGCTTGCCGACGATGTTCGAGCGCCCGATCACGATCGCGTCGAGACCCGAAAGGTCGCCGAGCTGATCCTTGAGCAGCATCAGGCAGCCGAGCGGGGTGCAGGGGACGAAGCCCTCGATCCCCGCCGCTAGGCGGCCTGCATTGACCGGGTGGAAGCCGTCGACATCCTTGTCGGGGTCGATCCGCAGCAGCACTGCCTGCTCGTCGAGCTGCGCGGGCAGCGGGAGTTGGACGAGGATGCCGTCAACTTGCGCGTCGGCATTGAGCTGGTCGACGAGCGCGATCAGTGTCGTCTGGTCGGTGTCGGCGGGCAGGCGATGCTCGAAGCTCGCCATGTTGGCGGCGAGCGTCGCCTTGCCCTTGCTGCGGACATAGACCGAAGAGGCCGGGTCCTCGCCCACCAGCACCACCGCGAGCCCGGCCTTGCGCCCGGCCTGCGCCTCGAATGCCGCCGCCGCCTCGCCCACCCGGGCGCGCAGGCGTTCGGCGAATGCCTTGCCGTCGATGATCTCAGCCGTCATGCGCCGCCCCATATAGTTTCGCCGCGATTCCCGCCAGCACCGACGCGTCGCCGGTGATGTTCAGCCGCTTGAGCCGGGCGGTCTCGCCTGCGATCAGCTTCACGTCGCGCTTCGCCACGCCAAAGGTCTTTGCGACCAATTCAGTCAATGCCGCGTTGGCCGCTCCCTCGACCGGCGGCGCGGCGAGCCGGGCGGCGAAATGCTCGGACGTGCCGGCCAGGAACGCGTTCTTCGAGGCACGCGGCGTCACGCGCACCGCAATGCGGATGCCGTCGGCAGTTGCCTGCCAGGGCCGCGTCAAAGCCCCGGGCTGACCAGCGCCGCGTCGAGATTCGGGATCACCGCATAGTTGATCACGGCGATCAGGATCAGCACCACGAACGGCGCGAAGTCCATCGGGCCGGTATCGGGCAGGACGCGGCGGATCGGGCGGTAGATCGGTTCGGTCAGCGTGTTGAGCCCGCGCCACAGCGCGCTCACAAAGTCGTTATAGGTATTGATCACGTTGAACGCGATCAGGATCGACAGGATCGCCTGGACGACGATGATCCACCACAGCACGTTCAGCAGGATCTGGACGATGTCGAAGGTGATCGCGAGAGCGGTATCCAACAGGGGCCTCCGGAGTTTTCTTGGCGCTTCTACCGGAAAGCCCGGCACAGCGGCAACCGTGTTAGCTATATAATACGGCTCAGCGATGAACCAAGGTGCCCGCGCCCTGCGTGGTGAAGATTTCGAGCAGCATCGAATGCGGCACGCGTCCGTCCAGAATGACTGCGGCGTCGACTCCGGCATCGACCGCGGCGACGCACGTCTCGACCTTGGGGATCATTCCGCCGCTGATCGTGCCGTCGGCCTTGAGCGCGGCGATGCGGCCGGGATCGAGATCGGTGAGCAGCTCCTTGTCCTTGCTCAGCACGCCCGGCACGTCGGTGAGCAGGAAGAAGCGCGACGCGCCCAGCGCGCCCGCGATTGCGCCCGCCATGGTGTCGGCGTTGATGTTGTAGGTGTGCCCGTCCGCACCCAGCGCGATCGGCGCGATCACCGGGATGAAACCCTGCGCCGAGAGCGTCGTCAGCACGCTCGCATCGACCGCCACCGGCTCGCCGACGAAGCCGAGATCGACATGCCGCTCGATCCCTTGCAGGGGATCGGCCTCGCTGCGCGAAACCTTCTTCGCGGTGACGAGGCCGGAATCCTTGCCCGAGATGCCGAGCGCCTTGCCGCCCGCGGCGCTGATCCAGGAGACGATCTCCTTGTTGATCGATCCGGCGAGGACCATTTCGGCGATCCGCGCGGTCTCGGCGTCGGTGACGCGCAGGCCGCCCACGAACTGCGATTCGACGCCGAGCCGCTTGAGCATCTGCCCGATCTGCGGCCCGCCGCCATGCACCACGACCGGGTTGATGCCGACCGCCTTGAGCAGCACGACATCCTCGGCGAAGTCGCGCGCCAGCTCGGGATCGCCCATCGCGTGGCCGCCATATTTCACGACGAAGGTCTTGCCCGCGTAGCGCTGCATATAGGGCAGCGCGTCGGTCAGCGTCTCCGCCTTGGCGAGCATCTTGGGGTCGGGGGCATGATCGGTCATGCCGCGCCCTTAGCGTGAGTTGCCGGGATGCGAAAGCGAGCGGAGGGGGCGGCATTCGAAAGCTGTCGGCACCGCCGCGAAGTTGACGATGTTACGCGGAACGCGATTCATTCTGTCAACTTCGTCGCCTTTGTCTCGCAGGTGTCAGTCGGGCAAACCGTGCGGATCGACGAAATCAAAGAGCGGTGCTGGGCACCGAACGACGCAAGCAAATGAGTTCCAACATTGCAAGCGGGGTCGCTAATGGGTGGAGAGCGGATAGGCAGCTTGGGCTTGGCAAACCGCGAGAGCTGACGATCAGATCAGAGTGAACGAAACGTCCGCGTCGAACTCCCGTCGCGCATCCGCAAACACCTCCGCCACTCCGGAGAATAGTGGAGTGAACCTCGAATCGAGATTGCCAGTGTTGCGCACCGTCACAGAAAACGGCGGCTCCAATTTGTTGATCCCGCCCGACAGACTATCATAAAGCGCGTTCAGATTGTGGCCGTGCCAGGAGGGGGCGCCAAGTTCGGGCAGAAGGGCTGCGAAGAAATCGTCCGTCGCAATCCACCCTGTGGCATCAAGTGTGATCGCCTTCATCTTTTTAAGGTGCCAGCGCATCCGAATGTCCGCAATGGCGCGTTAGCGGCCGTACCCGTCCTCGTTAGTCCGTCCCTGTGCCGGGATGGCGGACGAGGAGATGGCGCGGCCAGCGATTAGGGCGTCTTCTCAGGCGCTGCGGTCCAGACTCCGCCCGATCGCGACGAAGCCAGCGATCAGCGCCGGGATCAGCACGATCGACAGCACGACCTTGGCGAGCATCTGTCCCGCCAGCAGATGGCCGATCGGGAATTCGCCGTAGAAAGCGACGGTGATGAAGATCAGCGTGTCGACGATCTGGCTGAGCACGCCGGCGATCGCGCCGCGCAGCCACATCATCTTGCCGCCCTCGCGCTTCAACGCACTGAAGATGGTGACGTTGAGCAGCTGCGACGCGCCATAGGCGGTGATCCCGCCCAGCCAGATGCGCCAGGTGCCGCCCATCATCATGTCGAACGCGGCGCGGCGCTCGGCGGGCATGTCGGTGGCGGGTGGCAGCGTCAGCACCAAAGCGGTCAGCGCGATCGAGGCGAGCAGGGGGATGAAGCCGAGCAGCACCAGCCGGTTCGCGACCGCGCGCCCGTGCATCTCGGCGACCGCGCTCGACACGGCGACGAGCAGCAGGAAGGCGAAGATCCCCGCTTCCACCGCGAGCGGCCCCAGCGCCACCTGCTTGTTGCCGAGCACGCCCGCGATGCAGACCATGCCGCCGTAGAAGATCGAAAGGGTGAAGAGCGAGCGCGAGAGCGGAGCCGGTGAAGTCATGGCCGTTGCTAACGCGGTTTGTCCCGGCACGGAAGATGCGAGCTCGGGTCAGACTCATTCCTCCCCCTGAGGGGGAGGGGGACCGCCGCGAAGCGGTGGTGGAGGGGTAGGTCGCCGCAAACGAAGCGGCTCGCTTGTGGAGACTACCCCTCCACCAGCTGCGCTGGTCCCCCTCCCCCTCCGGGGGAGGAATGGAAATCGTACTGCTCCGCTTGCAATGTTGGAACTGGTTTGCTTGCCTGCTCCGAATGCGCTTCCGCTCGCCCCGCCCGGATCGTTCGCTCCGCCGTTCCGGCATGCGGGGAAGGGCGAACCGGGGGAGACGTGGCGTGAACTTTGACAACTTCCGGCGCGGCTCGCCCGCGAATCACCCCACACTGGCGGTCCCCGCGCACGGCGCTATGCTGCACTCCCGTACGCCGTGCGACAGACGCGGCTCTTGGGGGCCTTCCATTTGAACAATCTTCCGATCGGCATTCTCGGTATCGCCGCGATCATCGGCATCGCCGTCCTGCTCTCGTCCAATCGCCGCGCGATCCGGCTGCGCGTGGTCGGCGCCGCCTTCGCGCTCCAGGCGGGGATCGCGGTGCTCGTGCTCTACGTTCCCGCCGGCCGCTCGGTGATCGAGGGGATGGCGCGCGGCGTGTCGGCGCTGCTCGGCTACGCCCAGGCCGGCACCGACTTCATCTTCGGCCCGCTCGCCAAGCCCGAGATGGGCGGGCACAGCTTCGCGATCGCGGCGCTGCCGGTGATCATCTTCTTCGCCAGCCTGGTCTCGATCCTCTATTATCTGCGCATCATGCCGCTGGTGATCCGGTGGATCGGCGGCGCGATCGAGAAGGTGACCGGGGTCAGCAAGGTCGAATCCTTGTGCTCGGCCGCCAACATCTTCGTCGGCCAGAGCGAATCGCCGCTCGTCATCCGCCCCTATCTCGCGGGCCTTCAGCCGGCACAGCTGTTCGCGGTGATGAGCGTGGGCATGGCCGGTGTCGCGGGCACGATCCTCGCAGCGTACGCGGCGATGGGGATCGACATCCAGTATCTGCTCGCAGCATCCTTCATGGCCGCGCCCGGCGGACTGCTGATGGCCAAGATCATCATGCCCGACGAGCCGGTGAAGCAGCCCGAATTGCCGCTCGACGGCGAAGCCGCGGCGGAGCCCGAGGAGGCGGCGATCCGCGCGGTCGAGCATGACATCGAGGAAGAGCGCCCCGCCAACCTCATCATGGCCGCGGCGATGGGCGCGCAGACCGGCGTCAAGATCGCGGTCGCGGTGGGCGCGATGGTGCTCGCCTTCGTTGCCTTGGTCGCGCTCGCCAACGGCCTGCTCGGCGTAGTCGGCGGCTGGTTCGGCTATCCCACGCTCACCTTCCAGGGGATCATCGGCACGATGTTCGCGCCGATCATGTTCCTGATCGGCATCCCATGGGCCGAGACCGGCGCGGCGGGCAGCCTGTTCGGCACCAAGATGGTGCTCAACGAATTCGTCGCCTTCCTGAACCTCGGCACGACCGCGGGGCTGAGCCAGCGCAGCGTCGCGATCATCACCTTTGCGCTGTGCGGCTTCGCCAATTTCAGCTCGATCGCGATCCAGATGGCGGCGACCGGCAGCCTCGCCCCCAACCAGCGCCCGGTGATCGCCAAGCTCGGGATCAAGGCGCTGGTCGCGGGCAGCCTCGCCAATTTGATGAGCGCGGCGCTGGCGGGGTTATTGCTGCCGTGAGCGAGCGGCTCGTCGCGCACGTATCGAAGGGCAAGACGCTCGGGCTCACGCTGATCTCGGTCGGCTTTGTCGCGATTGGCATTTGGCTCGTTGTGAGCCCGGAGGAAGCCGCCAGCCGTCGTCTTAGCGATCCGGCGATGGTCTGGGGCTTGGGTTGGCTTGTGATTCTGATCTTCGGCGGGTTCGGCGTCGTCGGTGCGCGGCAGCTATTCCGGGCCGGTCCCGTGATGGAGGTCGATTCCCGGGGCATCCTCTGGCGGCGGTGGTCGGATCAGGTGATCCCCTGGAGCGCCATCGTCCGTGTCGAACAGCAGGCGATCCAGTACAACAAATTTCTGTGTCTGTGGCTCGATGTGCCTGAGCGCTATCCCGGGCGGTCAACGCTCGGCAAGCTGGCGGGCCTGAGCAAATTCATGGGAAGCGGTGACGTCACGCTCTCCGTGGCGGGCACCGACCAGAGCTTCAAGCGGCTGGTCGAAGTGGTCGATGCCCATATGCGTACGCACGATCAGCGCGTCGGCACCGGCTCCGCGCCCGAATAGTCGTAGAAGCCGCGCCCGCTCTTCCGCCCGTACCAGCCGGCCTCGACATATTTGACGAGCAAAGGCGCGGGGCGGAACTTGGGGTCGCCGGTGCCCTCGAACAGCACGCGGGTGATCTCGAGGCAGGTGTCGAGCCCGATGAAGTCGGCGAGCGTGAACGGCCCCATCGGGTGGTTGAGGCCGAGCTGGATCGCGGCGTCGATGTCGGGGATCGTCGCCACGCCCTCGCCGAGCGCGAAGCACGCTTCGTTGAGGAACGGCATCAGCACGCGGTTGACGATGAAGCCCGGCGCGTCGTTGGCATGGACGATGCGCTTGTTCAGCGTCTTGCCATAGGCCTCGACCGCGGCGACCGTCGCGTCGCTGGTGGCGAGCCCGCGGATCAGCTCGATCAGGCCCATCACCGGTACCGGGTTGAAGAAGTGCACGCCCATGAAGCGCGCCGGATCGGGTGAGGCCTGCGCCAGCCGCGTGATCGGGATCGAGGAAGTGTTGCTGGCGAGGATCGCGTCCTTGCCCAGCACCTTGCCGACCTGGGCGAAGATCTCGCGCTTGATCGCCTCGCGCTCGGTCGCCGCTTCGATCACCAGGTCGCACGGGGCGAAGGCGTCGGTGCCCGCGACGCACTCGATGTTGGCCAGCGCCGCGTCCATTGCCTCGGCGGTGATCTTCTCCTTCTCCACCGCCCGCGCCAGCTGCTTGGCGATTCCGGCCTTGCCCTTCTCGGCGCGTGCCTGGTCGACGTCGGACAGCAGCACGCGATAGCCCGCCTGCGCCGAAACCTGGGCGATTCCCGCCCCCATCTGCCCCGCGCCGATCACGCCAACCGTCTGCATGTCATCCTCCGAAAATCTGATATGCAGGCGTCCTACCGACTCGCTTGCGAAACGGCTAGAAGGGGGTTTCATGCTGACGATCGCGTTGCTCGCCTTGGCCCAGGCGGCTGCCCCGCAACAGGGACCGATCAAGTCCTTCGGCGCCTGGGTGGTGGCCTGCGACAACGCCAAGCGTTGCGAGATGACCTCGATCTGGCCCGACGACAACCAGCCCGAAGAGGGCTCGGTCTACGATCAGATTTCGGTCTCGATCGATCGCGCGGCCGGGCCGGCGGGTGGCTTCACGGTCGAGATCCAGCTTGTCGGCAATTCGGGGAGCGACCCGGTGCTGGTGAGCACCGCGGAGGGCTTCAGCATCCGAGCTGTGCCGAAGAACGATCTGCTGCGGTTCACCGGCGCCGATGCCGCGCGAATCATCGCGGCAATGGTCGAGGGCGACGATCTGCGCGTCGGCTCCGAGGTCGATGTCACCGGCATGGTCTCGCTCAAGGGATCGTCGGCCGCGCTGCGCTTCATCGATGCCGAGCAGGGCCGTGCCGGCACCGTCACCGCGGCGGTGGCGAAGGGGGCGAAGCCGGCGAGCGCGGTGCCGGCACCGCCCGCGCTGCCGAAGATCGGCTATGTCCGGCCGGCGGGCGCTGCCGCACCCTTCACTCCGGCAATGCGCAAGGCACTCGACAAGGCGAGCGAATGCGGCAGCGTCTATGAGGGCGGTACCGGCGAACTGCCCGGGGCCGAGACGCACGCGCTCGGCGGCGGCAAGACGCTGGTGCTGCTGCCCTGTGGCAGCGGCGCGTACAACTTCTCGACCGCGCCCTACATCCTCGCCGCCGGTGCCGCGCCGGTGCGTGCGCGGTTCGACGTCCCGCCGGGCATGATCGCGGAGGGGCCGCAGGAGCTGGTCAATGCGAGCTTCGACGCCAAGACCGGGCGGCTCGAAAGCTACAGCAAGGGCCGCGGCATCGGCGATTGCGGGAGCGCGGAGGCCTATGTCTGGGACGGGGCGATGTTCCGCCTGGTCGAGGCGCGCTCGATGCCCGAATGCCGCGGATCGGTCGACTGGCTCACCACCTGGCGCGCGCAGGCAGTGGCGAAGTGAAACGCTATCGCGCGGGCCATGCCCAATCGGGTCGGCCGGCTTGATCGACGATCGTTTCGCCCAGCTCCTTGCGAAGTTCGATGCGGAAGGTTTCGGCATGCCGGTCGAGCGCGTCCACCAGCCTTGAGGCGTGCGAGACGACGATGATCTGGCACCGCTCGGACGCCTTGATCAGCAGCCGGGCGAGTGGATCGAGAAGGTCGGGGTGGAGGCTAGATTCGGGCTCGTTCAGGATCATCAGCTCCGGCGGCCGCGGTGAGAGCAGCGCGGCGGCAAGCAGCACATAGCGGAGCGTGCCGTCAGACAGTTCCGACGCGAGCAGCGGGCGGAGAAGCCCATATTGCTGCATCTCGATCTCGAACCGTTCGCCGACCGACAAGGTCGCGCCGTCAAAGGCATCCGCGATGGCGTTCTCCAGGCTATCGACGTCGCCGATCTCGATGATGGTCTGCAGAGCGGCGCCGATGTTCGATCCGTCGCTCGCCAGGATCGGGGTGAAGGTCCCCACCTGGGCATGTCGCGCGGGGGCGTCCCGGTCGGTGCGGAGATCGTCGTAGAAACGCCAGTTCCGCATGCGCTCGCGCAGGTGCAGCAATTCGAGGCCATCGGCGGCATCGGCACAATGCGTCATCATGCTGTCGAAGGCGGAGAGGTTGCCGAAGCTGTTGCGCCATGCACCCGATTCGCTGCTTCGGACGCGGACCAGCGGGCCATGGCGATCCGCAACCAGGTTGGCCCGGCCCAGCGTCGGTCCCATCCATAGCGCTTCCACCTTGATCTCGGGATCGTGGCTGAACCGGGTGCGCGACGGGATGGGCAATCCCAGATCGACGGCATAGCTCAGGTCTTCCGTGGCGAAGCCCAATTTGAGGCTGACCGGCCCGCTTCGAACCGTTCCCTGCACGGGCTGCGCGCCGAGGCGCATCTCCCGGCTGAACTTCTCCGGACCCGCCCACAGTGTCGATGCCAGCCCCCCTTCCGCAGCCAGCGATGCGATGGCGCGGCCTTGGGCAACTTCGGAGAGCAGCCGCAATGCCCGATACAGGCTCGATTTGCCGCTGCCATTCGCACCGGTAACGACATTGAGCCTCCCCAAGGCGAGCTTCACGTCCCGAAGCGAACGATATCCCGATACGGCGAGGCAGGTGATCATCCCGTGACGCTGCTTCCCTCGGGCAGCGCGATCTCGAACAGCTTGGGCCAGCGCTTGCCGGTGACGTAGAGCTTTCCGGCCTTGTCGTCCCAGGCGATGCCGTTGAGCACCGCCTCGCCGTCCGGCGTCGCGACCGAGGCCGCGACGACGTTGAGGTCGATCGCGCCCTTGATCACGCCCGTCGCCGGGTCGATCCGTGCGATCAGGTCGCTGTGCCAGATATTCGCCAGCACCTCACCGCGCACATATTCGAGCTCGTTGATCTGCCCCACCGGCCGCCCGCGCCAGGTGACCGTCACGCGCCGCCGTTCGGCGAAGGTCGCGGGGTCGAGGAAGCGCAGCTCGGGGGTGCCGTCGGAGAGGATCAGGCTCTCGCCATCCTGCGTCAGCCCCCAACCTTCGCCGGGATAGCTGAATTCGCCGAGCTTGCGGAACGTCTCGCGATCCCAGCGAAAGCCCTTGCCGTGCTGCCAGGTGAGGCTGACGATCGAGCTGCCCCAGCCAGTACTACCCTCGCCGAAATACTCCGCGGGCAATCGCACCTCGCGTTTCACCTTGCCGGTGGCGAGATCGACTTCGCGGATCGCCGACGCCCCGCGCTGGCCGGTGCTCTCGAACAGACGCCCGTCGTGGAAAAACAGGCCCTGGGTGAATGCGCGTGCGTCGTGCGGATAGGTCGCGATCACCCGCACTGCCTCGATCGGCGGTACGGCGTCCTGCACTGCGAGGGGAGCGACGGGGCCGGAATCGACAGGGCCAGAATCAGCAGGGGCTGCCGCGGCCGTGATGGCCAGGGCAGCCCCCGCGATCATTCCCCGCCCGGCAACAATCAGCCGGCGCATGGAAAAAGCCTTACTGGGCCGGCTGGAGGTTCACCGCGGCGTACTTGCCGCGACGGTCCACCTCGAGCTCGAACTCGAGCCGGTCGCCCTCGTTAAGCGTCGGCATGCCGGCGCGCTCGACGGCGCTGATGTGCACGAACGCATCGGGCTGGCCATCGTCGCGCTGAATGAAGCCGAAGCCCTTCATCGCGTTGAAGAACTTGACCGTGCCGGTCGCCTTCTCGCCGGTCAGCTGGCGCTGCGGGCCACCGGCACCGCCGGCGCCGCCACGCGGACCGTCGCGGTCGCGCGGCGGGCCGCGATCCTCGACCGGAAGCGGCTCGCCGTCGATCTTGAGCTCGGTCGCGCTGATGCGCCCGCCGCGATCGACCAGCGTGAAGCCGAGCGGCTGGCCCTCGGCCAGGCCGGTCAGGCCCGCCTGCTCGACGGCGCTGATATGGACGAACACGTCCTCGCCGCCATCGTCGCGAACGACGAAGCCGAAGCCCTTCTGGCTGTTGAAGAACTTGACCACGCCGGTGCCTTCGCCAACGACCTGCGGGGGCATGCCGCGACCGCCGCCGAAGCCGCCGCCACCACCGCCACCGCCGCCGAAGCCGCCACCACCGCCGCCGCCGCGATAGCCACCGCCACCGCCGCCGCCGAAGCCGCCGCCACCGCCGAAGCCGCCGCGGTCACCGAAACCGCCACCGCTGAAGCCGCCGCGATCACCATAGCTGCTGCTGCCGCCGAATTCGTCGCCGCCGAAACCGTCGCGCTTGTCTCTGCCGCGCCCGCCGCGATCCCCGCGGCGCCCTCGATCAAAACTCATTGCCCTGTTCGTCTTCCCGGTCGCCCAACTCAATCTCGAAAGCCGTGCGCCGGACGAAGACGCAGACATTCCGGCGCTCTAACGACACGCCCATGGAATCGGGTCATAGCCGAGAACGGGACAAGAGGCGAACGATTTCGTCGCGATTCCAGCACTGCTCCAACACATGCTTGCGCCTGCGTTGCAGGGACGGCAGAGCAAATGTCCATGGATATCGCTGCTTTGCTCGCCGACCCGGCCGCCTGGGCCGCCCTCATAACCCTGATCGTGATGGAGGTGGTGCTCGGCATCGACAACCTCATCTTCATCTCGATCCTCACCAACAAATTGCCCGAGCATCAGCAGCAGCGCGCGCGCCGAATCGGCATCGGCCTGGCATTGGTGATGCGCATCCTGCTGCTCTCGATGATCTGGGTCATCGTCTCGCTGACCACGCCGGTGTTCGACCTCGGCCTCCAGGGCGCGCCCGGCGCGCATGGCGAGCCGAGCTTCGAGACCGCCTTTTCGTGGCGCGACCTGATCCTGATCGCGGGCGGCCTGTTCCTGTTGTGGAAGGCCACCAAGGAAATCCACCACACGATCGATCCCGTGCCGAGCGACGACGAGATCCTCGACAAGAAGCAGGTGGCGGGGCTGAACTTCGGGTCGGCGATCGTTCAGATCATCCTGCTCGACATGGTCTTCTCGGTCGATTCGATCCTGACGGCGGTCGGCATGACCGACGAGATCGCGATCATGGTCACCGCGGTGATCGTCACCGTCGGCGTGATGCTGGTCGCGGCCGATCCGCTGGCGAACTTCATCAAGCGCAACCCGACCGTGGTGATGCTCGCGCTCGGTTTCCTGCTGATGATCGGCGCAGTGCTGATCGCCGACGGCTTCGGCGTGCACGTGCCCAAGGGCTATATCTATGCCGCGATGGCCTTCTCGGCGCTGGTCGAGGGGCTCAACATGGTCGCACGCAGGTCCAAGACGAAGCGGGAGGGCGCCGGGGAACCGCCGCGAGCCCCCTAAGCTTGGCATTGAGCGTTCAGGCTTAAACGGCTAGGCGCAGACGATGGCCGTTTTCCTGCACGAAGAAGATATTCCCGAAGGGCTGTTCGCCCCCGGCGCCGACATCGCCGTCGATACCGAGACGATGGGGCTGATCACCCCGCGCGATCGCCTGTGCGTCGTCCAGCTCTCCGACGGCGGCGAGGACGAGCATCTCGTGCGCTTCTCGCCGGGCAGCGACTATGCCGCGCCCAATTTGCGCGCGCTGCTCGCCGACCCGGCGCGGGTGAAGCTCTATCACTTCGCGCGCTTCGATCTCGCGGCGATCCGCCACTATCTCGGCGTCACCGCGGCGCCGGTCTATTGCACCAAGACCGCCTCGCGGCTGGTGCGCACCTATACTGACCGGCACGGCCTCAAGGACCTGGTGCGCGAGCTGCTCGGCCAGGAGATCTCGAAGCAGCAGCAATCGTCCGACTGGGGCGGGCCGGTGCTGAGCGACGCGCAGAAGGACTATGCCGCCTCGGACGTGCGCTATCTCCACGCGATGCGCGAGGAGCTCGACCGCCGCCTCGCGCGCGAGGGACGGGTGACGCTGGCCCAGGCCTGCTTCGATTTCCTGCCCCACCGCGCCGAGCTGGATCTCGCCGGCTGGCCCGAAGTGGATATCTTCGCGCATGTCTGAAGCTGTGCCGCACCAGCCCGCTCCCCCACCCGGCCACCCAACGCCAGTATCCTGTGGGTGGCCGGATGGGGGAGCGGGCTGGTGCCGCTCTCCCGGCGAGAACGCGCATGTCTGAGATCGCCGTCCAGGAACGCTCGCGCCGCAAGCGCTGGGCGCGCCCGGGCAGCAGTCACGACCATATCGTCCGCACCGTGCTGCTGATCCTGCCCGCCGGGATCGGCGTGCTCGGCGCGTTCCTGGTGATGGCGCCCTTGTTCATGGGCGGCGACGTGTCGTTCGTGCTCGACAAGAACAAGGTCGATGTCGCGACCGAGCGGCTGCGCATCCAGTCCGCGCGCTATCGCGGCGCCGACGCCAAGGGCCAGCCCTTCGTGCTGCGCGCAGGCTCGGCGGTACAGAAGAGCTCGGCCGAGCCGGTGGTGCAATTGAACGATCTTGCTGCCGGCATCCGCCTGTCCGACGGCCCGGCCGAGGTCCGCGCCGAGCGCGGCCGCTACGACATGGACAGCGAGCAGGTCGCGGTCGACGGCCCGATCACCTTCCGCAGCGCCGACGGCTATCAGCTCGACACGCGCGATTCGACGATCGACCTTAAGACCCGCCGCCTGACCGGCACCGGGCAGATCGACGGCCGCACGCCGCTCGGCACCTTCAGCGGCAACAAGATGACCGCCGATCTCGACAAAAGAACCGTGCGGATCGAGGGCAATGCCCGCTTGCGGATCGATCCCAAGCGCGCAAATAGGTGATCATGGCCCGCCTGCTCCTCATCGCCGCGCTCGCCGCCACTGCCACGACCGGGGTGCTCGCCACCTCGGCGCTGGGCCAGGCGCGCCACGACTCGAACGCGCCGATCGATTTCGCCGCGCAGAGCATCGACCTGCAGGACCGCGCGAACCGCGCCATCCTGTCGGGCGGGGTCCGGATCACCCAGGCCAACATGACGCTCACCGCCTCGCGCGTCACCGTCACCTATACCGGCCAGGTCACCGACGGCTCGCCCTCGGTGTCGCGCTTCGACGCCTCGGGCGGGGTCACCGTCACGCGGCCCGACCAGACCGCGCGGGCGCAATATGGCGTCTACGACATCAACCGGCGCGTGATCACGATGCTCGGCAACGTCACGCTGACCCAGGGCAGCAACCGGGTGAGCGGCGGGCGGCTGACGATCAACCTCGATACCGGCCGCGCGTCGATCGACGGTTCGGGTGCCGGCGCGACCAAGGCGCCCGACGGGAGCGTGATCCGCTCGGGCGGCCGCGTCACCGGGCGTTTCACCGTCCCCAAGCGCGATTGATCGCAGGCGGGGTTTCGCTCCGCCATGTTCGATCCTAGCTTCGCTCCGCGGCTTGCCATGCATGAAACTTGCGCCCGCATGGGCTTTGCCCATGCATGAAACTTGCCAAGTGACTGCACGGCAAGGAATCGCTAAGCATCGCCTGCGACCAGAAAGGGCATCATGGCAGACGTCGAAACGCTGGAACCGGTAACCGCCGCTGGGACGGGCAGCCCGCCCGCCTCGGGCCTCGCCGTGGTCTCGATCGCCAAATCCTATGACAAGCGCGTCGTGCTGTCCGACGTCTCGCTGTCGGTCGGCAAGGGCGAGGTGGTCGGGCTGCTCGGCCCCAACGGCGCGGGCAAGACGACCTGCTTCTATTCGGTGATGGGGCTGGTGAAGCCCGATGCCGGTCGCATCATGCTCGACGGGCAGGACATCACGCCGTTGCCGATGTACCGCCGCGCGATCCTCGGCCTCGGCTACTTGCCCCAGGAAACCTCGATCTTCCGCGGGCTGACGGTCGCCAGGAACATTTCGGCCGTGCTCGAGCTCGCCGAGCCCGACCGCGCGGCGCGCGAGGCGCGGCTCGAGCGGCTGCTCGAGGAGTTCGGCCTGACCCGGCTGCGCGATGCGCCGGCGATGGCGCTGTCGGGCGGCGAGCGGCGCCGTGCCGAGATCGCCCGCGCGCTCGCCGCCGATCCCTCGATCATGCTGCTCGACGAGCCCTTCGCGGGCATCGATCCGATCTCGATCTCGGACATCCGCGACCTGGTGAAGGAGCTCAAGACGCGCAACATCGGCGTCCTGATCACCGACCACAATGTCCGCGAGACGCTCGACATCGTCGACCGCGCCTCGATCATCTATGACGGGCGCGTGCTGTTCGCGGGCTCGCCGGCCGATCTGGTCGCCGACGCGAACGTACGCCGCCTGTATCTCGGCGAGGGCTTCTCGCTCTGATCTTATGAGCCTCGCCCCCCGCCTCGATCTGCGGCAGTCCCAATCGCTGGTGATGACGCCGCAGTTGCAGCAGGCGATCAAGCTGCTGGCGCTGTCCAACCTCGAGATCGAGACCTTCATCGCCGAGGAGCTCGAGAAGAATCCGTTGCTCGATTCGAGCAGCGGCGAGGAGCGCGAGCCTGGTGATGCGCCCGAACCCGAGCCGGCGGCCGAACGCGATGGCCCGGCGGATTCGGCCGAACTGCTCGACGCCGGCGCGGCCACCGGCGAAGCCTCGCTCGACGTCGATTTCACCGCCGAGACTTTCCACCACGACAGCCCCTCGGATTCGATCGGCGGGCTTGATGGCGGGTTGGGGCTCGGCGGTACGGGAGCGGGCGGGGGCAGCGAGGACGGGCCGGACTTCGACAGCTTCTCGGGGCCCGATCTCAGCCTCGCCGATCACCTGCTTGCCCAGGCCGGCGCGGCGGTGGATGGCGCCGACCTGTTCATCGCCCAGCATTTGATCGACCAGATCGACGAGGCGGGCTACCTCACCGCGTCGCTGCTCGACGTCGCCACTCGGCTCGGGGTGTCGCTGGCGCGGGTCGAGGCGGTGCTGGCGACCATCCAGACCTTCGACCCCACCGGCGTCGGCGCGCGCGATCTCGCCGAATGCCTAGCGCTCCAGGCGAAGGAGGCCGACCGCTACGATCCCTGCATGGCCGCGCTGGTCGCCAATCTCGACCTGCTCGCGCGCGGCGAGCTGGCGCGCTTGAAGCGCATCTGCGGAGTCGATGACGAGGATATGGCGGACATGATCCGCGAGCTGCGCGGCTATGATCCCAAGCCCGGCTGCCGCTTCGGCGGTGAGCCGATGCTGGCCGTTACACCCGACATCTTCGTCGCGCCGCGCGGACAGGGCTGGGCGGTCGAACTGAATAGTGCGACGCTGCCGCGCGTGCTCGTCAACCGCGCTTATTATGCCGAGGTGTCGGCCGGGCCGCAGGACAAGTCGAGCAAGGCGTGGCTCTCGGACATGCTCGCCAGCGCCAACTGGCTGGTCAAGGCGCTCGACCAGCGCCAGCGCACGATCATCAAGGTGGCGAGCGAGATCGTGAAGCAGCAGGAGGCATTCTTCCGCCACGGCGTTTCGCATCTCAAGCCGTTGACGCTGCGCCAGATCGCCGACGCGATCGAGATGCACGAATCGACGGTCAGCCGCGTCACCTCCAACAAATATCTCTCCTGCGCGCGCGGGCTGTTCGAGCTGAAGTACTTCTTCACCTCGGCGATCCAGTCGGCCGATGGCGGCGACGCGGTCTCGGCCGAAGCGGTCAAGAGCGCGATCCGCGCGCTGATCCAGGCCGAGGACCCGCGGAAGATCCTCTCGGACGACACGCTGGTCGAGATGCTCAACTCGAAGGGGTTCGATATCGCCCGGCGCACCGTCGCCAAATATCGCGAGGCGATGGGCATCGGCAGCTCGGTCCAGCGGCGGCGGCAAAAGGCGCTCGAGGGCGCTTGACAGAAAAGCGCTGTTTGCCCGCCGCGTCATCCGTGCCAAAGCAACTGGCATGACCAGCATCGGCATCTACGGCAGCCTCGGTCGCATGGGCGTGGCGATCCGCGACATCCTGGCGGAGCAGGGCGTGAAGTTCGCGGGCGGCGCCGATGCGGGCGACGATCCCGCCGCGCTCGCCGCGGCGGCGGATGCGCTGGTCGATTTCTCGACTCCCGCCGCGCTCGAGGCGCATCTCGCCGCAGCACGCGCCGCAGGCACGCCGATCGTGATTGGCACCACCGGCCTCGCCGCGCAGCACCATACGGCGATCGACGAGGCCGCGCGCGACATTGCGGTGCTGCAGACCGGCAACACTTCGCTCGGGGTCGTGCTGCTCGCCCGGCTGGTGCGTGAGGCTGCGGCGCGGCTCGGGCCCGACTGGGACATCGAGATCGCCGAGATGCACCACCGCCAGAAGGTCGATGCCCCCTCGGGCACCGCGCTGATGCTCGGTGAGGCCGCGGCGGCAGGGCGCGAGGTTGCGCTGGGCGACGTGCGCGTCGCCGACCGCGCGGGCCTCACCGGCGCACGCGCGGAAGGGACGATCGGTTTCACCTCGCTGCGCGGGGGCACCGTCATCGGCGATCATATGGTGATCCTCGCCGGCGCCGGCGAGCGGATCGAGCTGACTCACCGCGCCGAGGATCGCGCCATCTTCGCGCGCGGCGCGGTCAAGGCGGCGCTGTGGCTCGCGGGCAAGCCCGCCGGCCGCTACACGATGGACGCGGTGCTCGGCCTTTGAAGAGGGCTGACATCTTCCGCTTCTTCGAGCGGCTGGCCGAAGCCAATCCGCACCCGGAGACCGAGCTCGAATCGGTCAACGACTATACGCTGCTCGTCGCCGTGGTGCTCTCGGCGCAGGCGACCGATGCGGGGGTCAACAAGGCCACGCGGCGGCTGTTTCGGGAAGTGGACACGCCCGAGAAGATGGTCGCGCTGGGCGAGGATGGCCTCAAGCAGCACATCAAGACGATCGGCCTGTTCAATGCGAAGGCCAAGAACGTCATCGCGCTCAGCGAGGCGCTGATCGCCGAGCATGGCAGCCAGGTTCCCGCCGATCGCGACGCGCTGGAGAAGCTGCCTGGCGTGGGCCGCAAGACCGCCAACGTCGTCATGAACGTGGCATTCGGGCAGGAGACCTTCGCGGTCGACACGCACATCTTCCGCATCGGCAACCGCACCGGCCTCGCGCCGGGCAAGACGCCGCTGGCGGTCGAGAAGCAGCTCGAGAAGAAGGTGCCCCAGCCGTTCCGCCTCCATGCGCATCACTGGCTGATCCTGCACGGCCGCTATGTCTGCAAGGCGCGCACCCCTGAATGCTGGCGCTGCATCGTCGCCGATCTGTGCGCCTACAAGCCCAAGACCCCGCCGCCCAAGGGCTGGAAGCCCGCCGCGGTTTAGCGCTGGCGCGGGCCGCCGCGCTTTGCTAGGCGCTGCTTCCCACGCACCCGTAGCTCAGCTGGATAGAGCGCTGCCCTCCGAAGGCAGAGGCCACAGGTTCGAATCCTGTCGGGTGCGCCAAAGACTTCCGCCACTCTTGTCACTTCTCAATGGCCTTTTGCTCCGGTGAACTTCCGGTGCCGGCGGGTGGAACATCGCTTACGCTCGCTCCCCAAGCAAATGCCGGAGCCTCCTTGAGCAGCCAGATGTGTCGCATGTTGGCAACGTTCACCACGGCCGACTCGGGCGGATAGACCTCAACGGCCCAGCAAGCGGGAAAGCGGGCCCCGATTAGCCGTGGATCACACTAAAATATTGTTAGCCACGTTTCTTGCGGTGGGCGAATGACAAGCATCCGATTGGGCCTGAAAACGCTTGTGCGCCCGGCACGCAGCCGGGCGCTAACTGATTGCAGGTCACTCCGGTTCGGCGGCGTCCTTCACGTCGCCCTTGCTCATCACTGAGACGAGCACGTCGCCGCTGGCGCTGAAATTGCCGACGGGCAGTGTCGCCACCTTGCGGCCGACCAGCACGTCGAGCGATTCGATGCGCCCACGGGCATTTCGGTTGACCTGCTGGAGCTTGCCGATCAGGCGCCCCCGCGCATCCTCGACCCGGGCACCTGGTTTCAGCGCCGCGGCCGGGTTGCCGGTGGCGGATGCCATGCCCGACCCTTCCGCCGAGCCAAAGGCGCTGCCGCCATCGGCCGAACCGCTCGCGGAGCCGCCACCCGAACCGCTGCCAGTGACCGAGCCGCCAAGGCCGCTGGTGGCATTGCCCGCCGCGCCCCGCGCGCGGTCCACAACGCCGCGGCCGCGCTCGACCGTCCCGGCGGCGGTGCCGCGCGCGGTGCCGATGGCGCTGCCCGCACGCTCGCGCATGCGACTGGTGGCGCCGCGGATGTCATCGGTGCCGATCAGGTCAGCCGACGCTCCACCCGATGCGCTGCCCGACGCGTCGCCGCTGCCCGACAGGCCGGCGCGGCGGCCGAGCGCACTGGTCTGGTTGTCCAGCGTACCGCCGATGCCGCCGTCGGCACGGCCGCTGGCGCTCGCCTTGCCGCTGCGGCGGTCGATGCTGCGTTCGATATCGGCCGATCCGCGCGCCTTCTTGGCGGCGCGGGTGGTCTGCTCGACCGGTGCGTCGAGCCGGTCGAGCGGAACGCGCTCCAACGGACGGCTGATCGGGCGATCGATCGTGCCGCCGATGCGGCCGCCAAGGCCGCCGGTGATGCCGCCGGTCAGACCGCCGCCATTGCCGCCAAGCAGCTGGGCCGATGCTGGTACCGAAATCGTGAGGGCCGCAACCGCGGCGGCCGAAAGGAACAGGGTTTTCATCGCTTCCTCCATCGTCCGCGCGCCGGGCTGGCGGCGCGCTTCAGATGGGGAACGGATGCGGTTGCGGGTTTAATCCGCGGAAATTGTCAGCGCGGCCTTGTCGCGCACTCGCCGCAGATCAGCCCGCGGCCGAACTGTTTGTCGGTGCCGCGCTTGCCCATGTCGCGCGCTTCGCCGTCGAGCCCGCGGATCGCCGCATCGATCCCGCCGCTCCCCAGATGCGCCGAAAGCCGCGCCGCGACGAAGGGCGCGGCATAGGATGTACCCCGCACCCGCGTAGCTCGCCCCCCGGCATCCGCCGCCAGCAAGTCCGCGCCCGGCGCGGCGTAGTCGATTTTGAGTGCACGCCCAGCCTCAATTAGTGGGCGCGCTCGCGCGTCTGTGCCAGTCACCGCAATCGCCTGCGCGTAGGATGCGGGGTAGGCCGGCGGGGCAGCGGGACCGTCATTGCCCACCGCGGCAACCACCACCGTGTCCAGCCGCCGCGCTGCGGCGATCACGCGCGCGAGCAGCGGGTTGGGCGGGCCGGTCAGGCTCACCACCACCACCGGCACCTTCTGGCGCACCATCCACGCCAGCGCCTGTCCCAACGCCGCCGCGCTGGCACCCGCCGGATCGGAGCCATAGATATCCGCGACATGAAGCTGCGCGCCCGGCGCGCTCGCCCGCACCTCGCTGCCGCCGGTCAGCAGCGACGCGATCGCTGCCGCATGATCGTTCGGTCGCGGGGCACCCGCTGCGAACCCCTGTTGCGCGGCCAGCCCCGGCGTTCCCGCGCGCACGCCGCCATCGATGATCCCGATCCGTCCCGCCACGCCCGCCTGCGCCGCAACCGGCACCGGCGCGGCCGGCGCGCTGCCACTCCCGCTCGCGAAATAGAGCGGGTCCGCACTCACCTCGCGCCCGCCCGCAACCTTGCGCAGCGCACGCAACGCGCGCTCGAGTCCCACGCCGCGCGGCGTCTCGAACCGCGCATAGCCGACGCCCAGCCCGTCGAGATCAACCTGCTCGATCAGCCGGAATCCCCGTGCCGCCGCCGCGTCGATCACCCCGCGGTCGGCGTCGAGCATCACCAGCTCGCGCGCGCGGACCGCATTACCCTCGGGGTCGATCGCAATACGGTCCGGATGACGGCGGACCAGCTCGCGCATCCGCTCGACCCGCTGCATCGCCAGCGACCGGGCATCGTCCAATGTGCGGTCGAGCCCCCCTGTCACGCGGTCCACCACCCCGCCCACCTGCGGTACGGACGGCAGCTGCGGCAGCAGCTGCGCGCTTCCCGGCAGCGCGAGCAGCAACACGCCTCCGGCAATGATCCGCGCGATCCACATGCCCGCCATCCTAGACTTGCGATTTTTCTGCGTCATGCTGGATGAAACGTGCAGCGGCGTCCGTTTCATCCCGGCAAGCGAGAGGCTCCACGGATTGCGCTTCGAGGACGAATTGCTGGGTCACCTGCCGCGTTTGCGTCGCTTCGCGCATGCGCTCGCCCGCAGCGCAGCGGACGCGGACGACCTGCTGCAGGCATCGGTCGAGCGCGCCCTCATGAAACGCGACCGATGGGAGCCGGGAACGCGACTGGATAGCTGGATGTACCGACTGATGCGCAATCTCTGGATCGACACCGTCCGCGCCGAAACGCGCCGGGGCGAGACCTTCCTCCCGCCTGAGGCCGGCGAGGCGGTCGGCACGGCTGGTAGCCAGGAAATGGCGGTCGAGCTTGGGAAGGTCGCGCAAGCGATGCACACCCTCCCGCCCGAACAGCGCGAAGCGGTGGCGCTCGTGGTGATCGAGGGGTTCGCCTATAAGGAGGCGGCCGAAATCCTCGACATTCCGATAGGCACGCTCACCTCGCGCCTCGTGCGCGGGCGGGAGGCGCTGATGATGCGGCTGGGAGAAGCGGCATGACGATCGATCCTGAAACGCTCATGGCCTATGCCGATGGCGAGCTCGATCCGCTCGCCGCGAAGGGCGTCGAAAAGGCAATCGCCGCCGATCCCGCGCTCGCCGCACAGGTCGATCAGCACCGCAAGCTCGCCGCTTCGCTGCGCGCGGCATTCGATCCGCTCGCCGCCGCCCCGGTTCCCTCCGCGGTCGAAGCGATGCTGCGCGACTCCGCCAGGGTGGTCTTTCTCGTTCCCCGGCCCGCGCGCCGCGAGCGCTCATTCTGGATGGGCGCGGTCGCCGCGAGCCTCGTCGCGGGCCTATTCACCGGGCCGCTGCTCTTGCCGCGTGATCCTGGCGGCGTCGCGCTGAGCAGCGGCACGGCGATCGCGAGCGGCGATGTCGCAAAGGCACTCGGCGCGCAGCTCGCTTCGGTGCAGGCTGGCGACGCGCCGGTCCGCGTGGGCATCACCTTCCGCGACCGCGCGCAACGCTGGTGCCGCACGTTCGAGGCTGGCACGACCGGCGGCATCGCTTGTGCGCAGGGCGGGGACTGGCGGATCGAGCGGCTCTATGGCGGCGTGTCGCAGCAGGGCGGTGCCTATCGCCAGGCCGGATCTCCTGCCGCGGCGATGATGGCCGATGCGCAGGCGATGATGGCGAGCGAGCCGCTCGACGCCGCTGCCGAGCGCGCTGCGCGTGACGCCGGCTGGCGCTAGCAGCGCCTGTACGCGCCGTTCCAACCATGCGAGAAGGCTTGCTCGGACGTCAGTGGTCAACTCGAACTGAATGGATCGCCCTGTCTCATCGCCTTAGCGCCACTCCACGCGGTGCGCCCCATCCGGCTGATCCATAAACACCGCACGCCGGCCGATGAACCGCTCAATCACGTCGCGTGCAGTCAGGCTGTGCTGGCTCGGCTTGACGGTGGTGAACGCCCCGCCCCCCGCGAGAGCGAAGGGAAGCAGCAGCTGGTCCTGCAGATACGGCCCGGCAAAGGCGGCGGATTCAAGATAGCCGGCCATCCGTCCTGCCGCCTTGCGCGCTACCGCTTCGGCAGGCACGCCGAGCTGGCCGAAACCGCTGACGATCTCGGTGACGTCATCGAACACCGCTTCGATCAGCACGATGTTGCCCGGCCCCTGATCCTCGGGGAGCTGACGCACGACGAAGCTCTCCTCGGGCCAGTCGAGCGCCTTGCGCGCCGCTAAGATCTCGCGGTCGGCGATGTCGAAGGGCAGCCCGGCGACGAACGCCGTCACTGAGCATTCGCGCAGCGTGCCGCGCTCGACGCACTCGATCGGGATCAACGGCGCCGGAGTGATATCCACCTCGATCCGTCCGCCGCCACGTGGATAGAAGCCGTGCCGTACCAGCCGCGCCTCGACCTTCGGCCCCATGCGGTTGAGGATCGGCAGGAAGGTCTTCGCGATGAACTCGAACGGCGGGGCGAGCATGTTGTGTGTGCCGCCCTCCAGCACAAGGCGCGAGGGCAAGTCGGCAAGCACCAGCGGCATGAGCAGCGTCTGGAGCACGAGGCCGGTGCTGCCCGCCGTACCCACGGCGAAGCGATATTCGCCGGGCACGACCTTGCCGGGCGTGAAGGCGATTTCCGAAGCCCCCACCGCCAGCCCCTCGCACGTCGCGTTGCCGAGCGCGCACGCTGCCTCGACCGCGGTGACATGCTGGCGCATCAACCCCGGCTTCTCGCGCTTGCCGCGCGCGTTGATGATGCGGAAGGGCTGGCCGGTGATCAGCGACAGCGCGCACGCATTGCGCACCACCTGCCCGCCGCCTTCGCCTTCCGATCCATCGATGATGATCATTGGTTCACCAGTTGAATAAAGAGTTCGTCGGCGCGTTCCGCCCATTTCGCCGAGGGCGCACG
This sequence comes from Sphingomonas sp. BT-65, assembly GCF_026107375.2. Lineage (NCBI taxonomy): Bacteria > Pseudomonadati > Pseudomonadota > Alphaproteobacteria > Sphingomonadales > Sphingomonadaceae > Sphingomonas > Sphingomonas sp. BT-65. Next base: position 2,760,894 of record NZ_JAPCIA010000001.1, read on the forward strand.
GATCGCCAGTTCGGCCGCGCGGCCCAACTCGTCGCCGATCAGCGCGTCGAGCAGCGGCACGCGCGTGCCGTTGCTGCGCTCGTTGGTTCGCGCCTTGGCCTCGACCAATGCGGAGATCGCAGCCGCGGCGCCCGCCGGCAGATCCGCCAGCGCGACCAGCGCCTGCAGGTTCATCGGCGGGCGTTGGTGCGGATGCAGGCGCAGCACGCGGATCGCGAGCGCAGGGCGCAGCGCGTAGAAATATTTCTTCACCGGCACCTCGCCGTCGCCGTCGAGCCAGCGGTCCGCCGCGGTCCGGCCCAGCCGCGCATAGTGATGCGCGAGCGCACGGGCATCGAGCATCGCATCCGCCAGCGCTGCGAGCTTCGCCACGAACGGGTCGTCGGGGCGATAGCGGATCGGGGATTCGATCCACTCGCTGATGATCGCGTTCGACTTGAGCAGCAGGCCCAGCGCCTTGCGCACGTCCCAGCCGTTGAGGTCGATCTCGTCCTCGATCGGCTGCTCGATCACGTCGCGGCCCGGCTGGAGCGACAGATACCAGTCGCGCGGCCGGACATAGAGGAAGCGGATGTCATAGTCGCTGTCGGGCGAGGGAAAGCCCCAGGCGCGCGAGCCGGACTCGACCGTGAGCAGCACGCGCACGCCATCCGCCGCCTCGATCGCGGCCAGCCGGGTCTCGATCTCGCGCCGGACCTGGGGCGCGATTGGGTCTTGCGTAACGGCAGTCATGATAAGTCTCGAAAAAGGGGTGGCGTGCGCCGGGGCATCAGCCCTTGACGCACACCACCTGCTTGAGCGTGTGGACGATCTCCACCAGATCGGCCTGGGCGGCCATCACGGCTTCGATCGGCTTGTAGGCCCGGGGCGTCTCGTCGATCACCCCTTCGTCCTTGCGGCACTCGACCCCCGCGGTGTCGCGGATATGCTCGTCGAGCGTCACCAGCTTCTTCGCCTCGGTGCGCGACATGACGCGCCCCGCGCCGTGCGAGCAGCTGTCGAAGCTCTCTGCATTGCCGAGGCCACGGACGATGAACGACTTGGCGCCCATCGACCCGGGAATGATGCCCATCACCCCCTTTGCCGCGCGAACCGCACCCTTCCGCGTGACCAGCACATTCTCACCGAAATGGTTCTCGCGCTGGACATAGTTGTGGTGGCAGTTCACCGCCTCGGCCTCCGCCTCGAACGGCTTGGCGATCTGGCCCCGGAGCGCGGTGACGACGTTGGCCATCATCATGCGCCGGTTCAGCGCGGCGAAGTCCTGCGCCCAGCCCACCGCCTCGACATAGTCGTCGAAATGGTCGGTCCCTTCCGGGAAGTAAGCGAGGTCCGCGTCGGGCAGGTTGATGTGCCATTTGCGCATGTCCTGCTTCGCCAGCTCGATGAAGAAGCTGCCGATCGCATTACCCACGCCGCGCGAGCCCGAATGGAGCATCACCCACACCCGCGCTTCCTCGTCGAGGCAGAGCTCGATGAAGTGGTTGCCGGTACCGAGCGTGCCGAGATGGACCAAATTGTTGGTCTTCTCGAGCTTCGGATATTTGTCGGTGATGCGCTTGAAGCGCGCCGCGAGCGTTGCCCACGCCTCGACGATCGGCGCCGGGGGCATGCCCCACGCGCCCTTGTCGCCGCGCGTGCCGCGCCCGGTCGAACGGCCGTGCGGAACCGCGCGCTCGATCGCGCTGCGGATGCCCTCGAGATTGTCGGGCAAGTCGTGCGCCATCAGCGAGGTGCGCGCCGCCATCATGCCGCAGCCGATGTCGACGCCGACCGCCGCCGGGATCACCGCGCCCTTGGTCGGGATCACCGAGCCCACGGTCGCGCCGATGCCGACATGCACGTCGGGCATTGCCGCGACATGCTTGAAGATGAACGGCATCTTCGCCGCGCGTGCGAGCTGGTCGCGCGCCTTGTCGTCCACGGGCACGCCGCGGGTCCAGCTCTTGATCGGCACGCCGCCCTCGACATGCTGGTATTCGAACGTCGTCGTTTGGGTCATGGCGACCTCCTGCTTGCTATCATGGTGCCGGCGACGAGTTGTGGCGAGACGTTTTCCTGAGCTACTCGGCTTGCGCCGGGACGGACTTGAACCGCCGACCTCCCGCCTTCCGGCGGGTGCTCTGACCCTGTAGTCCCGCCGGCATTCGCCAGCTTGTTGGTGGTCACGGCGACGAAATTGACCGGACGGTTACGCGCTCTGCCACTGAGCTACGGGCCCCCAATGGTGGACCCGGCGGGATTCGAACCCGCGACCTCGGGATTACAATTCCATGTAGTCCGATCGGCATTCGCCGTGCTGAAAATTGGGCCGTGGCGACGAGGATCGATGAGACATCGGCCTTAAGCTACGTGTCGTCGGCGGGACTCGAACCCGCATCTCCCCGGTGCCTTGCAGCGGTCCGGGGCGCTTTACTCGTTCGGGCCTCCCTGGTGACGATGTAGTCCCACCAGCATTCGCCACGGCCTGTTTCAAACCTCCACTTGCTTGACGATGCTCACCCAGTCGCGCGTCTCGCCACGGGCGAAGCGTGCGACGGTGTCGAACACCGCGTCGGAGAAGCCCCCGACATTGAGAGTGTCAGCCCGACCGGTGGCCTGGGTGGTCCCATAGGGCTGGATGTCGATGCACACGAGCTTCGCGCCCGGGTTGCGCCGCTTGATCCTGTCCCACTGGCGCATCGTCTCGGTCGCGCCGCGGCGGTTTGCGTCCACCCACGACTCATTGTCCGACACGATCACGACCAGGTCGACCGCCGCGTTCTCCGAAACGAGCTGCGCCAGCGGTGCCGACACGTTCGTTCCGCCACCCCCGACCGCCACCAGCTTCGCCGCGTTGACGGCGAGGCGGGCACGCGGATCGAGGTTGAGGCGCACGACACGCTGCTCGAACGGCAGTACGCGCGCCTGCGCATTGATCCGCAGCATCGCCGAGGCGACCAAAGCCGCGATGTCGATGCAGCGCACCTTGGTCGTGGCGCCCTTGCGGACCCCGGTGACCGGCGAGCTCATCGACCCCGACACGTCGGGGCAGACCACGACCTTGCCGCGGATCGCCGGAACGTTGCGAAGCGACGCCTCCAGCGCATCCTCGAGCGCGGCCTGGACCTTGAGCGGCACGCCCTCGCCGACCGAGTTCAGCGCCACCAGCAGCTGGTAGGGGAGAACCCGCGCCTTCGCGAGCGCCTCCGGATCCGCGAGCCGAGCGGCGACCGCCTCGGTCACCCCCTTCACCCCGAACGCGCCGTTGCGCGCCAGCGTGTTGAGGTTGATCCGCAGCGCCTGCCAGCCCATCCGCCCGGCCAATTCGCCCCACTGCATATCGCGCAGGGGAAAGGCGGTCAGCCATTCGAACGGCACCGGCGGCAGCGCGATCCCACGGGGATTGCGCTTCCAGGTCTCGAACGCGGCGATCTCGACCGGCAGCGTGGCGACATCATGCGGCTTGCCGATCAGCCAACCATAGAAAGCGCGCCGCTGCGCATCCGCGGGCTTGGGGTGCACCATCCGCACGATGTCGGCGAGCGAGGGCGCATTGCCCGTCGCGGCGGCCATCAGATCGCGCATCGACGCCTGCTCCAGCCAGCGCTGGACCAGCCGCTTCGGACGCGAGCCGAGCGAGGTGCGCCCGATCTGACCCGAGCGCAGGATCTGCACGAAGTTGCGCAGCATCCGCCCATTGTCGATCACGCGGTCGAAGACGCGGACCGACAAATCGGGATCAGCGACCGTCAGCCACGCGGCGATCAGCGCCGGCATGTCCTTCATCGCGCCCGACTTGCGGGCATAGACCGCGACCTGCGCCGCATAGAAGGGATCGACCACGGCGAGCGCGTCGAGCGTCTGCTTGAGCTGCGCCTCGGCGGTCGCGTAATAGGCGTCGCCGAGCGTGCCGGTCGCGGCGAGCTGCGCGAGCAGCGCCTCCGGACCATAGGCATAGGCGGGCGCGCCCTCCCGGTTGACGGCGTCCGCCGCCGGCAGGAGCTTCGCGATCGCAGTGGCGAAGAGGCCCTTGTTGGCCATGACGCGTCCTTCTCGATTCCTTCGCAGGTTCCGGGGCGGCCGGCCCATTCCGGCCGCCCCTGCCTCTGCGCTGCCGGCGGATAGTGCCGACACGATGGATATTGCAGGGGGCGTGCCAGTTCTTCTCCGATCTCCGGAGATGTTCGTTCAACTATCTGATAATGTGTGGTTTCACACGGAACTTCCGGCGCTGGCCGCGGATCAGCCCGCGATCCGGACGGCGGAAAGAACTATCGATTGCGATACGGATTTATCCAATCGTATAAGCCTCGCATGAAACCGCTCGTCGTCATCGGCTTCCTCGGTTCGACGTTGGACGCGAGCAAGTTCGGCCCCTCGCGCTGGAGCAAATGGCGCCCGTCGGTGGCGCTGACGATGCATCAGGATCTGCGCGTCGACCGCTTCGTGCTGCTGCACAGCAACAAGCATAGCCGCCTCGCGGAGTATGTCGCGGAGGATATCGCCGCGGTCTCGCCTGAGACGCGGGTCGAGCCGCAGCTGATCGAGTTCGCCGATCCGTGGGACTTCGAGGAAGTCTACGGCAAGCTGCTCGACTTCACGCGCGGCTATGCCTTCGATCCGGAGGCCGAGGATTATCTGATCCACATCACCACTGGCACCCACGTCGCGCAGATCTGCCTCTTCCTGCTCACCGAGGCGCGCTATCTGCCCGGCCGTCTGCTGCAGACCCAGCCCGCCGCGAAGCTCGAGAGCGGCGCCGCGCCCGGCCGCTGGACCACGATCGACCTCGACCTGTCGCGCTACGACAGCATCGCCACGCGGTTCGCCGCGGCGAGTGCCGAGAGCACGTCCTTCCTCAAATCGGGAATCGAGACGCGCAACGCCGCCTTCAACCATATGATCGACGAGATCGAGCGCGTGGCGTTGCGCTCAAGGGCTCCCGTCTTGCTCATGGGGCCTACGGGCGCGGGCAAGAGCCGGCTCGCGCGGCGCATCTACGAACTCAAGCACCTCAAGCATCAGATTGCCGGGACCTTCGTCGAAGTGAATTGCGCGACACTCAAGGGGGATGGCGCGATGTCTGCGCTGTTCGGGCATCGCAAGGGCGCGTTCACCGGCGCGGTCGCCGACCGACCCGGGCTGCTCCGCGCCGCCGACAAAGGCATGTTGTTCCTCGACGAGATCGGCGAGCTCGGGCTCGACGAGCAGGCGATGATCTTGCGCGCAATCGAGGACAAACGCTTCCTTCCGGTCGGCGCCGACAAGGAATCCGGCTCCGAGTTCCAGCTCATCGCCGGCACCAATCGTGACCTTGGCGAGGCCGTGGCGGCCGGCACGTTTCGCGACGACCTCTATGCGCGGCTCAACCTGTGGACCTTCCAGTTGCCCAGCCTCGCCGAGCGCCGCGAGGACATCGAGCCCAATCTCGATTACGAACTGGACCGCTTCGCCGAGCGTGAGGGCGACCGCGCCAGCTTCAACAAGGAGGCGCGGCAGCGCTATCTGGCCTTCGCGACGGGTCCGGACGCGCACTGGCCGGGCAATTTCCGCGATCTCGCGGCGAGCATCACGCGGATGGCGACCCTCAGCTCCAAGGGGCGCATCGACGTGGAGTGTACCGATGCCGAGATCTTGCGCCTGAAGCGCCTCTGGTCCGGTCAGCGTGATGCCGGCGCGGACGTGCTGGCCGAGGTCCTCACGCCGGAAGCGCTCGGCGAGCTCGATCCCTTCGATCGCGTGCAGCTCGCCGAGACGGTTCGTGTCTGTCGGCGAAGCCGCTCGCTATCCGAAGCCGGGCGCGCGCTGTTCGCGGCCTCGCGCGCGCGACGCAGCACGGCGAATGATGCCGATCGACTGCGTAAATATCTCGCGCGGTTCAGACTGGATTGGTCCACTGTGCAATCCCGTTGAGTCCGCCCCGGTAAATGTCCGCTTTGGAGGCAATATCTGCTTCTGAGGTTGATCGTCGGAGTTTGCACGAACCCGCCCATTGTCAGCACGTCTTCAGTCAACTTGGAGAACCGTACAGCCATCGCCTTGATTTCATACGAAAGGCCCGGCAAGAATCACGCCTTCCACAAATGGATTAGCTGGTGTTCTCTGTTCGAAGTCTTTGGAAAAGATCGAACCGTGTCGCGCGCGGCGGACCTAGACAGGCGGTGGTCGATATGATCTATTTGTAGTCATTCTTTGATCATTGGCTTGCGCGTGCTGCGTTCCGTTAGGTGCTTCTCTGCTGGGGAGATCATGTCTTGGCGAACCGTGCACCCTCCATTTCTTCCAGACTTGTGATCGGGCTTTCGCTTCTTGCCCTGACTACAGGGTGCGCCTCGACCTTGCCAGCAGAGGAGGCGATGGCCTTTCGAACTCTCGCGACCGCGGACAAGAGCGCGTTCGACGCGGTCGTCGATCGCGAAGCGCAGGTCGGTCTAGAACGATCGCAACGCCTTCTCGGCGCCAACGAGGGACGGGTGGCCCTCAACAACTGCGGCAGCACGGCGACCGAAGATTGCACGGTGACGTACGCTATCGCAGGCGTCGATTATCAGCTCGTTCGCTCGGCACCGAATATGCGAGCGCTGCTAGGCGGGATCGTCCGCTATTCTGATGCGATGGCCGAGCTCTGCGAGGCGGAAGACCTCGAAACCGTCAAGAGTAGGTCAGAAGGTGCCGCCGGCGCGGTCAAGGCCTTGGCGGCGCTGATCCCGGGAATGCCGGCGATCACCAATGCGATCATCGACGCTGCCACGTTTGCCGGTAACGAGCGCCTGCGAACCAAGCGGCGGAAGGCGCTGCTGCAAGTGGCTTTGGCCGCGCGCGAGCCCATCGCCGCAGCGTCGCAGGTCGTGGCCGAACAGACCGCAGCTCTGAAAGGCTCGATCCTGGCCGGCGGCGCCGAGAATATTGCGGCTACTCAGGCTGTCATCGTGCGGGGTCAGGCGGAGGAACGACGTCTCCTCAATGGCCGCCCGCTCGAGCAGGCCGTGCTGACAGCGGCGGAACGCGGGCGGGTCGAAGCACTTCGTGCCGAACGGCGCCAAGCGCTTGCGCTCCTGGTCGAGCAATCGCGGCAAATCGGGTCCGCTCGCAAACTTGGTGCGGAATGGGGCAAACTCAACGCAGCGCACGAGAAACTCATCGCCAAGCTCCAGAACCCGGACCTCAGCCTTGAGGACGCGCTCGCGGACATCAACGCCGTGCTCGCCCTTCTCGATGCGATCAAGGGTGAGTCATGAAGCGGAGCGCTGACATGGCGGATCTCTATCGCGCCTACCAGAAGCTGTTCGAACGGGTGGGACGACGCGACCATTCGACGTTGCGGATGCACACCGCAGATTCCGGCAAGATCGACGCGCTCCGCGCGCTTAAGGACGGGCTTCGCGGTGTCGCGGCGGCGCTGGAAGCCGCTGTGTTCGATCTGCAAAACAGCGGGCAGACCAACGATCAGCTATCACTCGCACTGTCGATCGCTAATCATTGCGCCGCGGGCGCGGCCCAGATGCTCGTGGCAGCGCTTGACGGAAGCGAGGAGATCAGAGCTGCAGTCGATGCGATGGAGCAGTCCGCCGAAGCGCTCGGAAAGATCAGAACCGGCACCGAAGAATTGATAGAGGACCTCGACAACGTCACCGGCGTCCTCACCGCGGCCGGACAGATGCTCGAATTGATCAAGGCGTAGCGACTCACGAGATGGACACGATCGGCGCGCTGCGTAAGTTCGTGACGATCGGGGGTGGCGGTGACGTAACGAATCTGGTCGATTGCGCGGTGGCGTCGCTCGGCGAGGGCCTTCTCCCATCAAATGAGTTCATCGACGAAAGCAAGAACCCCATCCTACTGAGCGGCCTCGCAGCCACGTATCCGACGAGGTGTTTCTGCTCGTCGCGCCAGTTGCGGTTCACGTTCAGGTTCGAATCCTGTCGGGTGCGCCACATGCCAGTCTAGTAGAATCCGCGCGCGGAATGTCCGCAAACGACTTGGCGCGCGGCCTCGTCATGGCTAACAATGCTCTTCCTAATAATGGCATTATATCCCAAAAAATGGGATTACTGGGCGAGGAGGAGAGAAGTGCAAGATGTGCTGGGCCGCAGGATCGTCCGGGTAACCGCCGCTGTATCGTTTGCGCTGGCATTGCTCGCTCAAACGTCACCGACGTCCGCGCCTTCGCCCCAATTGGCGCGCGACGGCACGCCGCAGATCTTCATCGCGAGCGATTCGACCGCGCAGAGCTATGACGAGGCGCGCTATCCCCAGACCGGCTGGGGTCAGATGTTCGCCTGTGCGCTGGGCAAGGGCGTGGGCCTGCAGAACCGCGCGATCGGCGGGCGCAGCACCAAGAGCTTCATCGCGGAAGGCCGATGGGAGCGGCTGCGCGCCGATCTGCGCAAAGGCGATGTCGTGCTCATCCAGTTCGCGCACAACGACGCCAATCAGGCCAGGCCCGAGCGCTATGCGCCGGCCGAGACGGTGTATCGCGTGAATCTGGAGCGCTTCGTCGCCGAGGCACGGGCAGCCGGGGCGACTCCCGTCCTCGTCACGCCGATCGCGCAGCGCATGTTTGAGGCCGACGGCCGCACCAAGGCGGGTTTCGCCGCCTATTCCGCAGTGGTGCGCGACGTCGCCAGGCGCGAGCGGGTGCGCGTCATCGACCTCGAATCGCTCAGCCGCGCCTGGATCGACCGTACCGGCGCCGAGCGCGCCAAGGCGTTCTACCTGCATCTCAAGCCTGGGGACGGGTTCAAGGCATTCCCCAACGGCATCACCGACGACACGCATCTGAGCGAGCTCGGCGCGCGGGGCGCGGCGGCGCTGGTCGCGGGCGAATATCGCCGCCTGCGTCTGCCGCACTGGCAAAAGATCGATGCCAGGATGCCGGCGCTGCTGCGTCAGGCGCCGTTGGGGCACCGCGGCTGCACGTGATGCGCTAGCCGTCCTCGCGCTCGAGCAACTCCTCGCGGACATGCACCGCCAGCAGCGACAGGCGCACCTCGACCAGGAAGGCAATCAGCCCCGCCGTCAGCAGCAGCATCGAGGCGATGAAGGTCACCGCGACGATGCCGCCGATATCGAGATGAGTCAGCGTCGCGCCGAACATCAGCGCGACGACGAGGCAGATCAGGATCGCACTCGCGACGCACAGCCAGATCGATGTGTTGATCACCGACAGCCGGCGGTCGATCAGCCGCAGCTCCCATACGTGCCGGTCATGCTCCGCGCCCTGCGACACCGGGTGGAGCTGCTCGATCTTGCGCGACCGGTCGACCACGCGCGCCATGCGCCCGATCAGTACGTTGAGGATGCCGGCGATGCCCGCGAGCAGGAAGACGGGCGCGATCGAGACCTGGATGGTCTGGGCGACGGTGGAGAGCATCAGCGGCTGCATCCGCCTCACTCTATGGCGCGCGCGCGGCGCCGCCAAGCGGCTTGCACCCATTGGTAACGCATTCGCGTTATCGCGCGGACATGACCAGGCCAATGCCGCTCGCCGAGTTCACTCGCCTGCCCCCGCTGCTCGCCGCGAGCATCGGCGACGGCCTTGCGAGCGCGCTCGACGCGGTGGCGGACCATGCCGCGCCGACGCATCGTTTCCTGCGCTATGGCTGGTTCGCGGCGGCACTGGCCGCCTATGGCGGCGCGGCCCGCACCTTGACCGTGGTGCGGGAGGGCGTTCCGGTGCTTGCGCTGCCGCTCGTCCCGCTCGGCCCCTCGTTCCTGCGCCTGGCCGCGGTGCCCGGCTGCTACTGGCCGTTCCGCAGCTTTCCGGCGGCAGCCGACGCCGGCGCCGAAGCCTTCGAGCTGTTGCTCGACCATCTCGGGCGGGAAGCCAATGCGCTGCGCATCGGTCCCGTCTATGACGGGGATCCGGCGCTCGAGGGCTTGCGCGCCGCCGCGGCCGCCAGGGGCTGGGTCGCGCTCGACCGCTTCGTCGCCGAGAGCTTCCTGCTCGACATGGCGGCGCTGCGCGACGAGGGCATTTGGCCGCGCAATTCGACGCTGCGCAAGAACCGCTTCCACGAGAAGCACCTTGGCGAGCATGGCGCGCTCGACTGGCGCTTCGTCGCGGGCGAGGACTGGACGCCTGCCGCGTTCGACGATCTCGCCGATATCGAGCGCAAGAGCTGGATCGCATCGCGCACCGACGGCAGCGACGCCAAGTTCACCACGGAGGGGCATGGTGCCTTCTGGCGCGCCGCCGCGGCCGATCCGGTGATCGCGCGGATGATGTGGGCGGCGCTGCTGCGCATCGATGGCGAGCCCGCCGCCTTCTCGTTCGACATGAACGCCGGAACGCTCAAATACGCCATCGCCAACAGCTACGACCCGCGCGTCGCCAAGCATTCGCCGGGCAAGCTGCTCTATTATCGCAATCTCGTCCGCGCGATCGAGGACGGCATCACGACGGTCGACTGGGGCGCGGGCGACAGCGGCTACAAGCGCGTGATCGGCGCCGACGCCGGTCCCGCGATCCGCGACTGGCTGTTCGTGCGGCGGGGATTGCCGGCGCTGGCCGGGCGTTTGCTCCGGGGCTGGTGGCGGCGCAGCGGCCATGCTGCGCCTTCGCCAGCTGTCCCGGACGCCGCCTAGCCAGGCAACTTCGGCGGCTGGGTGAAGTTCGGCGGGAAGGGCGCGCCCTTCGATCCCTTGGGATCGCGCAGCACGTTGCGGCCGGGCGTATCGGCGGCGAGCGGGATCTGCATCCCGTCCGTCTCCTCGAGCAGCTTGAACAGCTTGGCGCCCATCCGCGCCGCCAGCGCCTCATGCCCCGGCTGGGCGAGCAAATTGTTGTTCTCGTGCGGATCGGCTTCGATGTCGTAGAGCTCGTCCAGGTCCCAGATGCCGTGGAAGCGGATGTACTTGTAACGGTCCTCGCGCAGCGCATGGACGGTCGGGGTCTGCGGGAAGGCGCGCTCCCAATAATATTCGTAGACCAGCTCCTCGCGCCACGGCACTTGCTCGCCGCGCGCCAGCGGCAGCATGTTGGCGCCCGCCATGGTTTCCGGCGCGGCGAGTCCGGCGGCGGCGAGCATCGTCGGCGCGACGTCGATATTGGCGACGACCTGCTCGACCTTGCCCGGTCCGAACAGCGCGGGGCAGCGCGCGAGCATCGGCACGCGCATCGATTCCTCGTACGCCGCGCGCTTGTCGATCAGCCCATGCTCGCCGAACATGAAGCCGTTGTCGCCCATGTAGAGGATCAGCGTGTCGTCGAGCTCGCCGCGCTCGGCGAGCAGATCCATGATCTTCGCCAGCCCTTCGTCGACCGCGAGCAACGTCTCCATATAGGCCTTGTAATAGTCGGCGATGTCGAGCCTGCCGTGATAGGCATATTCGACGCCGTGCCAGCTGTTGCGCTGATTCTCGACCCACATCGGGCGGCCCGGCACACCGGCCTTCATGTTCTCGGGATAGCGGAAGGTCGCATCCTTGTAGCGGCCGGCATGGCGCGGCGCGGGGATGAACTCGGAATGCACCGCCTTGTGCGCGAGGTGCATCATCCATGGCCGCTTGCGATCGCGCTTGCCGATCCAGTCGAGCGCGTATTCGGTCAGTTCATCGGTGATATAGCCCTTCTGCGGCACCTTGCGCCCGTCGACGTTGAGCCCGTCGGCATGGGGCAGATAATGGCCCTGCCCCTTGAAGCTTACCCAATGGTCGAAGCCCGGCTGCGGGTGATCGGTCTCCGCGCCCATGTGCCATTTGCCGATGAAAGCGGTTTCATAGCCGGCCCGCTGAAGATATTCGGGATAGTAGGTGAGGCCCGGCGGGATCGGATGGTTGTTGTCCACCACGCGATGCTGGTGCGCATAGAGGCCGGTGAAGATCGACGCGCGCGACGGCGAGCACAAGGCGGTGGTGACGAAGGCATTGCGGAAATGCACCCCCTCACGCGCCAGCCGGTCGAGCGTCGGGGTCTCGCCGAAGTCCTGCGCCTTCATGAATCCCATCGCGTCGTGGCGATGGTCGTCGGTCAGCACGACCAGGATGTTGCGCGGGCGCGCGCGGGGAATGCGCTTGAGGAGAAGGTTTTTCTTCTGCGGCACCGCCGCGGCCGAATCCGCAGCCCAGCTATAGAGGCCGAACGCACCGCCACTGCCTGCCAGAAGTACGCCGCGCCGGTCGATCTCGTTGCTCATTCCCGCTTACCCAGATGCTGGTCAAAGAAGCGTGCGATGACCCGATATGCCTCCATCGATTCGGGCATGTCGGGCCAGACGAAGAACGCATGCGGCAATCCATCGAACAGGAACAGCTGGCTTGGAACGCCCGCCTGCGTCAACCGGCGATGCGCCAGCGTCAGGGCGCTCGCCGCGAAATCGCGGCTGCCCGCCAGCAGCAAGGTCGGCGGAAACAGCCGGGTTTCGGCTTCGGAGAGCAGGGGGTAGGCGGCCGCATCGTCTCCCGCGATCCCCGCCATATAGGCTGTGGGCAGCAGGCGCGGCAACGGGCCCGACGGGGGCGCGGCATCTTCCGCGATCGGCCCAAGATAGGCGCTGTCGCCGCTGAACGCCGCCGCGGTACCGCAGAATGTGCCGATCGCGCCGGGCCGCGGCAGGCCCTGCTTGCTGATCCACGCGACCGACTGGGCGGTGATGATTCCGCCCGCCGAGCAGCCATAGATGCCGATATTCTCAGGCCGGTACTGCTTCAGCAGCGCGCGATAGACCGCGGTCACGTCTTCCGAGGCCGCGGGATAGCGGTGCTCGGGAGTAAGCCGGTAGTGGACCGTGACGACCTTGATGCCACCGGTCGCCGCGATCGGAATCGCCTCGACCAGCGCGCCGCTCCCCGATCCCCACATGAACGCGCCGCCATGTATGTTGATCAGCACGCGATCCTTGTTGCGCGGATCGATCCCGGCGCCCGGGGTGACGATATCGACCGCCACGCCGTCCAGCGTCATGCGCTCCTCGCTGGTCCGGAAATGCCGCCGCATCTCGGCCAGCCGGTCGTCATTATATTTCTGGTAGAAGGCGCGCTGCTTCGCGAGGTCGCCCTTGAAGTCCGGCGATCGCGCCGCGCGCATCCGCAACAGCACCGCCTTGGCCTCCCCGCTCAGCTGGTCCGACGGCGGCAGCGTGAAGGCAGGCACCTCCACTGCGGCAGGGTCTTGCTGCGCCAGCGCCGGGGCCGCAGCAAGCAGGATGAGCAAGGCGCCGAACGTCTTCATGATGCCACGGTCCCTTATTTGTGGTCCAGATGCGAATAGGGATCGGTCTGCCCCGCCAGCCACGGATCGCGCGTCGCCTTGCGCATCTCCAGCAGCCGCGCGCGCAGCGCGTCGCGCACCGCCGCATGTGCTGGATCGGTGGCGAGGTTGACCAGCTCGTCCGGATCGCGCGACAGGTCGTACAGCTCCTCGGCGGGCCGCTTGAGATAGGCTGCCTGGCTGCGCTTGCCGAGCGGGATCGCGGGATCGGCGCTGATCGCCTTCCAGCTCGGCGATCCCGCGACATCGCCCGCGATCGGATAGTCGAGCGGGTGCGCGAGGTTGAGGATGTAGCTGTGGGTGCGGGTCCGCACCGCCCGCATCGGGTAATATTGGTTGATCTCGTGGAACTCGTGGCTCGCGAACACCGCGTCGCGCGCCGGATCGCCGGGCTTGCCGAGGATCGGCAGCAGCGACTTGCCCGACAGCGGATACTCCGGCGACGCGACCCCGGCCCATTCGAGCACCGTCGGCGCGATGTCGACCCAGCTGACCATCGCGTCACTGGCCGTGGTGCCGCTGCCCGGCGCGCGGACGATCAGCGGGAGATGCAGCCCCGGCGCATAGAGATTGGTCTTGGCGCCCGGGAAGGGCCGGCCATTGTCGCTGAGGAAGATCACCAGCGTGTCGTCCGCACGCCCGCTCTGCGCGAGCAGATCGAGCAGCATGCCGACGCCGCTGTCGAGCCGGCTCAACGATTCATAATATCCGGCGAGGTCCTGCCGCACCTCGGGCAGATCGGGCAAGTGCGACGGGATATGCACCTTCGCCGGATCGTAGCGAACCGGCTTCACCCCCGGCCAGGGGCGGTCGTTGCCATAGTCGGTCGCGGCGCGGTGCGGATCGCTGTACGCGACCGTGACGAAAAAGGGCCGGTCGTTCGTCGAGCGGATGAAGCTCGCCGCGGCGGTCGCCATCTCGCGCACGTCGCGGATGCCCGAGCGCTCGGGCACCAGCTCAGCCTCAAACGGAAAGGCCTTGTCCGGCCCGACATGCTTCTTGCCGACCAGCGCCACCGCGTAGCCCGCACGGCGCAGCAGCGACGGGAGCGTTTCGATGCCGTCGAGCAGCGACTGGTGGTGGACGTCGTGCTGGAGCCCGTACATGCCGTTCTGGTGGCCGTAGAGCCCGGTATGGATCACCGCGCGGCTCGGGCTGCACGAGGAAACCGCGGCGAAGGCGTGGGTGAAGCGCGTGCCCTCGCGCGCCAGCCGGTCGAGCCGCGGCGTCGCGACGGGCGTGCCGTAGCAGCCGAGGTCGAGCCCCTGGTCGTCGGAGATGAGCAGCAGCACGTTGCGCTGCCGCTTGCCCGCCTGTGCCCGCGCCGCGCCTGCCGAAACCGCCGCCGCCCCCGCCATCCCCTTGAGCAGCGTGCGGCGGTGCATGGGCGAGTCTCCGGTCAGCGCTCGGCGGCGGGAGAAAAGGGTCCCGGACCGGAAGGGGAAGGGGGCCTACCGGTCCGGGAGAGGAGAGGTCAGAACTTCAGCGCTGCGCTGAAGCGGAACGAGCGGCCGAGGATCGGGCGCGCCAGGATTGCACCCGATCCCTGCCCGCCGATGATGCGCGGATTGCCCTCGGTCAGCCCGATCTCGTCGGTCAGGTTGTTGCCTGTCACCGCCAGCGTCACATGCTCGCCGACATCGACCGTGATGCCTGCGTCGAGCTGGTAGAAATTGGGCAGCAGCTGGGCGTTCTCGGGGTCCGAGAAACGGTCGCCGGTATATTGCAGCGTCGCGAACAGCGCCGGCCTCACTCCGCCCAGGTCGACCTCATAAGCCGGGGTCACGCGCCACGCCCAGCGCGGCTGGCGCTGCACGCGGTTGCCGGTGTTGTCGACTGTCCCGCCGGTGAAGAAGTCCTGATAGGTCGCGTCGAGCCAGGTGCCGCCGGCGGTGATGCTGAAGCCCTGGAACGGCCGCACCGCGCCTTCGACCTCGACGCCGGTGGTCTTGGCGCCGCCGACCTCGGGGATCGGCACGCCGTTGACGAGACGCGATGACGCCAGCCCGTCGAACTTGTTGTGGAACAGCGTCGCATAGAGGCTGACCAGCGGCGTCGAGATCTTGAGCCCGCCTTCATAGGTCTCGACCTCGGCGATCTGGGTCAGCCCTTCGCGCAGATTGTCGAACATCGGGAAGCTGTTGCCGCGGCTGTAGCGGGCGAACACCCCGATCTGGCTGGTGATGTCGTAGTTGATGCCCGCGGTCCACGACCAGGCCGAGTCGGCATAATGGAGCTGCCGCGGGCCGCCGAGCACGTTGACGGCATTGTCGTAGAGCGTGTTGGGATTGCCGTCGAGATCGACCGTCCCCGAGGGCGTGCGCAGCGTCGCGTCGACGATGTGGCGCTGCCAGCGCACGCCGCCGTCGATGCGCAGCTCGGGCGTGATCTGGAACTCGTCGACCGCGTAGAAGGCATAGTCGGTGCCCTTGTAGAAGGCGTCGACCTGGAAGCCGGGTCCGCTGACGAAGCCGTTGAGCGTCGCGGTACGTCCGCCATTCAGCGTCATGTTGAGCAGCCGCGCATTGGGCTCGGCGGTGAGCAGCACCTGGTTGCCGAGCACCCATTTGTCGCGCGAGCTATAGTCGGCATAGTAGAAGCCGCCGGTGAACTTGTTGTTGCCCGCGGTCCATTCGAACGCCGAATCCGACACGAAGGACGAGATCTTCTTGCGCACTTCCCAGATGCCGGCGCGCATCACCTGCGCGTCGGCGCCGCCGCTCACGGCCTGCCCGCCATTGACATAGGTGAGGCTGGAGACGGTCGATCCGGTGCCGCCCAGCGCGACCGCGACGTCCGCTGCCGAGCGCGGCGGGCCTTCGGGGACCATGCCGATCGTGTCGGCATTGCCGCCGAGATAGCTCAGCCGCTCGCGCAGGCGCAGGCCGTCGGCGACCTCATAGTCGAACGCGATGCCGGTGTTGATGACGTCGGCGCCGCGGCCCTGGGCGAGATCGATGGTGCGGCCGACGATGTTGGTGGTCACCTGCGTCTCGCGGCCGGGCAGCGTGCCGGTGCCGGCGTCGAAGCCCGGATAGGCCGAGATCTCGCCATTGTTCGAGATCACCGGGATCGGCAGCAGCCACTGGCCGCGGTCGTTGAGATAGCGCGCATAGATTTCGACCGAACCGCGATCGTCGAATTCGTGGCGGATGTTGGCGGTGATCTGCCCGCCCTTCTCGGCGCGGAACTGCGGATCGCGGACGCCGTTGCCCTGGGCGTAATAGCCACCGACCATGAAGCCGGTATTCTCGCCCAGCGGGCCCGAGACCCAGGCGTCGCCGCGGATCTCGCCATAATCGGTGTAGCTGACCTTGCCGAACGCCTCGAAGTTGCTGCCGCCGGTGCGCGGCACGACGTTAACCGTGAGGCCCGGCTGGCCGTTCGAGAAGAGCGAGCCGGTGCCGCCGCGCACCGCCTCGACGCGCTTGACCGTCTCGTCGAGACGGATCAGCTGCGAGTTTTCGAGGAACGACAGCGTCGCGGGCGGAAAGATCGGCACGCCGCCAAGCTGGAAGGTCACGAACTGCGCGTCGCCGCCCGACGGATAGCCGCGCACGAAGATGTTGGCGCCGTTCTGGCCGCCCGAACTCTCGGCCATCACGCCCGGCACGCTGCGCAGGATGTCGGCGGTGCTGGTCGGCGCGGCGCGGTCGAGCGCTTCCTCGCTCAGCGTGGTCACGGCGAAGGCCGCGTCCTGGCGGCGCGTGCCGCCGCCGGCGGTGCCGACCACGACGATCTCTTCGGTCGTCTCGGCCTCGTCCTGCGGCGTGGCGGCGGCGGGCTCAGCGGTCTGGGCGGTTTGGGCCGAATTTGTTTGGGCATGGGCTGCGGTGGCGATCAGCGCCAGCGGCGCGGCCCCGAGCATGAAAACGGCACTGCGAAGCATAAATCCTCCCCTTCGAGCGTGCATCGGCAAATTTGCCTTCCTGGGACTAATGCTATGCGCAACTGAAATGCTTTTCAAGAGGTCGTTTCACTGTCGGCGCCATACATGGCTTGCGGCACGTGCGGCGCGGCCCTACCACAGCGGCGATGGGCAGGGAGCCGAGGAGCAAGCGCGGGGGCGCATCGCGGCTGACGATGCAGGATATCGCGCGCCTCGCGAACGTCTCGACCCCGACCGTGTCGCGCGTGCTCAACGGCAGTCCGCTAGTGACCGAGGAGACGCGCGAGCGCGTACTCGAGGTGGCCCGCACGCATGGCTATGCGGTCAACCGCAACGCGCAGAAATTGCGCCACGCGCGCACCAATACCGTCGCGGTGGTGCTCGATTTCGGCTCGCACCGCCACGGCGCGATCGGCGATCCGTTCATCTTCGAGCTGCTCGCCGGCGTGTCCGAGGCGCTGTCGATCCGCAACCAGGATTTGCTGCTCTCGCCTCCCGGGCTCGACGATGCGCGCGCCTTTCGCGACTTCTTCCAGGCGCGCGGGGCGGACGGGTTCATCGTGCTCGGTCAGGGCACGCGCGACGCGATGCTGCGCAATCTCGCACGCGAGAATCTGCCACTGGTGGTGTGGGGCGCAGTGGCCCCCGACGCGGGCTATTGCGCAGTAGGCAGCGATAATCTCGCCGGCGGCAAGCTCGCCGCGCAGCATTTCCTCGCACAGGGCCGCAAGCGCTGGCTGTTCCTCGGCGATACGCGGCACGAGGAGCTGCGCCTGCGCTACGAGGGGCTGAGGCTCGGCGCTGCGGGCCATCCCGACGTGACGATCGAGCTGCAGTCGATCCCGTCGATGGCGTTCACCGCGACCGGAGATGCGGTGACCGCCTATCTCGCACAGGGCGGGCAGCCGGATGCGGTGTTCGCTTTCTCGGACACCGCGGCGATGGCTGCGATCGGCTCCTTCCGCGCGCGGGGGCTCACGGCGCCGCGCGACTTTTCGCTGGTCGGTTACAACAACATCCCGCCGACTGCGCATTTCAGCCCGGCGATCACCACGATCGACCAGAAGACCGACGTCGCGGGCGCGCTGCTGGTCGAGAAGCTGATGCAGCGGATCGACGGCGGGCGGCCGCAATCGGTGATGCTGCCGACGCGCATGGTGGTGCGCGAGACCTGATTCCCGACGCTGCCCGAGGCTTGCAAAGGGTTCGTGCGGATCGGCTCTTGAAATCGTTATCAAAGGTCCGGTATCCAGGTTGAAACTGGAGAGGAGCCGGCCGTTGGGGGCCCATCGGAATCATGGGGGTGAAGCCCTGCAATTCGGGACTGACGGCTGGACCGTTGCGATCGCTGGCGACGATCCGGCGTGCGAGGGCTGGGCGGCGACCATACTCGCGCTGTCCAACGGCGCGCTCGGCGTGCGCGGTGCGATCGAAGAGCGGGCGAAAGCGACCACCTTCCTGGCGCAGGCCTATGAGACCATACCGATCCATTATCACGAGCGGCTCAGCGGCTTTGCCGAACAGTCGGATTCGCGCGTGCCGGTCGCCGAGCCGCTCGGGCTCCGCGTTCGGGTGGATGGCGCGGAGGTCGACTTCGCCGCGGCACGGATCGCGGAGACTCTGCGCTCGCTCGATTTGCGCAGCGGACGGCTGACCCGACGCACGCGCTGGATCCTCGCCGACGGGCAAGTGCTCGAGATCATCGCAGAGCGGCTCGTCCCGATCGACGGCAGCCCGGTGCTGCTGCGCCGCCTGTACGCCACCGCGAGCGAAAAACAGGTCACGCTCGAACCCCATCTCGCCTCCGCGCCGCGGCCCGAGGGCCAGTCCGACGATCCGCGGATCGGCGTCAATCTCGGCACCGGCGGCTTCGTCACCGAACAGGCCGACGACACGCGCGTGATCGAGCGGCTGCCGGGCAGCGGCACCGGCGTCGCCGCCGTGCAGCGCGTGCGCGCCGACGGGGAAGCAACCTTCGTCGTCACCGGTTTCGCCGTGGGCAAGGCCGAGTCAGGCGCGCTCGGGGCGCGGGCGGCGCAGCTCGCCGAGGCGCATCTCGCCGCCGGCTTCGATGCCGTGCTCGAAGCACAATGTGCCGCATTCGCCGCCTTCTGGGACCGCGCCGACATCGCAATCGACGGCGACGCGCGCACCACCGCGGCGCTCCGCCTCAACCTCTATCACCTCTTCTGCTCGGCCGGGCGCGACGGCGTCTCGACCGCCGCCGCCAAGGGTCTCACCGGCGAAGGCTATGAGGGCCATTATTTCTGGGACACCGAGGCGTTCATGCTCCCCGTGCTGGCGGTGCTTGCACCCGAGGTTGCGCGCGCGATGCTCGTCTATCGCTACCGCACGCTCGACGGCGCGGCCGCCAATGCGCGCGCGCTCAACCATGAGAGCGGCGTGCTCTATGCCTGGCGCACGATCGGCGGACGCGAATGCTCGGCGCATTATCCGAGCGGCTCGGCGCAGTATCACATCAACGCCGCGATCGGCTTCGCGATCGGTCTCTATGCCGACGCCACCGGCGACGAGGGATTCCTCATCGAGATGGGCGCGGAGATGCTGGTCGAGACTGCGCGGCTGTGGCTGTCGCTCGGCGATTGGCGGGATGGCGCCTTCCACCTCCACGGCGTCACCGGGCCCGACGAATACACCACGCTGATCGACGACAATTGGTACACCAACCGCATGGCGCAGAAGCATCTGCGCCTGGCCTGCGACGTGGCGGATCGCGTGCGGGAAAGGGCGCCCGACGCATGGGCCGAGCTCACCGCCGCGATTGGCCTGGGCGAGGACGAGCTCGCTGCCTTCGCTCGCGCGGCGGATGCGATGCACCTGCCCTTCGATGCAGAGCTCGGCATCGATGCACAGGATGCGAGCTTCCTCGGCAAGCCGCACTGGGACGTCGCCGCCACGCCGCGCGAGCGCTTCCCGCTGTTGCTTCATTATCACCCGATGACGCTCTACCGGCACCAGGTGTGCAAGCAGGCCGATCTGATCCTCGGCATGGTGCTGGGCGGCGAGGACGTGCCGCTCGAGCGCAAGCGCCGCGCCTTCGACTATTACGAGCCGCTCACCACGCATGATTCGACGCTGTCGGCCTCGACTTTCGCGATCCTCGCGAGCGAGATCGGCTATCCCGAGCAGGCGCTGCGCTTCTTCCGCGCGACCAGCTTCGTCGATGTCGAGGACCAGCATGGCAATACCAGCCACGGCGTGCACATGGCCTCGCTCGCGGGGTCCTGGCTTGCGTTGGTGTGGGGGTTCGCCGGCTTCCGCCCGGCGGACGGCGGCTTCGCCTTCCGCCCGACCTTGCCCGATGTCTGGCAGGGCTATCGCTTCGGTCTCAGCTGGCGCGGCAGCGAGCTACGCGTCGAGGTGAACCGCGACGGCGCGCACTATCGCGTCGTTGCAGGCGAACCGCTCGCCTTCCGCCATGGCGACACTGAGGTGCGCATCGCTGCGGGCGAGAGCTGGACCGGCCCGCTCGCATGAGCATCTTCCCCCGCCAGCTCGACGCCGTCGCCTTCGACCTCGACGGGGTGCTGACCGACACCGCGCGCGCGCATTATCGCGCGTGGAAACGGCTCGCCGACAGCCTCGCCATCCCGTTCGACGAGGCCGCGAACGAAGCGCTCAAGGGCGTCGACCGCATGGGCAGCCTCGCGCTGATCCTCGGCGACCGCTCCGGCTTCGACGATGCGGCGCGCGCGCAGCTCGCCGCGCGCAAGAACGACTGGTATCTCGACGAGATCGCGCATTTCGGCCCCGCCGACCTGTTCCCCGGCGCACGCGAGGCGATCGCGGCATGCCGCGCCGCCGGCCTCAAGGTCGCGCTCGCCTCGGCGAGCCGCAACGCGCCCTTGCTGCTCGCTCGGATGGAGATCGACTCGCTGTTCGACACGGTTGTCGACCCCGCCTCGGTCGCGGCGGGCAAGCCTGCGCCCGACATCTTCCTCGCCGCCGCCGCAGTGGTCGGCGCCGAACCCGCACGCACGCTCGGCGTCGAGGATTCGCAGGCCGGCATCGTCGCGATCCACGCCGCCGGGATGCCCGCGCTCGGCGTCGGCACGTCCGCGGCGCTGCCCGACGCGGACCACGTCATCCCGACGATCGCCGACTTCAGCCTCGCGGACTATCTCGCCTAGGCGGGCTGCTGCGCCGCCGCAGTCCGCCGCGTGATCCGGTCGAGCTGCCACAGCGCGATCCCGATCAGCACGATCGGCACCAACACGAGATAGAAGGCGGTCTGGCCCGAGAAGCGGTCGAACACGATTCCGGTGATCATCGATCCGATCGTGCCGCCGAGCGCAGAGAAGATCACCATCAGCCCGACCATCGCCGCGTGCCGCGCCTGCGGCAGCGCGCTCAGCACCACCGACGAGACAATCGGGTAGATCGGCGCCATGAACACCCCGATCAGCGGGAAGATATAGGCGGCGAGCGGCGCGCTGAACCAGGTGACATCAGGCCGCAGCGTCAGCCCGCGCGTGCTCGGTAAGGTCAGCAGCACCAAAGCCGCCATCGCCGCGAGGCAGATCAGCAGCAACCTGAGCCAGCCGAGCTTCGCCACCAGCCAGCTCGCGCTCACCCGGCCGAGCGCCAGCGCGGCGATGAAGATGCTCGACGCCTGCACGCTCATCGCGCTGGGCAGATGCAGCACCTGGTTGTTGAAGGTGGGCAGCCAGGTGCCGATGCTCTGCTCGACCAGCACATAGAGGAAGATCGCGGCGAGGAAGGCGATGGTCGAGGGCAGGATGGCGAGCGCGAGCATGTCGCGGCGGCTAGCGGCGGGCGCGCCCTCGGCCACGGCGTTGCGGCTCTCGTCGAGCGGGGCGAGCCACCACAGCAGCGCCGATCCCGCGGCGAGCGCGGCGATCACATGATAGACGTCGAGCCAGTCCTCGCCGGTGCGGTCGCGGCCGATGAACCAGCCGAACATCCAGATCCCGGCGAGAATGCCGACCATGAACACCCCTTCGACCAGGCTGGTCAGCCCCGCATGCCGCTCACGCTCCGGACGCAGCAGCCCGATCGAGGCATAGGTCGCGACCTTGGCGATGCCGAAGCACAGGCCGGTGAGCACGAAGAACAATTGCGTCGCGAGGAAGCTGTTGGCGACCGGCATCAGCAAAGCGCCGGCAGCAATCGCCAGCATCACCCCGATCTGCGCGCGGCGGAAGCCGAAGCGCGGCAGCGACACTGCGAACAGGAACGAGGCGACGACCACCGACAGGTCCTTGCACGCCTCGAGCGTCGCGGCCTGCGGCTTGGACACGCCGTAATGCGCGATCGACTGGAGGATCACCGTGCCGACGCTGTTCATCAGCAGGCCGAGCACCGCATAGCTGGTGACGAGTGCAACGATCGCCAGCGCCGGTCGCGCCATAACCCCTCCCATGGTTTTGTCGGGGTCAGCCTAATGCGGTGAAAGATGAAATGGAATGCTTTTCATTGCGCAATCCCGAGGCCTTCGGCGCGGTCCTCGTTCTCATAGGCCGGATGTTCGGGAGACAGGGCAACCGGTCGATCGGGTGACCTCGCTTCCACCCATAACGAGATACTTGTAAGACAGCTTATTCTGTCTTACAGGTTTCAGCGCAAACCCGAATAAATCGGGGTGGGAGGAGTTCTGAAGATGGCACAAACTGTGTTCGCGCGCGCCACGGTTTCGGTGACTGCGCTGGCAATCGGCCTGGGATTCGCGCCCGCCGCCACCGCCCAGACAACGGCGGCCGGCCAGGACGAGACGGCCGAAACCGCCCCCGCCGATCAGGGCGCGGAAGATATCATCGTCACCGGCTTCCGCGGATCGCTCGAGAAGTCGCTCGCGACCAAGCGGAACGAGACTGGCGTCGTCGATTCGATCTCGGCCGAGGACATCGGCAAGTTCCCCGACTCGAACCTGGCCGAATCGATGCAGCGCCTGCCGGGTGTCGCGCTCGCCCGCGGCGACGGCGGCGAGGGCAAGACCATCTCGGTTCGCGGTCTTGGCGCGCAGTTCACCCGCGTGCGCCTCAACGGCATGCAGGGTTCGAGCTCGACCAACTCGTCGGACATCCGCGCCGGTTTCAACTCGTCGCGCTCGTTCGACTTCAGCGTGTTCGCGTCCGAGCTGTTCAGCGAGCTGACCGTGCGCAAGACCTATTCGGCCGACGTCGATGAAGGCTCGCTCGGCGCGACGGTTGATCTGCAGACGCCGCGGCCGCTGTCCTATGCCCAGGATTTCACCCTCGCTGCGAGCGCACAGGGGACCTATGACGATCTGCGCGGACGCGTCAGCCCGCGCGTCACCGGCCTCGTTTCCAAGAAGTTCCTCGATGGCACCTTCGGCATCGCGGCGTCGATCGCCTATACCAAGCGCTACACGCGCGAGGAGGCGTGGTCGGCGGTCGAAGTCTATCGCGGCACCCAGCAGGGCGGTTTCTGCTCTCCAGTCGGCTATCCGACGCAGAATCCGGCCAGCAACGTCCCGCTCGGCACCGACGCGCTCAACTGCGCGACCGGCCTATCGCGCCCGCCTGGCACCGCCGAGAACATCGCCAACTATGAGACCGCCCGGAACGCCTTTATCTATCGTAGCCCGCGGTGGCTGCGATCGGACCAGGATTATTCGCGGCTCGGCGCCACGGTCACAATCGAGGCTGAACCCGCCGAGGGCACGCATTTCTCTCTCGACGGCCTGTACAGCTGGTATGACGTGACGCGGCGCGATTATAGCTTTGCCGCCAACTCGTTCGCGCGCGGCCTGAACAACCACGGCCAGCCGATCACGACGGTCACCGACATCGAGGTCGATTCGCTGGGCAGTACGCTGTACGGCCAGTTCAACAACATCGATATCTCAAACGATATCGCCTTGCGCAAATACACCACCACCTTCCGCCAGATCAACGCGACCTTCTCGCAGGAACTGGGGAAGCTGACAATCGACGCCTATGCCGGCCTGTCGCTCTCTACGATGCACAACCCCGTATCGACGCAGATCAGCTTCTTCGCCAACGACGTCCAGAATTTCTCCTATGATTTCCGCGGCGGCGGCAGCATCCCTGTGATCAACTGGGGCTTCGACACCACCAACGCCGCCAATTACTTGTTCGCGCCTAACCTCGTGGTGCAGACCTCCCCGACCACCAGCGTGACGATCTTCCGCAACCTGCTCAACAAGGGCGACAACAAGGAGGATACCGAGAATCTGACCGCCGAGTTCAACGCGACCTACGCGCTGTTCGACGGCTTCAAGGTCCGCGCCGGCGTCCAGTATCGCGAAGGAAACTACAAGCGATACACGCGTAGCCGTGCGGGCAACGTGACCACGGGATCGCTGCCGGCCGGAACCGCGATGAGCTCGGTAATGACGCTGATCGACGACTTCGGAAAATCGATGCCGGGCAACGTCGGCGGGTCCTGGCTGGCGCCGGACTACGACGCGATCGACAAGCTCATCAACTTCACCAACGATGACAGCGGGACCTATGCCCTCGCACCGATCCCGGTACGCGACACGCTGAGCGAGAAGGTCACAGGCGCATATGGGATGGTCGAGTTCGATACCGACGTGGGCGTGCGTCTGCGCGGCAATATCGGCGTGCGCTACGTCCATACCAACCAGAGCGGGCTGGGTACCGTCGCCGGCGTCTCACGTACCCTGACCCGCGAATATGACGACTGGCTGCCCTCGGCGACGATCACCGCGGACCTCACCGACAAGCTGATCCTGCGTTTTGCCGCGGCGAAGGTGATGGCGCGGCCGGAACTCAACCATATTCTGCCTGCAGGCGTGAACATCGCCCTCAACACGCGCACCATCTCGGGTCCGAACTTCTACCTCGACCCAATCCGCGCAAAAACGGTCGACGTCAGTCTCGAATATTATTTCGGGCGGCGCGGACTGATCGCCGTGGGCGGTTTCTACAAGGATATCGACAGCTACATCCAGGCGCTGTCCGAATCGATGCCCTACAGCCAGACCGGACTGCCACTGTCGCTGATCGAGGGGTCGGGCAACACGGCAGCGACCGAATTCACGGTCAGCAGCCGGCAGAATACGCCGGGCGGTCCGCTCAAGGGCATCGAGGTCAATGTCCAGACCGGCTTCGACTTCCTGGGCGATACGTTCCGCAACTTCGGCATGCTGGCGAACTACACCTTCGTCGACTCGCAGATCACCTATTGCCGGACGTCCGGCGCATCCTGCACGGGCGCCAACACCCTGGTCCGCGACCTGGTGAACCTGTCCAAGCACACCTTGAGCGGGACGCTCTATTATGAAGATGACAAGTTCAGCATCCGCGGCACCGCGACCTATCGCGACAAATATCTACTGACCGTGCCGACCTCGCGCATCGGTACGGACGCGCAGGGCAATTTCGTCAACGACGTGCAGGGCGCCAATTCGACGGTGTTCGTCGATCTGGCCGCGTCCTACCAGATCACGCCGCAGATCCAGCTGCGCCTCGAAGCGCAGAACATCACCAACGAAGCGCTCGAATTCTACTACGACTCGGTCCGCCAGGACCCCTATTACACGGCGTACACCGGGCGGAAGTTCTCCGCCGGCGTCGCCTTCAAATTCTAGGCCGGCACTGGGCAAGCGCGCGAGCGCCAAAAAGGGGGCGCCCGGTTCGCTGATCGAGCCGGGCGTTCCTGATTTAAACGACTGAGGAAAGGACGACATGACGACACGCCGCAGCCTTCTGGTCCAGGCGCCCGCCGCGGCGCTGCTCGCATTGCCCGCCGTCCCGGCGTTCGCGCGGCAGCGCATTGTCGACATCCGCAGCCACGGCGCGGTGGGCGACGGCAAGACGATCAACACCAAGGCGATCCAGAAGGCGATCGACGCCTGCGCCAGGGCCGGCGGCGGGATGATTGCGGTGCCCGCCGGTGTGTTCGTCAGCGGCTCGATCTGGCTCAAGCCCGGCGTCGGGCTCGAGCTGCGCAAGGGCGCGGTGCTGCGCGGCTCGCCCAACCTGTCGGACTATCCGCTGGTGCTGCGGCGTTTCGTCGAGGCATTTCCGGAGGCGCTGCGCCTCGGTCTGATCAACGCGCAGCACAATCACGGCCTGCGCATCGTCGGCCCGGGCACGATCGACGGCGGCGGCGATCCCTTCTGGCGGATGTTCTTCAACGCGCCCGAGGAGAACGTGCAGGGCGTCAAGGTCCAGTACCACTTCCCCCAGCTCTGCTCGATCGAGGATTGCGACGACGTGCTCGTCAGCGGTGTGACGTTCAAGGACGCTGCCTTCTGGAACCTGCACATGTATCGCTGCCGCCGTTCGGTGATCGAGGATTGCAGCTTCGAGGTGCCGCACGAGATCCGCGCACCGAGCAGTGACGCGATCGACCTCGACAGCTGCCAGGACATCGTCGTGCGCCGTTGCCGCTTCTCGGTCGACGACGACTGCATCGCATTGAAGGGCACGCAGGGGCCGGGCGCCACGGCGTACAAGGAAGCGCCGCCAGTCGAGCGCATCCATATCCATGACTGTCTGTTCGAGCACGGCTTGGGCTGCGTCACTTACGGCAGCAACGCCACGATCGTCCGCGACGTGCGGGTCGAGCGGATCACCAATGTCGGCGACATCCCGACGATCCGCTTCAAGGTGCGCCCCGACACGCCGGGGCAGGTCTATGAGAAATTGCGCGTCAAGGGCGTGCGCCTCGCCGAGGCGCCGACGCCCTATGGCAGCTTCTGGCACCGCGGCGAGGTGTTCTACGGCTATGGCAAGCCCAATTTCGGCGCCGACGATCCCGCGGTCGGGCTGATCGTCAACGCCCGGCTGGTGCACGGCACCAAGGTCGAGCCGCGCATGCCCGGCGCGATCATCCGCGACGTGGTGATCGAGGATGTGACCGGCACCACGCGCCGCTTCGGCAACATCTCCGGCAACCCGACCACGGCGATCTCGGACTTCCTGCTCAAGGACATCGATGTACGCCTGACCGACCAGGGCGAGCGCCAGAAGCTGATCGCCCGCAACACGCGCGACATCCGGATGGAGAATGTCCGCGTGAACGGCGCCCCGGGCGAGATCGTGACCTGACCCCCCTTCGTCACCCGGCCATGTGCCGGGGTCCACGCCACCGCACGCAATGCCCCCGAACCTCGCGCGCACCGCTCGCCGCGCGGTGGGCCCCGGCACAAGGCCGGGGTGACGGTGGCGGGCGCAAGCTTGCAATGTTGGAATTCAGCTGCGAGCCTTTCCGGGCTCTTTCTCATCGTCAGCCCGGGTCATCCCACGCCTCCCGCGCGCGCGCGCGTAGCACTGGGACTCTTGAGACCTTCCGGTATCCTGATACCGCTCAGAGCCGATAGGCCTGCCGCACCAGATTATACGCCAGGTCCTGCGCCACCGCCAACGCCTCGTCCTTCTCCAGCCGGTGCTCGGCGACGAGGCGGGCGAGGAAGGAGCAGTCCACCCGGCGGCTCATGTCGTGCCGCGAGGGGATCGACAGGAAGGCGCGGGTGTCGTCGTTGAAGCCGACGGTGTTGTAGAAGCCGCCGGTCTCGGTCACCTGCTCGCGGAAGCGACGCATCCCCTCGGGGCTGTCGTGGAACCACCAGGCCGGGCCGATGCGCAGCGCCGGATAATGGCCGGCGAGCGGCGCGATCTCGCGCGCGTAATTGCTCTCGTCGAGGGTGAACAGGATGATCGTGAGGTCGCGCTCGTTGCCATAGGCGTTGAGCAGGGGCTTGAGCGCGTTCACATACTCGGTGCGCGAGGGCCAGTCGTCGCCCTTGGCCTCGCCGAACGTGTCGGTCACCGCCGGGTTCTGGCTGCGCAGCGCGCCGGGGTGGATCTGCATGACGAGGCCGTCGTCGAGGCTCATCCGCGCCATCTCGGTCAGCATTTGCCCGCGGAAGCGCTCGGCGTCATGGGCGTCACCCTCGCCGCGGACGATCCGGCCGAACAATGCCGCCGCCTCTGCTTGGGGGAGGTTCTCGGTATGCGCGGTCGGGTGGCCGTGATCGGTCGAGGTGCAGCCGCCATGCTCGATGAAATAGCGCCGCCGGTTGCGCAGCGCGGCGAGATAGCCGTCCCAGCTCGCCACATCCTCGCCGGTGATGCGGCCAAGCTCGGGCAGCGCCTCGCGGAAGCGGGGATGCTCGGGATCGGTGACGTTGTCGGGGCGGAAGGCGGTGACGACGCGGCCGCTCCATCCGCTCGCCGCGATCGCGCGGTGGTGGCGCAGGTCGTCGAGCGGGTCCTCGGTGGTCGCGAGCAGCTCGATCCCGAACCGCTCGAACAGCGCGCGCGGGCGGAATTCGTCGGTCTTCAGCTTGGCGTCGATCTGGTCGTAGATGCGGTCGGCATTGGCGGGCGAGAGCCGCTCGGTGATGCCGAGGATCGCGTGGAAGGCATGGTCGAGCCACATCCGGCTCGGCGTGCCGCGCAGCAGGTGGAAATTCTCGGCGAAGCGGCGCCAGATCTTGCGCGGATCGCTCTCGGTCCAGCCGCCGTCGATCCGCGGCACGCCCAGCTCCTCGAGCGGCACGCCCTGCGAGTAGAGCATGCGGAAGACATAATGGTCGGGGATGATGAACAAAGCCGCCGGGTTGGCGAAGGGCTCGTCGCTCGCGAACCAGGACGGGTCGGTATGGCCGTGCGGGCTGACGATCGGCAGGTCCTTGACCGAATTGTACAGCTCGCGTGCGACGGCGCGGGTGTCGGGATCGGCGGGGAACAGGCGGTCGGGGTGCAGCGACAGCGGCATGGAATCGGTCATTGTGAATCAGAACCCTTGGGAAGCGCCGCCGTCGACGGGCAGCAGGACGCCGGTGACGAAGCGCGCGGCGGGGGAGCAGAGATAGACGGCGGCCAGCCCGATATCCTCGGCCTCGCCGAAGCGGCCCATCGGGGTGCGCTGGAGGATGCGGTCCGAGCGTGCCGGATCGCCGTCGAGCGCCCTGCGCAGCATCGGCGATTCGATCCAGCCGGGCGCGATCGCGTTGACCCGCACGCCCTGTCCCGAGACCTCGGTCGCCAGCGCCCGAACCATGCCGACATAGGCCGACTTGGCGGCCGAATAGGCGATCACCTGCGGCATGCCGAGCAGCGAGGTCATCGATGCGGTGAACAGGATGTTGCCGTGCTGCGCGGCGAGCATCGCCGGCAGCACCAGCCGCGTCAGGTTGTGTGCGGCGAGGACGTGCGTGTCGAGCATGCCCGCGAAATCCTCGACGCTGGTGTCGACCGCGAGCTTCTTGAAGTTATGCCCGGCATTGTTGGCGAGGATCGTGATATCGCCGACCTTTTCCCGCACCCGGTCGAGCATCGCCGGCATCGTGTCGAATGCGGTGACGTCGGCGGCTTCCCAATAGGCGCCGTCGCCCAGCTCGGCCGCCGCCGCCTCGACCATATCGGGACGCCGCCCGACCAGCACCACCTTGGCGCCGGCGGCATGCATCGCCTTGGCCATGCCGAGACCAAGGCCGCTGCCCCCGCCGGTGATCAGCGCGACTTCGCCGTCCAGGCGGAAGGCCTGGGCGGGATCAAGCTGCATTGCGGCACCCCCGGTCGAGATCCGGTGTGTCCTGGTGCTTGTACATCACGAAATACTCCCGATGCCCGAGCGCCTCGGGCTTGCTTGGCTGGCCGCTCGCGACATCGGCGACCATCGCGCCGAGCTCGTCCGCGCAGGCGTCGAGGGTGAGTTCGCCCGCCAGCACGCGGCCGGCGTCGAAGTCCATGTCCTCTTCCATCCGGGCATAGGTGCGGCTGTTGCCGGTGACCTTGACCAGCGGTGCGATCGGCGATCCGATCACGCTGCCGCGCCCGGTGACGAACAGCACGATCTGGCTGCCGCCGCTGACCAGGTCCATGATCCCTTCGGTGTCGTTGGGGTTGGTGTAGCCGAACTGCATGAAGTGCGGGTCGGGCACCGAATCCATCACCCACAGGCCGGGCCAGGGCGGCGCCTCGCCGACCTTGATCACGCCCTGGATCGGGCGCGATCCGCTCTTGGCGAAGGCGCCCATGCTCTTCT
Organism: Sphingomonas sp. BT-65; assembly: GCF_026107375.2. Classification (NCBI taxonomy): domain Bacteria; kingdom Pseudomonadati; phylum Pseudomonadota; class Alphaproteobacteria; order Sphingomonadales; family Sphingomonadaceae; genus Sphingomonas; species Sphingomonas sp. BT-65. The sequence continues at coordinate 2,790,965 of NZ_JAPCIA010000001.1, forward strand.
CTTCGATCGTGGTGAGGCCGCCCGCGAAATTCCCCGGCGACACCGAATATTGCCGCACCTCGCGGCAATAATGCTCGGCCTTGGCATAGGCGGCGGCGAGCTCGGCGCGGGCGCGATCGTCGGCGGCGCGGGCGAGGATGATGTCCTCGAGCCCGATCATCTCGACAATCTCCTCAACGATGGCTGAACCGCCGGAATCGACGACGCGGTCGAACAGGCGGCCGACCGCGGGGTTGCCGACGAGACCGCTGGTGCCGTCGGAGCCACCGCACTCGGCGCCGAGCGTGAGGTCGGCAAAGCCCATTGGCACGCGCGGCGTCTCGCGCCGGATCCGGTCGCGAAGCTCGCGGACGATCGCCTTGCCCTTTTCGGTCGAAGAACGCGTGCCGCCGACATCCTGGATGAAGAACGAAGCGGCGGGCCGCCCGCTCTTCTCCACCGCCTCGGCGATCTTGGCTGGCTGGGTATATTCGCAGCCGAGCCCGACCGAGAGCACCGCGCCGATATTGGGATGCCGCGCGAGGCTGAGCACGAGCCGGATCGCATATTGGTTGTCGTAGCAGCCGGGGAAGCCGATGACCTGCACGTCCTCCTCGCCCGCGGCGATGGCGTGCGCGACATGCGCGGCGCACTGGACGGTGTAGATGACGAGCACGAGGTTGCGGATGCCCTTGCGTTCGTCGGGCCGAAGCCAGCCGGTCCACTGTCGGTCGAAGATGTCAGTCATAGGCCATGTCCTTGGCCGCGCCGGTGACCACGTCGAATCCGCCCGAGCGCTCGTCAAAGCGGCTGGTGCAATTGTGAAGATGGACCCAGTCGCCCTTGCGGATCGCGGTGGCGGCGTGGCCGATCGGGATACCGAACTTCACCACCGCCGCGCCCGCCGCGATGTCCGCCAGCGCGATCTTATGCCCCAGCGCGATCGCTTCGTTGAGCGCGACCTCGCCGTCGCCGATCACGGTCACCACGTCCGAGCCGTCGCCGAGCAGTGTCGCGACATTGTCGTCGGGGTGGATGCGGAACGCGGTGGTCATCTCCGGCTCACAGGATTCCGTATTTGGCGAAGGCCTGGGTGCTCGACATGCCGCCCTCGATCTCCTTGCGCACCTGCTTCTCGCCGCGCGCCTTCTCCAACGCGCGTTCGACCACTTCGGCCTCATGGGCGCGCGGGATGACGACCACGCCGTCGAGGTCGCCGAACACCAGGTCGCCCGGCTGCACGCTAACCGGCCCGACCTCGATCGGGCAGCGGTAATCGACGACCTGGGTGCGCACGCTCGAATCCTGCGCGAAACGGCCGCGGCTGAACACCGGCCAGCCTTGCGACAGGATCTGCGGCGTGTCGCGGTGGAAGCCGTTGACGACCGCGCCATTGGCCCCGCGCGCCCGCGCCGTCGCGGTCAGGATCTCGCCCCAATAGGCGCAGCGCATCTCGCCGCCGCTGGCGAGGTAGACATCGCCGGGCTCGATCTGGTCGAGCGCCTCGGTCAGCTTGCCGAAGGGCTGCGCCTGCGGGCCATAGACGTCGATCATCAGTACCGGCATCGCGCGGCCGACCAGCTTCATCTCGGTAAGCATCGGCTGGATCGGCTGGGGCAGGAACTGATGGACGCAGCCCAGCGTGTCGAGGATATCGCCGACGACGGGCGTGTACAGCTCGGCGCGGAACAGGTCGAAGATTTCGTTGTCGGTCATCATGACTCCAGCGTGGATAGGCTTGCGCGCGAGCGGCGCACGATCAGCGCCATCGCCAGCACGGCGAGGGGGTAGGCGAGCGCGGCGCCAAGAAAGAGCACGGCATAGTTGCCGCCGGTCGCGTCGAGGATCCGGCCGACCGCCATCGCGACGAACATACCCATGATGCCCGCCGCAAAGCCGCCAATGCCGATCACCGAGCCCACCCCGCGCGACGGCACGGTGTCCGAGGCGAGCGTGTAGAGATTGGCCGACATGCCCTGATGCCCGGCCGCGGCAAGCGCGATCAGCATGACCGCGGGCCACAGGCTCGACACCCCTGCGATGAAGGCGACCGGGATCGGGCAGAGCGCCATCAGCAGCATCGTCGCGAGCCGCGCGGGCACCGGGCGCATGCCCTGCTTGATCATCCGCGACGACAGCCAGCCGCCCGCGATGCTGCCCACGTCCGCGATCAGGTAGATCGCCACCAGCGGGCCGATCGATCCGAGCATATCGATGCCGAAGCGATCGTGCAGGAAGCCCGGGACCCAGTTGAGATAGAACCACCACACCGGGCTGGTCATCAGCATGCCGACGACATAAGCCCAGGTGCCACGATAGCGCAGCAGCGAGACCCATTTGACCGGCTCGGAGGGCGCGTCGTCGCCGCTCTTGATATAGGCGAGCTCCTCGGCCGAGAGCCGCTTCTGCCGCTCGGGCAGCTCGTAGAAGCGCAGCCACATGACGAGCCAGATCAGCCCGAGCGTGCCCGCGATCAGGAACGCGGCCCGCCAGCCGACCAGCGCGACGATGAAGGGCAGCGAGATCGGGGTGACGATCGCGCCGATATTGCTCCCCGCGTTGAAGATGCCGGTGGCGAAGGCGCGCTCCTGCGGCGGGAACCATTCGCGCACCGCCTTGATCGAGGCGGGGAAGTTGCCGCCCTCGGTGAGCCCGAGCGCGCCGCGCGCGATCTTGAAGCCGAGCACGGTCGACATCAGGCCATGCGCCGCCGCCGCGAGGCTCCAGCCGAACACCGCGACGCCGAGCCCCGCGCGCACCCCAATCCGGTCCATCAACCGCCCGCCGAGCAGATAGCCGAAGGCGTACATCAGCGAGAAGGCGGCGATAATGTCGCCATAGGCGGTCTCGGACCAGCCGAACTCGGCATCGAGTGTCGGCTTGAGCAGCCCGAAGATCTGGCGGTCGATATAACAGATGGTGGTCGAGGCGAAGAGCAGCGCGCAGACGATCCAGCGGTAGCGGCCCCGCGGCGGCGCGGGCGCAGCGCGCGCCGCGACGGGTTCGGCAATGGTGGTCGTCATCGGCATCCTCAACGGCGCGCTCGGATGGCGGCTCGATCGCTTGAATCCTGTATGACAGGTTACTAGCGGTTTGCATGGCGAAGGCAAGCGTGATTTTGCTAAGGCAGTGGGCCAGATGCCGCAGCTGCGGCTCGATTGGAGAGGAGTTGGCGTGGGGACGAAGGCGGAAGAAGCGGCAGGCGGCGCGAAGACGACCGGCCTTGTCGACCACGTCATCGACTATATCTACCGCCACGTGGCCGACGAGCGGCTGCGCCCCGGCGCGCGGCTGCCGAGCGAGACCACGATCAGCGTGACGCTGGGCGTCAGCCGCCCGGTGGTGCGCGAGGCGATGCGCACGCTCGCCGCGACGGGCCTGGTCGAGATGGCGGTGGGCAAGCGCGCGACGATCGTGCCGGTCGATGGCGAGATGCTGTCGCGCGTGATCGGCAACGCGCTGCTCACCGGGCAGGCCGACACGCGCAACATCCTCGAGATGCGCCGCGGGGTCGAGATCACGATGGTCGCGCTCGCCGCCGAACGGCGCAGCGACGCCGACGCCGCCGAGCTGCAGAAGATCGTGCGCGAGATGGCGACCAAGCTCGGCAATGCGAAACGCTATGCCGAGCTCGACCTTCAGCTTCATGCGCGGCTGGCGCGGGCGACCGGCAATCCGCTCTACACGCTGCTGATCGACGCGTTCCGCCAGCTGATCGCCGCATCGATGCTCGAGGGGATCGAACGCTGGTCGGCGAGCCCGGAACTGAAGCGCGTGCAGGACCTGCACGAGAACATCGTCGCCGCGGTGGTGGCGCGCGATCCGGCGGCGGCGGCCGGCGCGATGGCGCAGCATTTCGATGATGCGCTGATCAAGATCCTGGCGCCGATCGTCGCGGGCGAACCAGCGGCCTGAGCTTGCCAGCGGAACCGCTGCGGCCTATCCTGTAAGACAAGTTGATTGCGAGGAGAGGCGCCGCGATGCGCATCGAGAAGTTCGAGACCTGGATGTGCAAGCGGCCCAAGGGGCTGTTCGACGAGGAGCGCGAAGGTGCCGCGCCAATGCCCTGGGCCTATGGCGTAGGCCGCATCACCACCTCGGACGGTATCGAGGGGATCGCGACCTTCTGGGCGGCGCGCTCGGCGGCGGTGACCGACGCCTATCTTTCCGATGTGATCGCGCCGGTGATCCTCGGCCGCTCGATCCACGACCGCGAGCGAATCTGGCACGATTTCTGGAACATCGACCGCCACGGCGCCTTCTTCCCGGTGTTCCTGCCCGGCCCGATCGACGTCGCGTTGTGGGACGCCGCGGCGCGTACCGCCGGGCTACCGCTGCACCGCTATCTCGGCAGCTATCGCACGAGCCTGCCGGTCTATGCCAGCAGCCTGTGGCTGCCCGATATCGACGCCTATGTGCGCGAGGCGCTCGCCTACAAGGAACGCGGGTTCAAGGCCTACAAGGTCCATCCATGCGGGCCCAGCGCGCTCGACATGGAGATCCACCAGGCGGTGCGTGACGCGGTCGGGCCCGAGATGATCCTGATGACCGATCCCGTGGCGGAATATACGCTGCACGAGGCGATCAAGGTCGCGCGGCACCTCGAGCAGCTCGACTATTACTGGTTCGAGGAGCCGTTCCGCGATTACGAGCTCGACAAATATGCCAAGCTCGCCGCCGCGGTGGACATTCCGATCGTCGGCACCGAGACGACGCGCGGCGGCCCGTGGGGCGTGGCGCAGGCGATCAAGTGCGACGCGCTCGACATGGTCCGCGCCGACGTGTCGTGGAAGGGCGGGATCACCGGCACGCTCAAGGTCTGCCACCTCGCCGAGGCGCACGGCATGAATTGCGAGCTGCACACCACGACGATAGGGCCAATGGACGTCGCCAACATCCATGTCGCCTGCGCGGTGCGCAACTCGGAATATTTCGAGCTGTTCGTGCCCGAGGATAGCTTCCAGCTGCCGATGAAGCAGAGCCTGCGCGACCTGATGGACGCCGAGGGCAACATCCACGCGCCGCAAGGCCCGGGCCTCGGCATCGATATCGACTGGGATCTGGTCGAGGACAATTGCACCTCGCGCCGCGTGTTCACCGCCTGAGCCGGATAAAAGAGCGGCTGCGGCGAGGGTTCGCCGCAGCCGCAGGTCTAGCCACCCCGAGAGGGGGTCTCGAAAATCCTCAGATCTTGACGATGCGCAGCGCGATCCACGGCTTGCCCGGCAGCGCGATCGTGGGGCGCGCAGGATCGTGAACGTCATACTCGGTCATCTGCTGCATGCGGAACACACCCTCGACCGGAGTGATAGTCATGTTCCAAGTGTCGATGACGTCGATGCGGAAGGCGTTCTTGGGGTCGTCCTTGCGGCCGGGCAGCACGACCTTCCACTCGGCCGGAGTCGATGCCCCGAAATATCTGATGTAATATTCGTGCGGCTTGCCGCCGATATGGTAGTTCCACCAATGCTGGATCGGGTCGAGCCCCGGGGTCGGCCCCTCCTCCATGATCTTCCTGAGGAAGGCGAGGCGCGGCGCGCTGGTGCCCTTGAGCACCCCGCCCTGACCGAGCCACGAATAGTCGGCGTTGCGGTTGGGGTCGAAGGTCTCGCTATGGCCGACATAGGTGCCGCCGACCAGGCCCCACCAGAAGCGCTCGACCATCTCCTCACCCGAGAGCTGGCCCCAGCGCTTGTCCGAATTGCCCTCGTACACGACCTCGTCGAACACCACTGGCTTGAGCGCGAAGTCGCGGTGCATCGCGGCGCGGATGTCGTCGAGCACCGCAGCGCCATTCTGGATGCTGGCGTGGGTGATCCACGGCTTGCGGTGATCGTAATAGGTGTTGATCTGGTGGATCGAGCGCAGCCGGTCATGCGGGTCGGCGGCGACGAGGACCTGGAAGAGATGGTCCCAATCGTCCATCGATTTGGTCTTCACCGCATCATATTCGTTGCCCATCGACCACCAGACATGGCGGTAGGCGCCCCAGCGCGCGGCGCAGTAGCGGATGTAGCGCTCGTCATCGGCGCGCTTCATATCGTTATAGCCGCCCTTCTCGTCATAGGGGTGGTAGAGGATGATGTCGGCCTCGATGCCGAGCTGGCCGAGGCGGATGATGCGATCCTCGTAGCGGCGGAAATAGTCCGGATCGAAACGCGTCGGGTCCCAGTCGCGCGGCCCCTTGCCGGTGCGGACGAAGGGGTTGGTCGCCACGGCCTCGACATTGGGCGTGACGAGCATCCGCATCTTGTTGAACGGCGCCGATTTGAGCGTCTCGATCGTCTGGTTGCACTTGGCGTCGGACTGGAGCGCCCACGCATAGCAGGTCGTGCCGATCTGGCGGAACGGCGTGCCGTCGGCATAGGCGAAGTGGTAGCCGTCCTGCGTGACCCGCATCGGGCCGTGATTGCCGGCGGCGGGGGCGACGCATTCGAAGCGGCCGCGCTTGTGCGCCAGCTCAGTGGCGCTGCTCTCGGTCTCCCAGCCCCACGCGCCGAGCTCGGGCGGACTGAAGCGGATGCGGTAGGTGCCGTTGCCGTCGTAGAAGCCAGGCACGCGGATCGTCCGGCCTGCGCCCTTGAACACCGCGGCGATGGTGACATCGACGAACGGGTTGCCGGCCGCGGGCCCTTCGAACACCAGCTCATGCACGCCCCAGCGCTCGGTCCGCGCCGGCCCCGCGCCCTGCGCGAGCGCGGGCGCGGCGGCGGCCGCGCCGGCAGCGATCAGGCCGCTCTTCAGCATCTCGCGTCGCGATACACTCATACTGCGCGCTCCGCTTCGAGTTGCTCCAGGGATTTGCCCTCGTTGCGCGGCGCCCAGACGAAGCCGATCACGCCGCTGATCGCGAGGAAGCCAACCAAGATCCAGGCGAGCGTGGTGAAGCCGGTCGCGGTGAGCCACGGCACGAAGAAGCTGAACACGCCGAGCGCGATGCGCACGATCGCGAACATCACCCCCTGCGCGGTGGCGCGCAGCGCGGTCGGGAACATCTCCGAGCTCCACAGCTGGAAGAAGCTCTGCGCGCCGAACCCGCCGCCGACCGACATCAGGAAGACGTGGATGATCGCGATCGGCAGGGTCAGCGGGAACAGCGCGAGCAGCGACATGCCGATGATCTGGGTCACCGCCGAGATGCCGAACAGCAGCCGCTGGTTCACCTTGTCGGCGAGCTTCATGAAGATGAAGAAGATCGAGGCCATGCCGAGCAGGAACGACAGCGCCTGGATCGCGACGGACATCGCCTGGCTCTGATCGCCGACGGTGCGCAGGATGTACGGGAAGAAGAAGCCGTTGGTGCCCGCCCACAGGTTCCAGAACAGGTACATGCCGGCGAGGAACGCCATCGAACCGATATGCTGGCGGGTGAACAGATCCTGCCAGCGGCCGCGCTGCTCGGTCTCGCCTTTCGCTTGCGCTTCCACCCAGCGCTGCGATTCCTTCATGCGCGAGCGCAGGAAGGTGAGCGCGATGGCGAGGATCGCGAGATGCGCGAAGACGATGCGCGCGCCGAGCATGCCGAGCGGCTCGAGCACGAGGAACAGCAGCAGCACGACGACCGGCCCCAGATACCACAGCACCTGTGCGACGCCGCTATGCTTGCCGCGCTTGTCGTCGGGCGCCATCTCCGCGATCAGCGACCAGGAGGCGGGGATGTCGGCGCCGACCGCGAGGCCCACGAGGAAGAAGCCGATCACGACCATCCACGCGTTCACCGCGAAGACCAGCCACAGCATACCGAACGCGTAGAACAGCATGTCGTACTGGTAGATCTTCTTGCGGCCGAACAGGTCGCACAGCCTTCCGCCGATCAGCGCGCCGATGCCGGCGGCGATCGCATTGGGACCGAACGCGCCGATCATGCCGACCAGGTCGGTGCTCAGATGATAGGCCTCGACCCACAGCGCCAGCGCGGCGGCGCCGGCGACGATCGAGCCTGCATCGATATAATTGGCGAGCCCGGCGAGGATGGTGTTCTTCCAGTCCTCCCGGTCGGCTGCGGTGGTCATGTCCGTCTCTCCCGGATTGGTGTGGCCTGGCCGTTATGTCTGTGCTGCGGCCTCAGCGTAAGTCTGGATACAGAGCGACAGGGGAGGCGGGATCGCCTCCCCTGTCCAAGGGGTGCCTCGTCAGAAGTTCATGCGAGCGCCCGCATAGAAGCGCCGGCCGATCGGATCGAACTGGCCGTTGATGTTGCCGGCGACGCCCGTGAAGAGCGGCGGGCGGTCGACATCGAACAGGTTCTTCACGCCGATGAAGAACTGCATTTCGTCCATGACTTTGAAGCGGACCTGCGCGTCGGTGTAGATCACGCTGTCGATGCGGAAATACTTCTTGTCGGGAAGCGACCCGTCGGCGAGCACGTAGCGCGTCTGGAAATTCTCGTAATCCAGATATTGCGGCCCGATATATTCGGCGCTGACGGTGAAGCCGACCGTGTCGTTGTCCCAGCTCAGACTCGCATTCGCGGCATCCTCGGGCGTGCCGAGCTCACCCTTCGAATTGTCGAACGGATCACCGGCGAGCGGCGTATTCCCCTTGGCCAGCAGATGCGTCCAGGAGGTCGAGAAATTGGCCCGGCCGCCAAAGGCGCGCATCGTGTAGGACAAAGTGAAGTCGAGGCCCTCGGTCTTGCTGCCGCCGCTGTTGACCAGCGCGCGGACGACCTGCTCGACCGAGCCCGCACTGAACGCACCGCTGGCGGTCGAGCGCCGGGTGACGAACTGGCAGAAGTCGGAGATGCCCTGCACGTAACATTTGTTCAGCACCGTCGACTGCGAGATGCGGCTGATCGCATCCTTGAGCTCGATGTTGAAATAGTCCGCGGTGAAGGTGAGGCCGCGCAGCGCCTCGATCGACACCGGATTGATCACCACGCCCAGCGTATAGGTGGTGGCGGTTTCCTCCTGGATGTTCGGGTTCGGCGCAGTGACGCTGCCGACGCCCTGCTGATCGGGCACGGTCAGCGTGAACGAGCCGTTCGCCTGGATGTTGGCCAGCACGCCCGGCGCGGCGCGGCAATTATCGGCCAGCGTGCCGGTGCTGGTGAGCGTGACGCCCTGGCACGGATCGGTGATCGAGATGATGCCCGCCTGGGGCGCTTCGAACAGCTCGCCGATATTGGGCGCGCGCACGGCATGGGCATAGACGCCGCGGATACGGATGTCCGCCACCGGCGACCATTCGACGCCGCCATTGTACGCCCAGAAGCTGCCGACCGTCGAATAGTCGGAGATACGCGCCGCGCCGCGCAGCGTCAGATTGTGGAAGAACGGCACGTTGGCGAGAACGGGAAGGACGATCTCGCCATAGGCTTCCTTGACGTTGAAGGCGCCGACCGTGTCGGTTGCCTGGGTGTAGCCGTTGCGCGCCTGGTTGGTCAGCGGATCGAAGGTGTCCTTGCTGGACTCCTCGCGATATTCGAGACCCGCGGCGACCTGCACCGGACCGCCGGGAAGCTGGAACAATGTGCCGGAGAGGTTGAGCGCGGCGGCGTGCATGTCCTGGAAGGCGTGCGCCTGGTAGCTGGCCTTCACATAGTTGATCGCGTCCGCGCTGATCTTGCTCGACCCGTCGGGATTGAGCCCGAAGACGTTCATCGGCACGCAGCCCGACGCGCGCGCATTGGCATCGAGACAGATCGCGTCGGTCGTGCTGCCATTGCGGTTGACGTCGTTGATGTCGGGGACGACCTGCACGGCGTTCGCGACATTGTAGAGGTTGGCGAGGCCCGTCATCGTCGTGTCAGAGCGCGTCGAACCGTAGCTGTAATAGGCGTCGAGGTTCCAGCCGCCGCCGAGGTCGATATCGCCACCGACGGCGATGCGGAAATTGTCACGCTGGGTGGTCACTGCACGCGTCCCCGGCGGGAACATGGTGGTGCGGATCAGGAAGCTGATGTCCTTGAGCCCGTCCCCGGTGCGGTCGTTCGCGGCATTGTAGACCGCATCGGACACGAACGGGTTGCGCAGGATCACCGAGGTGCCGTCGGGGCGGAACACGCGATGCTCGATGTTGAAATAGCCGTTGGCGCTGCCGGGGGCGTTGAATGCGCCGAGCGCACCGTCGGTGCGCAGCGGCGAAGCCTCAAGATAGCCCTTGGTATCGACGCGGTTGTAGGTACCTTCGACGAAGATGTTGACCTTGTCCGACACGTCATAGTTGGTGCGCACCGCGAAGGTCAGGCGCTCGACCGGCGAGGCGATCGCGCCGTACTGGGCGCGGTTGAAGCCGTCGGTCGCGGCGTTGTAGGCGCGCACCGACCCGTCGGGGTTGATGATGCGGTTGCCCGCGCCGGCGATCGAGAACACGCCCCCCGGGCCGACGTTCGACGGCGAGTAGAGCGGCACGAACAGGTTCTGCGCCGCGGTCAGGTTGGCGTTGCTCGGGGTGCCGACGCGCTGCGTGGTGCCGAGGCTGACATAGTCGCGGGCCGACCAGTCACGCGCGGTGTTGAGGACCGCGCCTTCGCGCTGCCAGCCGGCGAAGAGCAGCAAATTGCCGTCGCCATTCGCGAAGTTGCGGCCGAAGGTGACGTTGGCGGAATAATTGTCGTCGTCGCCGCGCTCCGAGATGCCGGCCTGGGTGTTGATCCGGATGCCTTCGTAATCCTTCTTGTAGATGAAGTTGACCACGCCCGCGATCGCGTCCGAGCCGTAAACGGCCGAGGCGCCGCCGGTCAGCACATCGACGCGCTCGACGAACGAAGACGGGATCATCGCGAGGTCGACGACGCTCGAGCCCGGCGAGCCGGCCACGGTGCGGCGGCCGTCGATCAGGACGAGCGTGCGCGACGGCCCGAGGCCGCGGAGATCGACGGTCGCGCGGCCCGGACCGGTGCCGAAGGTGCTGGTCGTGCGGCTGTTGCCAGCGGGGCCGACCGCGGGGTTCTGCTGGAGAATCTCCTGGACGTCGATCGCGCCCTTGTTCTCGATCTCCTGCGCGGTGATCACTTGGATCGGCGACGGCGAGGTCAGCGTCGGGCTGCGGATGCGGCTGCCCGTGACAACGACGTCCTGTTCGGTCGTCTCGGCCTCGGCCGCCTGTTCGGCCGGGGTCTGGGCGACAGGCGCGGCGGCTTCCTGCGCCTGCGACGCGGTGGCCGCGAACAGGGTCAGCGCGCTGGTGCCGGTCAGCAGCAATCCGGTGCGGACGCCGCGCGATGATGTGATGGTTGCAACTTTCATTTCCCCACTCCTTCCCTTGTCTGGTTCTGATCGGGCCTTGGGTCAGGCCCCAGTCCATGGGCGTTTGCCGCCTCTCTTTCGTTGTTCTTTGGCGTTGTTCCTTGGCTTCAGCCGGGCGGCGCCCGGTTGGCGCGGGCGACGACGTCAGTCACGCTCTCGCGCCAGTTGCGGCGGATCGCTTCGCGCGCGTCGGGCGCGAGCTGCGGTTCGAAACGCTCGGCGGCGGTCGCCGCGCTGATGCCGGCGAGGCCGAGCGCTTCGGCGGCCATGCGGGCGACGCCGAGCGCGCTGGCTTCGGCGATCTCGGGCCGGGCGATGGCGCGTCCGGTTAAGTCGGCGAGGAGCTGCGCGAGCAACGGGTTGCGCGCGGCGCCGCCGTCGATCGAGAGCTCGGGCAGGTCGATGCCGAGATCGGCGGCGATTGCATCAAGCACGTCGCCGATCTGGAGCGCGATCGCCTCGAGCGTGGCGCGGGCGACATGCGCGGGGCGGGTGGCGAGCGTCATGCCGCTGATCGTGCCGCGCGCGCCGGATTGCCAGTGCGGCGCGCCGAGCCCGGCAAGCGCGGGGACGACCACCACGCCTTCGCTACTCTCGACGCTCGCCGCGAGATTGGTGAGCGCCTGTTCGTCGGACAGGCCGAGCAGCGCCGTCGCGAAGGCGGCGGCATGGCCCGAGACCGAGATGTTGCCCTCGAGCGCGTGCTGCGCTCCGCCATTGGCGCGGCTCCACGCGATCGTGCTCGACAGGCCGTGCGACGAGCGCGCCCGGCCTGCGGTCGCGGCCATCAGCGAGCTGCCGGTGCCGATCGTCGCCTTGACCCGGCCGGGCGCGTGGATGCCGTGCGCGAACAGCGCGGCGTGGCTGTCGCCGAGCAGCACCTGCACCGGCGTGCCCGCGGGCAGCGCGGTGAGGCCGGACACGACGGCGCCGAAGCCGCTGTCCGACGGCGCGATGCGCGGCAGGATGTTTAGCGGCACGTCGAAGATGCGCGCCAGCGCTTCGTCCCAATCAAGCGTGTCGAGGTTGAACAGCTGGGTACGCGAGGCGTTGCTGTGGTCAGTGGCGTGGACCTGCCCGCCGGTGAGGTTCCACAGCAGCCAGCTGTCGATCGTGCCGGCCCGGATATCGCCGTTCGCTGCGCGGTCGCGGGCGCCGGGGATCGAGTCGAGCAGCCAGGCGATCTTGGCGGCGGGGAAGAGCGGGTCGATGCCGAGGCCGCTGCGCGAGACGATCTCGTCTTGCAGCCCTGCGGCGCGCAATGCGGCGCAGCGTTCGGCCGAGCGCGCGCATTGCCAGATCACCGCGGGGGCGAGCGGGCGGCCAGTCGCGGCCTCCCACAGCACCACGGTCTCGCGCTGGTTGGAGATGGCGAGCGCGGCGATCTCCGAACCCGGCGCGGCGGCGACCAGCTCGGCGATCAGCGCGGCGACCGCTTCCCAGATGTCCGACGCAGATTGCTCGGCCCAGCCGGGCTGCGGATAGGTCACCTGCATCGGCCGCGCGCGCGAAGCCAACACCGTGCCGTCGGGCGCGACGAGCAGCGCCTTGGTGTTGGTCGTGCCCTGGTCGATGGCGAGGATGACCGGACCGGACATCAGGCGGCCCTATGTCCCAGCAGATCGCGCGCGGCGGCGGCGATGCCCTCGGCGGTGAGGCCGAAACGCTCCATCAGCCATGATGCCGAGCCGGTCGGCAGGAAGCCGGGGAAGCCGAGCATCCGCATCCGCACGGGCGAGTGCTGCGCGCAATATTCGGCGATCGCACCGCCAAGGCCGCCTTGCGCAAGTCCTTCCTCGGCGGTGACGATCGCCCCGGTCTGCGCCGCGGCGGCGATCAGCCCGGTGTCGAGCGGCGAGACGGTCGCCATGTTGATCACGCGCGCGGCGATGCCCTCGGCCGCCAGCACCTCGGCCGCAGCGATCGCGCGGTGGACCAGTGTGCCGTTGGTGACGATGGCGATATCGCCGCCCTCGCGCAGCACTTCGCCCTTGCCGATCGCGAAGGACGCGCCGGCAGGGCGTTCGAGCGCAGGCACCGGCATGCGGCTGATCTTGATATAGACCGGGCCGTCATGCGCAGCGGCCGCCTTGATCGCCTCGGCGGTCTCCCACGGGTCCGACGGCACGATCACGGTGAGCTTGTCGATCGCGCGCAGCCAGGCGACGTCCTCGATACTGTGGTGCGTCGCGCCGAGCTCGCCATAGGCGACGCCCGAGGAGATGCCGCACAGCTTCACATTCTGCTGGCTATAGGCGCAGTCGACCTTGATCTGCTCCATCGCACGCGCGGTGAGGAAGCAGCCGGCACCGCTGACGAACGGGATCTTGCCGCCATTGGCGAGGCCGGCACCGACGCCGACCATGTTCTGCTCGGCGATGCCGACGTTGATCAGGCGATCGGGAAAGCGCTCGCGGAACTTGCCGAGCTTGGACGAGCCGACCGAATCATTGACCACCGCGACGATGCGGTCGTCATTGGCGGCGAGTTCCTCGACCGTCCGGACATAGGCGTCGCGGCAATCGAACATGCCGGTGGTTGCGACGTCCTTCACTTGTTCATCTCCGCTTCGAGCTCGGCCATGGCCTGGGCGTACTGCTCGGCATTGGGCACGCCGTGGTGCCAGCCGGCCTGGTCGCGCATGAAGCTGACGCCCTGGCCCTTGTGGGTGTCGGCGATGATGACGCGCGGCTTGCTGCGCGGGGCGCACGCGGCATCGAGCGTTTCGAGCAGCGCGGCATGATCATGGCCGTCGACCCCGACGACCTCCCAGCCGAACGCGCGCCACTTGTCGGCGAGCGGCTCGAGGCTGTTGGTGTCCTCGGTCTTCGCGCCCTGCTGGAGGCGGTTGCGGTCGACGATCACGGTGAGGTTGCCAAGGCCGCGATGCCCCGCGAACATCGCCGCTTCCCACATGCTGCCTTCCTGTAGCTCGCCGTCGCCGGTGAGCGCGAAGACGCGATAGTCCGCCTTGTCGATCTGCCCCGCGGCGGCAATGCCGACCGCGACCGGCAGGCCGTGGCCGAGCGGACCGGTATTGGTCTCGACGCCCGGCAGATAGGCGCGGTTGGGATGGCCGTTGAGCCGCGACTCGGGCTTCAAATAGGTGTCGAGCTCCTGCTCCGGAAAGAAGCCCGCCCCGGCCAGCGCCGTGTAGAGCGCGCCGGTGCAATGCCCTTTGCTCATCACGAAACGGTCGCGGTCCGGGGCGGCAGGAGAGGACCCGTTGACCCGAAGAATATCGAAATAGAGGGCGGCAAGCACATCTGCGGACGAAAGGTCACCGCCAGGGTGACCCTGCCCCGCCTCGACGATCATGCGGAGCAGGCGGCGGCGCATCCAATTCGCGCGCTCGCGGACGTGCGCAGCGCGCACCTCCAGCGTACGCCCAGCGGCGCCGCGACTCTCCAGCCTGACTGAACTCATTCACCTCTCCTGACCGCCGGATAGCGGATGTTGAAACCAAACGCAATAATAGTCATATTATATGGATATCATTCGAAGTTTCGATTATCTTCGTTTTCTATCGAGCTGCGGCGAAATTGACAAGATATCAAAGCCCGCGCTAGGAGAAGGCTGCGCCGGCATGGTCTCAAGCAGGCGCCAAACGCAGGGAAATGGAGCGGGGATGTCGAGATCGTGAGCGGCGAACGACGCGCCCGGATGCTCGGCGAGGCCCGCCGCAGCAAGATCCTCGAATGGCTCCAGGAGGAGGGCAGCGCGCGCGTGCGCAGCCTGGCCGAGGCATTCGGCGTGTCCGAGGTGACGGTGCGCCAGGATCTCGAGAAGCTCGAGGCCGACGGGCACATCGTCCGCGAGCATGGCGGTGCGTTCCTCAAATCGGTGACTCAGCAGGTGCGCGCGATGGCGCTGCAGCATCACGAGAATATGGAGGCCAAGCAGCGCATCGGCCGCGCGGCGGCGGCGCTGGTTGGCGACGGTGAGACGATCATCCTCGACTCGGGCTCGACCACCACCGAGGTCGCGGCGCAGCTCACTGGCCGGCGCGACATGACCGTGATCACCAACGCACTCAACATCGCGCTGATGCTCGGCGCCGAGCCCGGGTTCGAGGTCCATATGACCGGCGGCCATTTCAAGGCGCCGACGCTGTCGCTGTCGGGCGACCGCTCGGCCGACTATTTCCGTGGGCTGTTCGTGCAGAAGCTGTTCCTGGCGACCGCCGCGCTCGATCTCGAGGCCGGGCTCACCTATCCGGCGCTGTCCGACATTCCGGTCAAGCGCGCGATGATCGAGGCGGCGGAGCGAGTCATCCTCGTCGCCGATTCGAGCAAGATTGGCCTCCGCTCCTTCAGCGCGCTGGGCGGGATCGAGCTGGTCCACCTGCTGGTGACCGACGGCGGCATCCGCGACGAAGACCGCGCCGCGATCGAGGCGGTGGGCGTGGAGGTGCTGGTCGCCTGAAGATTTTCGGCGCGTGCGCCATGCCGCGCTTCCAAACCACCGGGATGAGGATCGAACCGTGAGCAACCAGAAATATGGCGCCGGCATCTGGCACTTCGCGACCTATGTCGATCGCTATGCGACCGACGGCTATGGCCCGGCACGCTCGCTGATCGAGATGATCGATCTGGCCGGACAGGTCGACGACCTGTCGGTGGTCGACATCAACTATCCCTTCGTCGACCAGAGCCTGTCGCTCGATACGGTGGATGAGGCGCTCGAGCGCAACAACCTCTCGGTGATCGGCATCACGCCCGAGATCTACACGCGCCAGTTCGCCAAGGGCGCGTTCACCAACCCCGATCCGGGCATCCGCCGCCTGGCAAACGAGATGTGCAACGACGCCGCCAACGTCGTGCGGAGGTTCGATGCGAACTACGTCAAGCTGTGGCCGGGGCAGGACGGCTGGGACTATCCGTTCCAGGTCGACCATCGCAAATTGTGGCAGATGAGCGTCGAGGGGATCGGCGAGCTCGCCAGCCAGAACCCCGATCTCAACTTCGTGATCGAGTACAAGCCGCGCGAGCCGCGCTGCCATATGAGCTATGACAGCGTGTCGCGCACGCTGCTCGGGATCGAGCGGATGGGGCTGCCCAATGTCGGCATCCTGCTCGATTTCGGCCATGCGCTGTACGGCGGCGAGAGCCCGGCGGATTCGGCGCAGCTCGCGATCGACCATGGCCGGCTGTTCGGCATGGACGTGAACGACAATTTCCGCGGCTGGGACGACGACCTGATGGCCGGATCGGTCCACCCGATCGAGCTGTTCGAGTTCTTCTACACGCTGCGCAAGAACAAGTGGGAGGGCGTGTGGCAGCTCGACCAGTTCCCGTTCCGCGAGGACTCCGTCGCGGTCGCCAACGGCGCAATCAGCTTCCTGAAGGGCATCGAGCGCGCGCTCGACAAGCTCGACTTCGCGGCGATGCAGGACGCGCAGGACCGCCAGGATGCGGTGACCGCGCTCAGGCTCGCGCGCGAAGCGCTGTTCACCTCCTTCTGATGCTGCGCGGAGCAGCCATCTTGGCAGTGCTGGCGGCGGCGGGTGCGCCCGCTGCGGCGCAGCAGCTTGCTTTCCCCGGCGCGGAAGGGGCGGGGCGGTTTTCCGAAGGCGGGCGCGGCGGGCGGGTGATCGCGGTCACCAACCTCGACGATTCCGGGCCGGGCAGCCTGCGCGCGGCGCTCGAGGCGGAGCGGCCGCGCACCGTGGTGTTCAACGTCTCGGGCACGATCGCGCTCAAGTCCGACATCGTCGTGACCAACGGGCGGCTGACCATCGCCGGCCAGACCGCGCCGGGCGACGGCATCACGATCCGCGACCGCTCGCTCAACATCGCCGCGGACGACGTGGTGGTGCGCTATATCCGCGGGCGGCTCGGCGCCGCCTCGGGCACGCAGCAGGACGCGATCACGGTGACCAGGGGGCGGCGGATCATCCTCGACCATGTCTCGGCGAGTTGGTCGATCGACGAGACGCTGTCGGCCTCGACGCATTACGACAAGCCGGGCGACGGGGTGTGGGACCTGACCGTGCAATGGTCGATCATCGCCAATTCGCTGCGCAAGTCGAACCACGACAAGGGCGAGCACGGGTTCGGCAGCCTGATCCGTGCGGCGCGCGGCGCGAAGATCAGCTGGCACCACAATCTTTGGGCCAATCATCTCGACCGCATGCCGCGACCGGGCAATTATTCGTTGCCGAGCGAGGACGACAAGGGCGGGCTGTTCGAGTTCCGCTCCAACGTCTTCTACAATTGGGGCAAGGACCGCTCGGGCTATAATTACGACGTGTCGACACATGCCCAGTACAACTTCATCGATAACAGCTATGTCGCCGGACCCGACAGCAAGGGCAATTTCGCGTTCGAGGAGCAGAACCAGCTCGCGCGCGCCTGGTGGTCGGGCAACAGCATGAACGGTGCGGTGCCGGCGGACCAGAAGACGCTGGTCAAGGGCAACATCCCCGCAGGCTACTGGCTCGACGCGCCGCTCGATGTCGGGGCGGTGGCGAGCGATCCGGCGCCGCGCGCGTTCGAGCGTGTGCTCGCGGACGCTGGCGCGTCGCTGGTGCGCGACGCGGTTGATCTCAAGATCGTGGCGGGCGTGCGCAATCGCACCGGGCGGATCATCGACAACGAGGCGCAGGACGGCGGCTGGCCGGCGCTGCGTTCGGGCACCGCGGCGGCTGATGGCGATCAGGACGGCATGCCCGACGCGTGGGAGCGCGCACGCGGGCTCGACCCGGCCAGCGCCGACGGCGCGGCGGATCGCAACAAGGACGGCTACAGCAACCTCGAGGAATATCTGAACGAGCTTGCCGCCGGGAAGGGCACCGCGTGATCATCTCTTCCGCCAATGATTTCCGGGAAGCCGCGCGGCGGCGGCTTCCGCGCTTCCTGTTCGACTATGCCGATGGCGGCGCCTATGCCGAGGAGACGCTGCGCCGCAACGTGAGCGATCTGGCGAGCATCGCGCTGCGCCAGCGGGTGCTCAAGGACGTCGCCAGCATCGACCTCAAGACCAGCTGGTTCGGGCGCGAGGTGGCGCTGCCGGTGGCGCTCGGGCCGGTCGGGATCAGCGGCATGTATGCGCGGCGCGGCGAGCTGCAGGCGGCGCGCGCGGCCAGGGCGGCGGGGATTCCGGCGTGCCTCTCGACCGTGTCGATCTGCTCGATCGAGGAAGTGGCGCAGGCGGCCGACCCCTTCTGGTTCCAGCTCTACGTGCTCCGCGACCGCGCGTTCATGAAGGACCTGATCGCACGGGCCAAGGCGGCGGGTGCCGCGGCCTTGGTGTTCACGGTCGACATGCCGGTGCCGGGTGCGCGCTATCGCGATGCGCATTCGGGCATGTCCGGGCCGAACGCCGCGGTGCGCCGCGTGCTCCAGGCGATGGGCAAGCCGGGCTGGTCGTGGGACGTCGGGCTGTGGGGCCGGCCGCACATGCTCGGCAACCTGCTCCCGGTGCTGGGCAAGGATAGCGGGCTCAACGACTATATGGGCTGGCTCGGCGCCAATTTCGATCCGTCGATCCAGTGGAAGGATCTGGAGTGGATCCGCGAGGCGTGGGACGGGCCGCTGATCATCAAGGGCATCCTCGACCCCGAGGATGCGCGCGAGGCGGCGGCGATCGGCGCCAACGGCATCGTCGTCTCCAACCATGGCGGGCGCCAGCTCGACGGCGTATTGTCGAGCGCGCGCGCGCTGCCGGCGATTGCGGACGCGGTGGGCGACCGGCTCACCGTGCTCGCCGATAGTGGCGTGCGCAACGGGCTCGACGTGGTTCGGATGCTGGCGCTGGGCGCGCAGGGCGTGCTGCTCGGGCGCGCCTGGGTCTATGCGCTGGCGGCGCAGGGCGAGGCCGGGGTGGCCAAGCTGCTTGAGCTGATCGCCAAGGAAATGACGGTCGCGATGACGCTGACCGGAGTCAACCGGATCGAGGCGATCGATCGCTCGATCCTTGCTGAGGACGTCAAATGAAGCTTCTCGAAGGCAAGACCGTGCTGGTCACCGGTGGATCGACCGGCATCGGCCGCGCCGCGGCGATCGGCGCCGCGCAGCACGGCGCGAACGTCGCGATCAACTATGCGTCGAGCGACGACAAGGCGGCGTCGTGCGTCGCGGAGATCGAGGCGCTGGGCCAACGCGGCCTGGCGGTGAAGGGCGACGTCGCGCTGCCCGAGACTGCGACCGATTTCGTGACCAAGGCGGTCGAGGCATTCGGGCGGGTGGACGTGATGGTCTCCAACGCCGGCATCTGCCCGTTCCACGCCTTTCTCGACATGCCGGTCGAGACGGTCGACCGCACCTTCCGCGTCAACCTCCACGGCGCCTATTACATGGTGCAGGCCGCGGCGAACCAGATGGTGAAGCAGGGCGAAGGCGGGGCGATCGTCGCGGTCTCGTCGATCTCGGCGCTGGTCGGCGGCGAGTTCCAGACGCATTACACCCCGACCAAGGCCGGCGTGCACTCGCTGATGCAGTCGGCCGCGATCGCGCTCGGAAGGCACGGCATCCGCTGCAACTCGGTGCTGCCCGGCACGATCCTGACCGAGATCAACAAGGACGACCTCGCCGACCAGGACAAGCGCGACCGCATGACCGCGCGCATCCCGCTCGGGCGGCTGGGCGAGTCCGAGGATCTGGCCGGGCCGATCGTGTTCCTCGCGTCGGAAATGGCGGCTTACGTCACCGGCGCCGCCCTGCTCGTCGACGGCGGCGCGTTCGTGAACCTCCAGTAAGGCCGTCGCGTGTCGCTCGTCATGCCCGTCCCCGATGCCGCGACGCTGGCGCGGCGGGCGGAGATCGTGGCGGCGATGCGGGCCATCGTTCCCGGCGAGGGCGTGATCGACGATGCCGAGGCGCTGCGGCCGTACGAGTCCGACGGGCTGACCGCCTATGCGCAGGTGCCGCTGCTGGTGGTGCTGCCCGAGACGGTCGCGCAGGTCGCCGCGGTGCTGGGCTGGTGCCATGCGAACCGGGTGAAGGTGGTGCCGCGCGGCGCGGGCACGTCGCTGTCGGGCGGGGCGCTGCCGCTCGCCGACGGCGTGCTGCTCGGCATGGCGAAGTTCAACCGCGTGCTCGACATCGACTATGAAGATCGCGTCGCGGTGGTGCAGCCGGGGGTGACCAACCTCGCCATCACCCGCGCGGTGGAGGACATGGGCTTCTATTACGCGCCCGATCCCTCCAGCCAGATCGCCTGCACGATCGGCGGTAACGTCGCCGAGAATTCGGGCGGGGTGCATTGCCTCAAATACGGGCTCACCACGAATAACGTGCTCGGTGTCGAGCTGGTGACGATCGAGGGCGAGATCGTGCGGCTCGGCGGGCGTGGACTGGAACCGGCCGGGCTCGACCTGCTCGGCGTGATCGTGGGGTCGGAGGGGCTGCTCGGCGTGGTGACCGAGGTGACGGTCCGCATCCTGCCGCGGCCGGAGACGGCGAGGGCGCTGCTGATCGGCTTTCCCGATGTCGAGGGCGCGGGGCGCTGCGTCGCCGACGTGATCGCCGCGGGGATCATCCCGGCAGGGATGGAGATGATGGACCGGCCCGCGATCCATGCCGCCGAGGCCTTCGTCAACGTCGGCTATCCGCTCGATGTCGAGGCGCTGCTGATCGTCGAGCTCGACGGACCGGGTGCGGAGTGCGGGCACCTGAGCGGCGAGGTCGAGGCGATCGCGCGGGCGAACGGTGCGGTGTCGGTGCGCGCGTCGGCCGACGAGGCGGAGCGCGTGGCGTTCTGGGCGGGGCGCAAGGCGGCGTTCCCGGCGGCGGGACGGATCTCGCCCGACTATTACTGCATGGACGGCACGATCCCGCGGCGGCGGTTGCCCGAGGTGCTAACGCGGATGACGGCGCTGTCGGAGCAATATGGGCTCGGCGTGATCAACGTGTTCCATGCCGGCGACGGCAATCTCCACCCGCTGATCCTGTACGACGCCAACCAGCCGGGGCAGCTGGAGATGGCCGAGGCGTTCGGAGCGGATATCCTGCGGCTGTGTGTCGAAGTGGGTGGCGTGCTGACCGGCGAGCATGGCGTGGGGGTCGAGAAGCGCGACCTGATGCACACGATGTTCTCGAAGGCCGATCTCGCGCAGCAGCAGCGGGTGAAATGCGCGTTCGATCCCGAACTGCTGCTCAACCCGGGCAAGATGTTTCCGGAGCTGCACCGCTGCGCCGAGCTGGGGCGGATGCATGTCCATCGCGGGCGGGTGCCGTTCCCCGATCTGCCGCGCTTCTGATGCTGTGCCCGGCGGACATGGGCGAGTTGTGCGAGATCGTCGCGGCGGGCGGCAAGTTGCGGCTGCGCGGGGGCGGGAGCAAGGACGCGATCGGTGCGCCGTGCGAGGCGCAGATCGTGAACATGCGCGGGTTCGCCGGGGTGGTGGACTATGACCCGTCCGAGCTCGTGCTGACTGTCGGTGCGGGCACGCCGCTGGCCGAGGTGCAAGCGCTGGTCGCGGGTGAGGACCAGATGCTGGCGTTCGATCCGTTCGATCATGGCGCGATACTTGGCAATGACGGCGGAGCGACAATCGGCGGCGTGATCGCTGCCGGTGTGGCAGGGCCGGCGCGGCTGTCGCGCGGTGGCGCGCGTGATCACCTGCTCGGCTTCACCGCGGTATCTGGGCGTGGCGAGACGTTCGTCGCGGGGGCGAAGGTTGTGAAGAATGTCACCGGCTATGACCTGCCCAAGCTGATGGCGGGGAGCTGGGGCCGGCTCGCGGCGCTGACCGAACTGACGCTCAAGGTGCTGCCCGCGCCACGCGTGCGGCATACGCTGGTCTCACGCGGACTGGACGCAGCGGGCGCGGTGGCGGCGATGGCGCGGGCGATGGGGTCGGCGGCGGAAGTGACCGCGGCGGCGCATCTGCCCGACTGGCGCGGCGACGCGGTGACTGCGCTGCGGCTCGACGGGTTCGCGGAATCGGTCACGGCGCGCGTGGCGATGCTGCCGGAATTCGAGGCGCTGGAAGAGGGCGATGCGCTGTGGCTGGCGGTGCGCGATGCTTCGCCTCTGTCGGGCGCGTTGCCGTTGTGGCGGCTGATCGTCGCGCCCGGCAAGGCGCCTGATGTGGTCGCTGCGTTGCCCCATGCGGAGTGGCTGCTCGATTGGGCGGGCGGGCTCATCTGGCTGGCGAGCAACGCCGATTCCGCGGTGATCCGCGCCGCTGCTGAAGCCGCGGGCGGGCACGCGACGCTGGTGCGGGCGAGCGATGTGATGCGCAGAACGGTCCCGGCGCTGCATCCGCAACCGCCTGCACTGGCGGCGATCGAGGCGCGCGTGCGTCGCGCCTTCGATCCCGACGGCGTGTTCGAGACGGGGCGCTTCTAGATGCAGACCCGCTTCACCCCCGAGCAGCTCGCCGATCCCGCGACGGCGTCGTCCGAGGGCGCGATCCGCAAATGCGTGCATTGCGGCTTCTGCACCGCGACCTGCCCGACCTATGTGCTGCTCGGCGACGAGCTCGATAGCCCGCGCGGCCGCATCTACCTGATCAAGGACATGCTCGAGAACCAGCGCAAGCCGGGACCGGAGACGGTCAAGCATGTCGACCGCTGCCTGTCCTGCCTGTCGTGCATGACGACTTGCCCCTCGGGCGTGAACTATATGCACCTGGTCGATCACGCGCGGGCCTATATCCACGAGAACTACCAGCGCCCGTGGCACGAGCGCGCGGTGCGGCTGCTGCTGGCGGCGGTGCTGCCCTATCCCGGACGGTTCCGCGCCGCACTGACGCTGGCGAAGCTCGGGCGGCCGTTCGCGCCGCTGCTGGCGGGGGTGAAGCCGCTGGCGGCGATGCTGGCGATGGCGCCGAAGCAGGTGCCGGCCAAGGTCCCCGCGGTGACCAGGACGGTACCCGGCGCGAAGGGCCGCGTCGCGCTGCTCCAGGGCTGTGCCGAGCCGGTGCTCAAGCCCGAATATCGCGCGGCGGCGGTGCGGCTGCTCAACCGCGCCGGCTATGACGCGGTGTTCGCGCTGGGCGAGGGCTGCTGCGGCGCGCTGGTGCATCATATGGGACGCGAGGCGGACGGGCTCGATGCGGCACGGCGCAACGTCGATGCGTGGACCCGCGAGATCGAGGGCGAAGGACTCGCCGCGATCGTGGTGACCGCATCGGGCTGCGGCACGACGATCAAGGACTATGGCTTCATGCTGCGCAACGACCCCGCCTATGCCGAAAAGGCGGCGCAGGTCTCGGCGCTGGCGAAGGATATTTCCGAGCTGCTGGTCGAGGCCGAGCTGCCGCACGGCGACGGGCGCGGGCTGACCGTCGCCTATCACGCCGCCTGCTCGCTGCAGCATGGGCAGAAGGTGACCGAGGCCCCCAAACGGCTGCTGGCGACCGCCGGCTATGCGGTGCGCACCCCGGTCGAAGCGCATCTCTGCTGCGGATCGGCAGGCACCTACAACATCCTTCAGCCCGAGATCGCGGGCAAGCTCGGCGACCGCAAGACCGCCAATCTGGAGCGCCTGGGCGCGGACGTGATCGCCACCGGCAATGTCGGCTGCGCGATGCAGATCGGTCAGCGCAGCGGCACCCCGGTGGTGCACGTGATCGAGCTGCTCGACTGGGCGACAGGCGGCCCCGCGCCCGCCGCTTTTGCGCATCGAAACGCTTGACCAATTAGTACTATTATATTTAGAATCTGACATCGTCGCGCGCTGCTGCTGAGTCTCGCGCGAATGACTAGCGCCGCCTTCGCAGCGGCGGGCCTGGGAGAGTGTGGGGATGTCATTGCAAGTGTCTGGTGGGCGATTCTTGCTGACTGTGCTTGCTGCGGCACTGGCGGCAGCACCGGCCTCCGCGCAGACACTGCCGCTCAGCGTCTCGGCCAATCACCGTTATCTCGAGGCGGGTGGCAAGCCTTTCTTCTGGATGGGCGACACCGCCTGGCTGCTGCTCAGCCGGCTCAATCGCGAAGAGACCGAGCGCTACCTAACCACGCGCAAGCGCCAGGGGTTCAACGTCGTCCAAGTGATGGTGCTCCACACCAACAAGATGACTAGCCGCTACGACGCGCCCGCGCTGGTCGATGGCGACCCCGGGCGGCCGCGCACCACGCCGGGCAAGGACCCGGCCAAGGCGGGTGAGTACGACTATTGGGACCATCTCGACTGGGTGATCGAGCGTGCGCAGGCGCATGGCATGTACCTCGCGCTGGTGCCGGCCTGGGGCGACCTCGCGATGGAGCGGCAGCTCAACGAGAAGAATGCCCCGGTCTATGGCCGCTTCATGGCCGAGCGCTATGGCAAGGCGCCCAACGTGATCTGGCTCAACGGCGGCGACACGCGCTCGGAAATGCGCAACGCGGTGTGGGACGCGCTCGGCACGACGATCAAGCGCATCGCGCCCAGGCAGCTGATGACCTTCCATCCGATCGGCCGCACCACCTCGTCCTGGCAATGGCATCAGGCGCCGTGGCTGGACTTCAACATGTTCCAGTCGGGCCACCGCAGCTACGCGCAGGAAGGCGCCAACGCGATCGGCGAGGATAACTGGCGCTATGTCGAGCAGGACCTCGCCCGCACCCCGCCCAAGCCGACGATCGACGGCGAGCCGAGCTACGAGAATATCCCGCACGGGCTGCACGAGAAGGATCAGCCGCGCTGGCAGGCCGCTGATGTGCGCCGCTATGGCTGGTGGGCGGTGATGGCGGGCGCGTTCGGCCACACCTATGGTGAGAACCATGTAATGCAGTTCTTCCTCACGGGCGCCGACACCGCGAACTTCGAGCCGAACCTGCATTGGGACAAGGCGATCGAGGCCCCGGGCGCGAACCAGATGCGCCATCTGCGCGCGCTGATCGAATCGCGGCCGATGCTCGAGCGGGTGCCCGATCAGGCGCTGATCGCCGACAATGGCGTGCGCTACGATCGCGTGCTGGCGAGCCGGGGCAAGTCCTATGCCTTTGCCTACACCTATACCGGCCGCCCGTTCACGATGAAGCTCGGTGCGATCAGCGGGCCCCAGGTGAAGGCGCAATGGTATTCGCCGCGCGACGGCGGGTTCGTGGCCGTAGGCACGTTCGCCAATCGCGGCGAGCAGCGTTTCGATCCGCCGGGCGAGACCAGGGCGGGCAATGACTGGGTGCTGGTGCTCGACGATATTGGAAATGGGGCGAGCATCGTACGATGAACGAAGGGAAATTCGTGGGTCTTCCGAAGATCAAGCATGTCCGTGCCTACACGGTGCGGGGTGGGGGTGCGGATTATCACGATCAGGGTGCGGGGCACTGGATCGACGATCACATCGCGACCCCGATGGCGCGCTATCCGGAGTATCGCCAGTCGCGCCAGAGCTTCGGGATCAACGTGCTCGGCACTTTGGTGGTCGAGCTCGAGGCCGAGGACGGCACGGTCGGCTTTGCGGTCACCACCGGCGGCGAGCCGGCCTGCTTCATCGTCGAGAAGCATTTGTCGCGCTTCCTGATCGGGCGCAGCCCGGCCGAGTATGAGAAGATCTGGGACCAGATGTACTTCTCGACCCAATATTATGGGCGCAAGGGGCTGGTGGTGAACGCCATCTCCGGCGTCGACCTCGCCATCTGGGATTTGCTCGGCAAGCTGCGCGGCGAGCCGGTCTATCACATGCTCGGCGGCGCGGTGCGCGACGAGCTGCAATTCTACGCCACCGGCGCGCGGCCCGACCTTGCCAAAGAGATGGGGTTCATCGGCGGCAAG
This sequence comes from Sphingomonas sp. BT-65, assembly GCF_026107375.2. Lineage (NCBI taxonomy): Bacteria > Pseudomonadati > Pseudomonadota > Alphaproteobacteria > Sphingomonadales > Sphingomonadaceae > Sphingomonas > Sphingomonas sp. BT-65. Next base: position 2,816,779 of record NZ_JAPCIA010000001.1, read on the forward strand.
CTGCCGCTCCACCACGGGCCCGCCGAGGGGCTCGAGGGGCTCGACAAGAACATCGCCAACCTCGCCGACATGCGATCGAAGTGCGGCGATGATTTCTGGCTGATGCTCGATTGCTGGATGAGCCTCGACCTCGACTATGCCACCCGCCTCGCGCATCGCGCGTGGGACGAGTGCGGCTTGAAGTGGATCGAGGAGGCGCTCTCCCCCGACGATTACTGGAGCTATGCCGCGCTCAAGCGGAACGCGCCCAAGGGCCTGCTCGTCACCACCGGCGAGCATGAGGCGACGCGCTGGGGCTTTCGCATGCTGATGGACATGGACTGCTGCGACATCATCCAGCCCGATGTCGGCTGGTGCGGCGGGGTCACCGAGCTGATCAAGATCGCGAGCTATGCCGACAGCCGCGGCGTCCTCATGGTGCCGCACGGCTCGTCGGTCTACAGCTATCACTTCGTGATCACGCGCCACAACTCGCCGTTCGCCGAGTTCCTGATGATGCACCCCGGACCCACCGAGGTCGTCCCGATGTTCGCGCCGCAGCTGCTCGGCGAACCCGTCCCCGTCAACGGCAAGATCCGCGCCTCCGAACTCGACAAACCCGGCTTCGGGGTTGAGCTCAATCGCGACATCGCGCTGCACCGGCCCTATCCCAATGATTGAACGCTCAAGACTGAAGGACCCGACATGAAGCTCTGCCGTTATGGTGCCCCCGGCGCCGAGAAGCCCGGCCTGATCGACGCCGATGGCCGCATCCGCGACCTCTCCGCCCATGTCGCCGACATCGGCCCGGACGCGATCGGCAAGGATGGTCTCGCCAGGCTCGCCGGGATCGATCCCGCCAGCCTGCCGCTAGTCGAGGGCGAGGTGCGCTATGGCCCCTGCGTCGGCGGCACACGCCAGTTCGTCGCGATCGGCCTCAACTATGTCGATCACGCGCATGAATCGAACCTGCCGATTCCCGAGGAACCGGTGGTGTTCAACAAATGGGTGAGCTGCATCCAGGGCCCGAACGATCCGGTGACGATCCCGAAGGATTCCAAGAAGACCGACTGGGAGGTCGAACTCGGCATCGTGATCGGCACCGCCGCCAACAATGTGTCCGAAGCCGACGCGCTGTCGCACGTCGCCGGCTATTGCGTGGTCAACGACGTGTCCGAGCGCCACTGGCAGGCCGAGCGCGGCATGACCTGGGACAAGGGCAAGGGCTTCCCGACCTTTGGACCGATCGGCCCGTGGCTGGTCACCGCCGACGAGGTCGGCGATCCGCAGAACCTGTCGATGTGGCTGTCGGTCAACGGCAAGAAGGTGCAGGACGGCAACACCAAGACGATGATCTTCAACGTCGCGCAGATCGTCTCCTATCTCTCGCAGATCATGACTTTGCTGCCCGGGGACGTCATCACCACCGGCACCCCGCCGGGCGTCGGTCTCGGCCAGAAGCCCGAGCCCTGGTATCTCAAGGCCGGCGACGTGGTCGAGCTCGGCATCGAGAAGCTCGGCGAGCAGCGCCAGGACTTCGTCGCATGGGCGCCCGCCAAGTGAGCGCGTACGCAGGCCGTTTCGCCGGGCACACGGCGGTGATCACCGGCGGCGCGTCGGGCCTCGGTAAGGCTGTCGCCAAGCGCATTCTCGCCGAGGGCGGCAAGGTCGCACTGTGGGACTTGAGCGCCGACAATCTCGCTGCGGCGAGGGATGAGGTCGGCGCCACCGACGTGCAGGCGCTCGACGTGTCCGATCAGGCGGCGGTCGAGGCTGCGGCCAAGGCCAGTGCCGCGGCGCTGGGCGGCAAGGTCGACGTGCTGGTCTGCTCGGCGGGCATCACCGGCGCGACTGCGCCGGTGCACGAATATCCGGTCGACAGCTGGCTGCGCGTGTTCGACATCAACGTCAACGGGCTGTTCTACTGCAACCGTGCGATCGTGCCGCTGATGCTCGAGAACGGCTATGGCCGCATCGTCAACATCGCCTCGGTCGCGGGCAAGGAAGGCAATCCCAACGCCAGCGCCTATTCGGCGTCGAAGGCGGCGGTGATCGGCCTCACCAAGTCGCTCGGCAAGGAACTGGCGGGTAAGGGCGTGATCGCGAACGCGCTGACTCCGGCGACGTTCGAGAGCCCGATCCTCGCCCAGCTGCCGCAGAGCCAGGTCGATTACATGCGCTCGAAGATCCCGATGGGCCGCCTCGGCGAAGTCGAGGAGAGCGCGGCGATGGTTTGCTTCATGGCGAGCGAGGAGTGCAGCTTCACCACCGCCTCGACCTTCGACACCTCGGGCGGGCGGACGACCTTCTGACATGAGCCGCCCGCCTCTCGTCGATCCGCACGTCCATCTCTGGGACCTCGCGCATATCCGCTACCCGTGGCTGACGGGGCCGTTCAGCGATGACGGTCCCAACGGCAGCGTCGAGCCGATCGCGGTCGACTATCCGCTCGACACCTATCTGGCCGACGCGGGCAAGTGGGAAGTGCGCGGGATCGTGCATATCGACGCGGGCGCGCATCCCGGGGACGCGCTCAAGGAGACGCAGTGGCTGCAGGCCATGGCCGACGAGCGCGGGCTGCCGAGCGGCATCGTTGCTTTTGCGGCGCTCGACGACCCTGGGGTCGAGGCGCTGCTCGCGGCGCATGTCGAGCACCGCAACGTGCGCGGCATCCGCCACATCATCAACTGGCATCCCGATCCGGCGCGCAGCTACTCACCCGCCGATGTCACGATGAGTGATGCCTGGGCGCGCGGGTTCGGGCTGCTCAGCAAGTTCGGCCTGAGCTTCGACCTTCAGGCCTATCCCGGTCAGTTCGCGCATCTCGCCGAGCTGATCGCGAAGCACCCGGATACGCAGGTGATCCTCGACCATACCGGCATGGCGATCCCCGGGGATGAGGATGGCTGGGGCGTGTGGCGGCGGGGCATGGCGGCGTTCGCGGCGTTGCCCAATGTCGCGGTCAAGATCTCGGGCATGGGTTTCACCTGGCGGCCATGGGATGAGGCGCAGGCGCGCGGCTATGTGCTCGAGACGATCGAGCTGTTCGGCATCGAGCGGGCGATGTTCGCGAGCAACTTCCCGACCGACAAATTGTTCGGCAGCTTCGACAAGCATTTCGACGCCTATGACGCGATCACCGTGGACTTTTCCACCGACGAGCGCGCGGCGCTGTTCGGCGGCAACGCCGCCCGCATCTACCGGCTGGGGCTCGAGCTCTAGGCCATGCGCGTCACCGATCTCCGTGCGGAATATACCGTCGATCTGCTGGGCACGCAGGTGCGGCATCCGCGCCTGTCGTGGCGGATCGAGAACGTGGCGAAGCAGACCAGCTATCGCATCCGCGCCGCAGCGAGCGAAGCGGCGCTGAAAGCAGGCGAGCTGCTGTGGGACAGCCGCGAGATCGCAGGCGATGCGACGTTCGATGTCGCTTATGGCGGTCCGGCGCTGGCGTCGATGCAGCGGGTGTGGTGGACGGTGGAGGTCAATGGCGTCGCCATCTCCGATCCGGCGTGGTTCGAGGCGGGGCTGCTGTCGCCCGAAGACTGGCGCGGTGACTGGATCGAGGCGGAGGACGAACTCGCCGCTGCCGATCGCGCCGCGGGGGTGAGCTGGATGTGGGGCGAGATCTCGCTCGATGCGCGCCCGCACGCCTTCCGGCTCGATTTCGATGCGCCCGCCGATCTGATGCGCGCCGAGGTGCTGGTCGCGGGCAAGGACCATCTGCGCGGCGTGTGGGTCAATGGCGCCAAGTCGCCGCTCGACTGGCATTTCGACTGGGATACGTACCTCCCCTTCTGGGGCACGCTCGCGCCGTATGACGGCGAGGTGAAGGCGGGGCGCAACAGCGTCTGCGCGCTGGTCGAGGCTGATACGACCGGCTTCTTCCCGGTCGATGGCGGCGCGTTCTCCGCGCTGATCCGGCTGCACCGCGCCGACGGCAGCGTGGAGCGGATCGTGAGCCGCGCGTTCCGGGTGATGCCCGATGCGCCGGAAGGCTGGACTGACACCGGTTTCGACGCGAGCGGCTGGGCGGCGGCGGTGCCGAGCACCAGCTGGGCGCAAGGCGATCCGCGGCCGAGCGAGCCCGCGATGCTGCTGCGTACGGGGTTCGAGGTGGGCAAGCCCATCACCGCGGCGCGGCTCTACGCCACCGCGCTCGGCGCCTATGACGCGCGGATCAACGGGCAGAAGGTGAGCCAGGCGATCCTCGCGCCCGAGATCACCGTGGCGAAGAGCCACCTCCTCTACCAGACCTACGACGTGACCGCGCTGATCGCGCAGGGCGAGAATGCGCTCGGCGCTGTGGTCGGCGACGGCTTCTATGCCTCGCCGTTCGGCTGGCGGATCGAGCGCTATGGCTTCGGCCCGGCGCCGCGGCGGTTTCGCGCGATGCTGCGGATCGACTATGAAGACGGCTCGCACGATTGGGTGACGACCGGGCCGGACTGGAAGATCGCGACCTCGCCGATCCTCAAGTCGGAAATCTATGACGGCGAGACGTTTGACGCGCGGCGGATCGTGCCGGGCTGGGCGCTGCCGGGGTTCGACGCTTCGAGCTGGGCGGATGCCAAGGTTGGCGCTGCGCCGAACGTGGCGATCATCGCCCAGACCTCGCCGTTGCTCGATCGCACCGGGACGCGGCGCGCGGTATCGGTGAGCGAGCCGGCGCCTGGTCGTTATATATTTGATTTTGGACAGAATTTTCCCGGATGGGTACGCATCCGCGCGACCGGGCCGGCGGGCACGACGATCACTGCCAAGTTCGCCGAGTTGCTCAATCCGGACGGCACCGCGGATCTCTCCAACCTGCGCCTCGCCAAGGCGACCGACAGCTTCACGCTGGCGGGGACGGGAGAGGTCGAGAGCTTTGAGCCGCACTTCACCTATCATGGGTTCCGCTATGTCGAGGTCGAAGGTTGGCCCGGCACGCCGACGGCTGACGACGTTGAGGGCGTGATTGTCCACAGCGCGTGCCGCGAGGTGGGCCAGATGACCTTCCACGACGCGCCGCTGCTCCAGCAAATCTGGAACAACGCGTTGTGGAGCCAGCGCAGCAACTTCTTCGCGGTGCCGACCGATTGCCCGCAGCGCGACGAGCGGATGGGCTGGATGGGCGACATCCAGGTGTTCCTCGACGCCGCCGCGTTCAACATGGAAGTCGATCCCTTCATCCGCCGCTTCCTGCTCGAGGCGCGCGCGGCGCAGCGCGACGACGGGGCCTATCCGATCGTGGTGCCGCAGCCCTTGTCCTTCCCGGACGTGGTGACGGCGGGATGGAGCGAGGCGGGGATCATCCTGCCGTGGCAGCTGTGGCAGCGTTACGGCGACACCGCGGTGATCGACGAGAATTGGGACGCGATGGAAGGCTGGATGGCCTATGTCGCGCGGACCAACCCGGATCATGTGTGGCGCAGCGACCGCGGGCTCGACCTTGGCGACTGGCTGTCGGTCGACGCGATCAAGCCCGATGACGAGACCACGCCGCGCATCCTGTGCGCGACCGCCTATTGGGCGTGGAGCGCCGAGCTCATGGCCGAGATGGCGGCGGCGACCGGGCGTGACGCCGAGGAGCTCCGCTATCGTGCGCTGCACGCGGCGATCGCCGAGGCCTATGCCGCCGAGTTCGTGGGCGAGGACGGCGTGTGCGGCAATGGCAGCCAGACCAGCCAGGTGCTCTCGCTCGCCTTTGGCCTCGTGCCGGAGGACCGCCGTGCGGCGGCGGCGCAAGTGCTGGCGGACGAGATCCGCGGGCGCGGCATGAAGCTCTCGACCGGCTTCCTCGGCACCCCCTATCTGCTCGACGTGCTCGCCGATGCCGGGCTGTGGGATGAGGTCAGCGGACTGCTGCTTCAGACCGGCTATCCGAGCTGGGGCTATATGCCGCAGCAGGGCGGGACGACGGTGTGGGAACGCTGGAACGGCGACACCGGCGATCTCAGCATGAACAGCTACAACCATTATGCCTTCGGCGCGGTGGTCGGCTTCTTCTACCGGCGGCTGGCGGGGATCGCGCCCGCCGCGCCCGGCTTCCGCCGGATCGCGGTGCGGCCGGTGTGGTTGCCCGAGGTCGGGCGCGTTGCGGCGAAGTTCGACTCGCCGGTGGGCCTTATTGCAACCGAGACCGGGGGTGGCGCTGCTGGCCTCAACCGCCTGACGCTGACCGTGCCTGCCAACACCCTCGCTGATGTCGAGCTGCCCGGCGGCGGCTGGCGCGGTGTGCCCGGAGATACGCGAGAGGAAGGCGGCCTGACCCGCTTCGAGATCAGGTCAGGCACGCACGAATTCACGAGATAACGAAAAAGGGAGAGACGATGCCGACGCTGGGACTGGTCCATAATTCACCGATGCTCGCGGCGGTGTTCAACGAGATCGCGGCGCGGGTGATGCCCGATGTGCGCATCCTCCACTTCGTCGACGAGAGCACGATCAAGAACACCATCGCCGCCGGGCATCTGCAGAAGGCGACGATGCGGCAGGTGATCCGGCTGGTCGGATCGACCTTCGACGCCGGGTGCGACGTGGCGATGGTGACCTGCTCGTCGATCGGGCGCGCGGTCGAGATGGCGGCCGAACTCTACGAGCAGCCCGTGCTGCGCGTCGACCGCGCCATGGCCGAGCAGGCGGTGGCGAGCGCGAAGCGGATCGGCGTCGTCGCGACGCTTTCGACCACGCTCGAACCCACCGCCGACCTCGTCAGCCGCGTCGCCGCGGAGCAGGGCAAGCAGATCGAGCTGGTCGCGCATCTGTGCGAAGGCGCGTTCGAGGCGGTGATGGCCGGTGACGGCGCAACGCACGACCGGATTGTGGGCGAAGCGCTCACCACCGCGCTGGCCGATGTCGATGCGATCGTGCTGGCGCAGGCGTCAATGGCGCGCGTCGTCGCGACGCTGCCCGAAGGCGCGGTCAAGGCGCCGGTGCTGTCGAGCCCCGAGCTCGGCATGCTGCGCGCGGCCGAAGTGCTCAAGGGCCTCGGCAAATGAAGAAGCGGCATGCCGTACTCGGCTTTCTCGCCGCGCTCTCGGTCATCACCTTCATCGACCGGATGGCGATCGCCGTCACCGGGCCGGCGATCCAGAAGGACCTCGGGATCAGCCCCGCGGAATGGGGCTGGGTGCTGGGCGCCTATACCTTCGCCTACGCCGTGTTCGAGGTTCCCTCCGGCGCGATCGGCGACCGCTATGGCTATCGCAAGGAACTGACCCGGATCACCGTCTGGTGGTCGTTCTTCACGGCGATCACGGCCGCGTGCCATAATTTCTGGCAACTCGCGGCGGCGCGTTTCATGTTCGGCCTCGGCGCCGCGGGTGCCTATCCCAACATGTCGGGCGTGCTCTACCGTTGGTTTCCCAAGCGCGAGCGGGCGCGCGGGCAGGGCGTGATCTGGGCGGCGAGCCGGCTGGGCGGTGCGCTGGCGCCGCTGCTGCTGGTGCCGCTCAACACGCATCTCGGCTGGCAGATGGTGTTCGTCATCCTGGGCCTGATCGGCTTCGTCTGGGCGATCCTATGGTGGCGCTGGTATCATGACCGCCCGGCCGACCAGCCGGGCATCACGCCGGAGGAAGCGGCGGAGATCGGCGACGACGCGGGTGCCGGCCATTCGGGCACGCCATGGGGCAAGCTGCTCAGCCTGCCGCAGCTGTGGCTGATCGGAATCGCCTATTTCTTCTATGCCTTCGGCAGCTGGTTCTATTTCGGCTGGTTCTCGCAGTGGATGACCAACGGCCGCGGCTTCACACAGACCGAGATGGCCGTGTATGCGGCGATCCCGTTCCTGCTCGGCATCGTCAGCAACCTGATCGGCGGGGTGCTGAGCGACCAGCTGGGCGCGCGGATCGGATTCAAGCTCGCCTATCGCCTGATCACCAGCGTCTGCTTGAGCGTCACCGCGGCGCTGTTGCTGGCGATGAGCTTGACACCCGACAAGACGATGGTCGTCGTGCTGGCCGCCGCGAGCTTTGCCGTGATGGACCTGATGCTGCCGAGCGCCTGGGCGATGTGCATGTCGATCGGCGGGCGCTACGGCGGCACCGCGACAGGCTTCATGAACATGCTGGGCAATCTGGGCGGCTTTGTCGGCGTCGTGGCGACCGGATACATCATCAAGGGCACGGGCAGCTATGACCTGCCGGTGCAAGGCGTCGCGCTGATGGTGCTGATCGCGGCAGGGCTGTTCGCGCTGATCGACAGCTCCAAGGGCTTCGATCAGAAGGCGGCGACGGCATGAAGCGGCTCCTGGCATTCGCGCTGCTCGCGGCGGCGCCCGTGCTTCCCGCTGCGGCGCAGACCGAGGCGCCGGCGGGGCAGCAGCAGTTCGACAGACTGTGGCTCGGCTCGGCCTGGTATCCCGAGCAATGGCCCGAGGAGCGCTGGGCCGAGGATCTGCGGCTGATGAAGGCGCATGGCGCCAATGTGGTGCGCATCGGCGAATATGCCTGGAGCCGGATGGAGCCCGAAGAGGGCAAGTACGACATGGACTGGCTGGTCCGCGCGGTGCGGCTGGCGGCGAAGTACGACATCAAGGTGGTGATCGGCACGCCGAGCGACACGCCGCCGGCGTGGATGACGCAGAAATATCCCGACGTCTCGCAGATCCAGAGCAACGGCCAGAAGGTCGGCCATGGCGGGCGGCGGCAATTCTCGATCTCGTCGAAACGCTATCGCGACTTCTGCCGCGAGATTGTGACACGCATGGCGCAGGCGCTGGGCAAGGAGCCCAACGTCATCGGCTGGCAGATCGGCAACGAACCGACCGACGAGAGCTATGATCCCGAGGCGAAGGCGGCGTGGGTCGCGTGGCTCAAGCAGCGCTACGGCACGCTCGACAAATTGAACGACGCGTGGACCACCCAATACTGGTCACAGAGCTATACCGCCTGGGAGCAGGTTCCCTTCAGCAACGACAAGGCCAATCCCGGCTGGATGCTGGAATTGAAGCGCTTCATCACCTCGCAATGGGTGGCGTTCCACAGGAACCAGCTCGACGCGATCCGCGCGCATGCTGATCCCAAGCAGTTCATCACGGTGAACTTCGGCGGGCTTGGCTGGGCCAACCGCTTCGATCGCTACGCCGCCAACCGCGACCTCGATTTCACCTCATGGGACAATTACGTCGGCAGCGGGCACCTCAAGCCCTATCGCAACGGTGCGACCCACGACCTGGTGCGCGGGTGGAAGCGCAAGAATTTCTGGGTGATGGAGATCCAGCCGGGCTATGTGAACTGGGCGGGGGTGAGCAACATGCTCTATCCCGGCGAGACACGCGCGATGGCGTGGCAGGCGATCGGCCACGGATCGGACGGCATCCTCTACTGGCAGTGGCGCAACGCGCTCAACGGGCAGGAGACGCTGCACGGATCGCTGATCGGCGCCGACGGCAAGCCGGTGCCGGTCTATGCCGAGGTGCAGCAGATCGGGCGTGAGATGGCCAAGGCCTCGCCGCTGATCGCGGGGACGCATCCGGTGTCCGACGTCGCGATCCTGCACGATTATGCCAGCCGCTGGGCGATCGACTTCCAGCTGCACCATCGCGACTATGACCAGATCGAGGTGCTGCTCGATTATTACCAGCCGCTCAAGGATGCGCGCGGGGCCGTGGACATCGTCGAGGTGGAGGTGGCGCCGCTTGCCGGGTACAAGCTCGTCGTCGCGCCGAGCCTCAACATTATCAGCGAGACGACGGCGAAGCGGCTGGCGGACTATGTCCGCGGCGGCGGACACCTGATCCTGGGGCCGCGCTCTGGGATGAAGGACGAATTCAACGCGCTCCAGACCCAGCGCCAGCCGGGGCCGCTCGCCGAGCTGCTCGGCGGGCGGGTCGAGCAATATTATGCGCTCGACGAGGCGGTCGATGTCGGCGGCGGTAAGGCCACGATCTGGGCCGAACAGCTCTCGACCAGCGCCCCCGACACCGAGACGCTGCTGCGCTACGGCAAGGCCAATGGCTGGCTCGACGGCAAGCCGGCGGTGATCAGCCGCAAGGTCGGCAAGGGGCGGATCACCTATGTCGGCGCGCTGGTCGACGATGCGGTGATGAAGACGCTGATCGATGGGGCGTTGGCGGGCGCGGGGGTCGCGCGTGACTTCGCGGTGCCTGCGGATGTCGAGCTGATGACGCGCGAGGGGCAGGGGCGGCGGATCGTCATCCTGATCAACCACGGCCGCACCGCGCAGACCGTGGCGCTGCCCGAGCCGATGACCGACATCCTTGCGGGCGGCACCAAGTCGAGCGTGACGATGCCGGTGGAGGGCGTTGCGGTGCTGCAGCGCGGGGGCAAGTGATGCGGACGGTCCTGCTTGCCGCAGCGGCGGCGCTGGCGCTGGTTCCCGGTGCGTCGGCGCAGACCGTCTTCCCCAATCGCGCGACGGCTTTTGCCGACAAGCCCGCGATCGCGGTCGGCGTCGCCTGGTATCCTGAGCAATGGCTCGAGGAACGCTGGGCAACCGATCTCGACCTGATGAAGGCGTCGGGCTTCAACACCGTGCGCATCGGCGAGTTCGCCTGGGCGCGGATGGAGCCGGAGGAAGGCAAGTTCGACTTCGCGTGGATGGACCGTGCGATCGCGGCGGCGGTCGCGCGCGGCTTCATGGTGGTGATCGGCACGCCGAGCGCGGCGCCGCCGGCGTGGCTGACGCAAAAGTACCCTGACACGCTGCGGGTGGACGAGAATGGCCAGCGCGCCAGCCATGGCGGGCGGCGGCATTTCTCCTTCGCGAGCAAGCGCTATCGCGACTTCTCGCGCCGCATCGCGGTCGAGATGGCGAAGCGCTACGGCAAGCATCCCGCGGTGGTCGGCTGGCAGATCGACAATGAGGTCGGGCCGCCGTCGTGGGACGCGGAATCGGTTGCCGCGTGGCACGCCTTTTTGAAGCAGCGCTACGGCACGATCGACGAGCTCAACCGGCGCTGGGCGACGCAGTACTGGTCGCAATTCTACAATGATTTCGACCAGATCCCGCTGCGCCAGACCGGGCAGCAGAATCCGGGGCTGCTGCTCGACTTCCGCCATTTCACCACGGCGGTATGGACCGATTATGTCCAGAACCAGGCGCGCGCGATCCGGCCGTTGATCGCGCCGCGCGCGTGGGTCACGACCAACACGATGTTCTGGAATGCGGGCTTCGACCATTTCGTGATGCACCGCGATCTCGATCTCGCGAGCTGGGACAATTACATCCCCGACGGGCGGCCGGACTGGGTGGCGAACGGCGCCAATCACGACCTCGTCCGCGGCTACAAACAGCGCAATTTCTGGCTGATGGAAACTCAGCCCGGCCGGGTTGACTGGGTGCCGGTCAACCGCGCGCTCGACCCGGGGCAGGTGCGCGAGCTGGCGTGGCAGTCGGTCAGCCACGGGTCGGACGGCGTGCTCTACTGGCAGTGGCGGCCGGCGCGGAACGGGCAGGAGACTTATCACGGCGCGGTGCTGGGGCAGGACGGCACGCCCAACCCGATCCATGCCGAGATCGCGCAGATCGCGAAGGAGCTGACAGCCGCCGCGCCGCTGCTCGCCGACACCGGGCCGGCGGCGAAGGTCGCGATGCTGTGGGCCTATGACAGCCGCTGGGCGATCGACCTGCAGCGCCACCATCGCGACTTCGATCCGGTCAAGGCGTTCACCGAGGTCTATCGTCCGCTGCGCGTGCAGAGCCAGGGGGTGCACATCGTCTCGCCCGATGCCGCGCTGACGGCCTATCCGCTGGTGGTCGCGCCCAATCTCAATGTGGTGACACAGGCGCAGGCCGACCGGCTCGCGGCCTATGTGCGGGCCGGCGGGCATCTGGTGCTCGGGCCGCGCTCGGGGATGAAGGACGACGCCAATGCGTTGTGGCCGCAGCGCCAGCCGGGGCCGCTCGCCGGGCTGCTCGGCGCGACGGTCGAGCAATATTATGCCCTCGACGCGCCGGTCGGGATCAAGGGCAATTTGGGCGACGGCAAGGTCGCGATCTGGGCGGAGGAGATCCGGCCTGACGCGGCGGACGTGCGCGTGCTCGCGACTTATGCCGACCCCGGTGGCTGGCTCGACGGCAAGCCGGCGGTGGTGACGCGCAAGGTCGGCCGCGGGCGCATCACCTATTTCGGCGCCTGGCTCGAGCCGGCGATGATGAAGACGCTGGCGGCGCGGCTGCTGGGCGAGGCGAAGATCGCGCCGCTCGTTCCCGACGCGCATGCCGATCTCGAGATCAGCGAGCGTGCGGGCGGGGGGAAACGCGTGATGATCGTGATCAACCATGGTACCGGCGCACGGCCGCTTGCGCCGCCTCAGGGTGCGCGCTTCGTCAGCGGCGACTGGGCGGATGGCCAGATGAAGGCGCACGGCGTGGCGCTGTTCCAGCTCAAATGAGGTGGCTGCTCGCCCCCGCTGCCGCGCTGCTGCTGATCGGTGCGGCGGCCCCCCAACGCTGGATCGCGGCGTGGACCGCGCCGCCGATCGGCTATGAGCCCAGGATCCGCGACGGGCTCGGCCGGCCCTATCGCGACGAGACGGTTCGGCAGGTGGTGCGCGCGGGGATTGCCGGGCGCACGCTGCGCATCCGGCTGTCGAACGAGCTTGGCGATACGCCGCTGAAGCTGGGCGGTGCGTCGATCGTGCGTCTCGATGCTGCAGGCGCGCCGGTGTCCGGCAGCCTACGCGCGCTGAGCTTTGCGGGCGCTGCAGACGTGATCATTCCCGCCCGCGCGCCGTATCTTAGCGATCCGATCGACTTCCCGGTGGCAGCGGGCGAGCGTTTCGCAGTGTCCGTCCACTATGCCGGCGAGACCGAGGCTGCGGCGCATGCGCAGATGGTCGACGTCGCGCCGGGCAACCAGACCGGATCGGTTGTGCTGACGGATGCGAAGCGAGCGCGCGCGTCGGGCATCGTCTCGGGCGTGGAGGTGACGGGCAGCCGCGAGAACCGTGTGCTCGTCGCGTTCGGCGATTCGATCACCGAGGGCGCGGGCGCGACCCAGAGCAAGGCGATGAGCTGGCCCGACCAGCTCCAGCGGCTGCTTGCGGCCAATGCGCGCGGGCGGTGCTGGTCGGTCGCCAATGCCGGGATCAGCGGCAACCGGCTGCTGAGCAGCGGCCGCGGCCCCAACGCGCTGTCGCGGTTCGAGCGCGACGTGCTGGGCGTGCCGGGCGTGACGCATGTCGTGCTGCTCGAGGGGATCAACGACATCGGCAAGATCGCCGATCCGGCGCGCGCGCACGAACAGGCGACCGCGGCGCAGATCATCGCCGCGCATCGCCAGTTGCTGGCGCGGGCGAAGGGGGCGGGGCTCAAGGTGATCGTCGGGACGCTGTTGCCCTATGAGGGCGCGGCCTATGCCGACACGGCAGGCGAGCAGCGGCGCCAGACGGTCAATCGCTGGATCCGCGAGAATGCGCGGCAGTACGATGCGGTGATCGATTTCGATGCGGCGATGCAGGAGCCGGGCAAGCCCAGCGTGATGCGGTTGGCGTGGCAGATCGGCGATCACCTGCATCCGAATGATGCGGGCTATACGGCGATGGCGCAGACCGCGCTGCCGGTGGTGCTGCGGCAGGGGTGCGGGCGGTAGGCCGACTATCCTCCCCCGCCAGGGGGAGGTGGCGCCGAAGGCGACGGAGGGGGAGGACTCCCCAACGCTTGTTCTGGCATCCGCCCCCTCCGTCCTGCTGCGCAGGCCACCTCCCCCTGGCGGGGGAGGATTAAAGAGGGGCAGCTTCGCTCACCACGGCTTCGACCGCGCCATCGCCAGCCCGCGCACGTCGTTCGGCCACTTCCCGCTGACCGCGCAGTAGAAGTGATAGAGCGCGCCGTCGTGCCAGATCACCGCGGGCTTGTGCGCGTATTTCTCGTCGATCGATCCCGGCGGGCCGACGTCGATCAGCACCTCGCTCGACTTGGTGAAGGCGGTCGGGCTGTCGCCGAGCGCGATCAGGTCGCGCGCGAAGCCGTCGGTCGACAGGCCGAAATAGAACATCGCCCATTTGCCCTGATGCGTCACCACGACCGGGTCGCTGGCGAAGCGGTCGTCGGGCGAGCCCTTGGGGCCGTTGACCAGCAGCGGGCTCGCCGGGTGCCGTGTCCAGCTCTTCAAGTCCTTGGAGATGGCGAGGCCGGTCTGCTCCTTCCATGGGCTACCGCTGGTCTTGGCGTTGTAATAGAGGTGGAAGGTGTCGCCGACCTTGATCAGGTTTGGCTTGTACAGCCCGCCGCGCTCCCATTCGGCGCCGTCCGCGGCGCGCAGGATCACCGGGCCGCGCTCCCACTTCATGAAGTCCTTGCTGAAGGCGAGGCCGATTACCGCCGGCCCTTCCTCGTAACCGGGGCTGGGATAGGCGTGCCACGCCGCGACATATTGACCATCGACCTTCACCAGCCGCGCCGGGCTGCGCAGCTCGTTCTCGCGCAGGATCGAGGCGCAGGCGATGTTGTGGCGGGTAACCGGATCGCTCGGGTCGCGCGACATGATCATGCCGAGCCGCTTCCAGTTGAGCAGGTCGCGGGATTCGCAGATGCCGGTCTGGTAGCCGGTGCCGTCGAAGCCGACATAGGTGAGGTAGAATTTGCCGTTCGCGGAGAAGACGAACGGGCAGTCGACCGCCTTCTCGTCGAAGCTGCCCTTCACGCCCGAGCCGCCGAGGATCAGCTTCGGGTGCTTGTACGGCGTGCGATAGGGAGCGAGCGGATCGCCCGCGGCCTGGGTCGGCAGCACGGCGAGCCCGGTGCCCGCGAGTGCACCGCCGAGCAGGTTGCGCCGGTCGATCATCTTGCTTCTCCCCTAGCGGATCACGCGGACGAGATAGGAGGCCGCGGCGGGCGTGCCGACCTCGATTTCCCAGCCCGGCTCGATCATCCTGCCCTTGATCTCCGGCCCGATCGGCCGTGCGGACCCGTCGAGCGGCTGAACGGCGAGGCCGACCGCGCCCTCCAGGTCCTTGAGCTGGATCCAACCGGTGATCGGCTCGATCAATGTCGGCGCGGTGCCCCAGTCGGTCAGCATTGATCGGCGCGCATCCCACTTCGCGCCCGTATTCTCGACGCGGCCGGTGGTGGTGAGCAGCATGCGGTCCGAGGTGTTGATCGGCTTGCCGTCGAGCGAGGACAAGGTGATCGCGGCGAAGCGGTTCCTGATCTCGGCGCCCAAGTGCCGCGTCTGTGCGTCGCGGTTCGCCGCGATGAAGCCGACCAGTCCCTGGCTCAGCGGACTGTCGATCCGCACCAGCCCGTCCTTGCCGCCATTGGTCTGCCAGCTGAGCTCGCCCGTGTCGGAGACGATCGGGTTGGCGGCGGGCAGCGGCGCGGGGAGCGATGGCTTGCAATCGATGCAGGCAATGCGCGAGCCGTGGCGCAGCGGGATCGTCATGTCGAAGCCCGGCGAATAATAGGGCATCGCCGCGCGCGGCATCCGCGCCGCGTCG
Source organism: Sphingomonas sp. BT-65 (assembly GCF_026107375.2). Classification (NCBI taxonomy): domain Bacteria; kingdom Pseudomonadati; phylum Pseudomonadota; class Alphaproteobacteria; order Sphingomonadales; family Sphingomonadaceae; genus Sphingomonas; species Sphingomonas sp. BT-65. The sequence goes on from NZ_JAPCIA010000001.1 coordinate 2,832,147, forward strand.
CTGATCTGTTCGGCCGAATAGGAGCGTGTCAGAACCTGCTTCGCCGCCGAGACGTCGCCGCGCAGGAAGATCATCGCCCCCGCCGGCATCTGCGCCATCTTCACCGGATCGAGCGTAATGTCGAAATGGTCGCCGATCGCCGGCTTCCACGCGCCCGCGATCTTGGTCTCGAAGGTGTAGAAGAAGATGCCGTCCCAGTCCTGCAGCGCGGCATAGGAAGCGAGGAGCGGGATCATCTCCGCGCCATAGTCGCTCGGGAAGGGGTGGTTGACTTCGCTCACCGTGAACGGCTTGCCCACCGCGGCGCTGCGCGCGAGTTTCTGGATGATCGACAGCTGCGGCGCGTTGACCATCGGCTCGTTGCGGCGGCCGTAGATCGCGGGATGCTGCCAATAGACGTGCGCGTCGAGCAGGTCCGCGGCGAGCGCGGTGCGCATCAGCGGCTGGTTGGCGATGAAATAGGTGTGGTCGGCGGTCGGGACGATGGGCACCTTCACGCCGAGCTCGTCGCGCAGGAAGCGGCGCATGTCGGCGTGGAAATCGAGCTCGACCTGGGTGACGAACTCGAGCTCCGCGTCGAAGCGCAGGCGCGGTGCGGACGGATGGTCGCCGCGGCGCATCAGCGGCACCGGCTGGCCCTCGGCGACGCCCGCCATGCCGCGCAGGCTGGCGATCTCCTTGGCGCTGCGGTGCTTGCCCAGCCAGTCATTGTACATGCCGACCAGCAGCTTCTGGTAATGCGGGGTCATGTCGAGCTGGGCATTCTCGCCGCCCGGCACGCGCTCGCCGCGCAGCCAGTTGCGCATCCAGAATTCGAGCAGCGAATTCTCGTTGACCACCTCGACCGTCATCACCGCCGGGTCGTCGGCATAGCGGAGGCCAGTATAGGGGTTGGTGTGGCCGAGCAGCTTGCGCGCATAGTCCTTCTGCAGTGCGATCAGCTCGGGACCTAAATAGGTGAAGGCCTTGGCCGGACCGAGCAATTCGGCGTCGGGAACGCCGTCGCCCGGCTTGAAGCGGCGGCCCACATTGAGGTTGAAGTTGACGTAGATGCCGTTCTTCTTGAGCTCGGCGATCCAGTAATCGAGCCGCTCGAGCCGCTCGGGATTGAAATGCTGGCTGTCGGGAAGGTCGTCCCGGATCAGCCCGCGCGGGCGGTGGGTGAAGGGGCCCGCTGCCGGACCTCGCGCGGCGCCTTCGTTGCGGATTTGCGCGATCGAATCGGGCATGTCGAGGAAGTGTAGCCGCACGCAATTCACGCCGAGCCGCGCCAGCGCCTTGGCATAGGCGGTCGCCGCGCCATGCGCCGGAATCTCGTCCGATCCCACCGCCCAGCCGGTCATGTTGACGCCCCAGCAGCGGAAGCGCTTGCCGTCGCCACGCCAGAGCTTGCCGTCGCGGGCCGAGACGAAGCCGTGCTTGCCTGCGGGCCCGTCGAGCAGGAAGCGTGCGTCGGCGGGAGAGTCGACGCGCAGCTCGTGGTCTACCGGATAGGGTTGGAGCGCGATCTCCTGGCTCGATGCGGGAAGGGCGGCGAGCGCTGCGGCGAGCAGAAGCGCCAGCCGCATCAGCGCGTCCGGATCCGGAGCGCGTAGGGCATGCCGCCGCTGCTATCCGCCGGGAGCTTGAGCTCGAGCCCGCGCGGGGTCTGCTTCCAGCTGAGCTTTCCGCCGTCGAGCAGCTCGATGCTCCTGATCGGCGCGGGCAGATATGGGGTGCCGGCGAAGAGCGTCTTGACCAGCACGACGCCGTCGGCGGGGCGCTCGAGCCCCAGCGCGTAGACCGTGTCGCCCTTGACCGTGAAGCGGATATCGGCGGGGGTGAACCCCTTCTTCGCCGATTCCTCGACCTGCCCGCCGACGCGGACCTGACCCGAGCTGGTCGGACCCTCGCCGAAATAGTGGAACGGGCGGGTACCGTAGATCGCCTCGCCATTGACCTTGAGCCAGGCGCCCATACCCTTGAGCACGGTCGCGATCTCGTCGGGGATCGTGCCGTCGGCCTTGGGGCCGACGTTGAGCAGGAGGTTGCCGTTCTTGCTGACGATGTCGATCAGGTCGGCGATCAGCGATTTGGGCGTGCGGTAGCTGTCGTTCTGGGCATAGCCCCAGCTGTGGACGCTGACCGAGGTGTCGGACTGCCACGGGGAGAGCTTGAGCGCGTCGCTCTTGCCGCGCTCCATGTCGAACATCGCCGAGCCCTCGGCGAATTGCGAGCCCTTATAGGCGATGATGCCGGGCGCCTTCCACCCGGCCGAGCGGTTGTAGTAATAGGCCGCGGTGTCGCGCATCAGCGGCTCGTAGAGCGGCGCCGAGGTCCACCAGTCGAAATAGATGAGCTCGGGCCGGTATTTGTCGATCAGCTCGGAGGTGCGCGCCATCCAGTCGTCGAGGAACTCGCGGCTCGGCGGCATCCAGTTCTGCAGCTGACTGCTGTCGGGCCAGGCATCGGGATTGTCGGCGGGCAAGCCGGTCGGCGCGGCGGGGCCATAGAGGCCGCGATTCCTGGGATCGGCGACGTCGGAGGGGAAGCTGCGTCCCTTGTGATACCACCACCAATGCTCGGCGCGGTGCGAGGACAGGCCGAAATGCATGCCGTGGGCGCGCGCTGCCTTGGCGATCTCGCCGGTCACGTCACGCTTGGGCCCCATGTCGGACGCGTCCCAGCGGGTGAAGTCCGAGGCGTACATCGCGAAGCCGTCGCAATGCTCGGCGACCGGAACGACGTACCGCGCGCCGGCATCGGCGAAGAGCTGGATCCAGGCCGCGGGGTCGAACTTCTCGGCCTTGAACAGCGGGATGAAGTCCTTGTAGCCGAACTTGTCCTGCGGGCCCCAAGTCGCGCGGTGGTGCGCATAGGCCTTGTTGCCCGGCACATACATGTTGCGCGAATACCATTCGTTGGCGAAGCCCGGGACCGAATAGACGCCCCAGTGGATGAAGATGCCGAACTTGGCGTCGCGGAACCATTCGGGGGTGCGATAGGCGCGCAGCGAATCCCAGTCGGGCTCGAACGGGCCGGCGGCGACACCCTGCCTCACCTTGGCGAGCTGCGCGGCGACGGCCTCTTTCGGCGTCTCCATCGGCCATTGCTGCGCGGTCTGCTGCTGTGTCGTCTGGGCCTGCGCCGAAGACATGCCGGCGGCGAGCGCCAGCGCGGAAAGCGTGCCGAGCCGTTTCACGCCGTCATCCCTCCTTGTCATATATAATATGATTATTGGCTATCAGATCGCAGCTGGCGCTGCAATCATCGGCTGCATCAATTTGTCGGAGAAGATCGCGGGCTCAGCCCATCGACGAGCTGGTATCCTGAAGCGCGAGCTCGACCAGCACGCGCATCGCCGCCTCGGCCTCGTCGGCGTCGCCCGCGATGATTGCCTCGCCAACTCGGACATGGTCCGGCACGGGATCGCGCGGCAGGGCGCGGATGCGCTGCTTGAACTGCGTGGTCCAGCTCACCGCCGCGCCGATGCTCGCGCTGAGCGTGATCAACACGTCGTTGCGCGAGGCGCGCAGGATTGCGTCGTGGAAGTCGCGGTCGGCGGCGCGCCCGGCCTCTGTCGCCAGCGTGTGCCGGCGCATGCCCGTGAGCGCCTCGCGCAACGCGCGGATATCGGCCTTGTCGCGGCGTGCCGCGGCCAGCCGCGCCGCGGCCGGCTCGACGATCGCGCGCAGCTCGAACAAGTCGCGCACATAGCCGATATCGGGCTCGCCCGAGAAGGCCCAGGCAAGCACGTCGGGGTCGAGCAGGTTCCAGCGGCTGCGCGGCAGCACGCGCGTGCCCGCCTTGGTCCGGCTCTCGACCAGCCCCTTGGCGGCGAGCACCTGCACCGCCTCGCGATAGGCGCTGCGCGAGACGTTGAGCGCGGCGGAATTGTCGACTTCGCCGGTCAGCCGCTCGCCGGGCGCGATCGCGCCGCCGACGATCGCCGTGCCGAGATAATGCGCGACGGCGCCGCGCAGCCGGCGCCCCGTCCCGCGCTCGCTGCGCCCGGACTGGCTGCCCGGAAACCCGCTATCGTCTTGATCCTCGTCGTCCAACTCGCGTTTTTCCCGCGTTCTCGTCTTCGCAGACAATAAGCACAGCCTAACCCGGGGAGCAAACCGCTCGACGCCATTGCTCGAAATTAAATGTCGGACTAAATCCGCGACTCCCAATTGGAGGTTGCCTGATGTTGAAGCTGTCGCGCTATCGTTCGGGGGATGGCGGCACCCGCCTCGTCGCCAATAGGGACGGCCGGACCGGATTCGTGGCCGGCGCGACGAGCCTGACCGCGCTGGCGAACGAGGCGATCGAGCTGGGCATTGGCCTGCACGAGATGGTGGAGCGGGTGGGCCTTGAAGGCCCAGTCGATTTGGCAGAAGCGCTCCGCACGGGACGGCTGCTCACGCCGGTCGATCATGCGGACACCGCACATATCGTGCTGAGCGGCACCGGGCTCACCCATCTCGGCTCGGCCGAGGGGCGCGACAAGATGCACCGCGCGGCCGCGGCGGGCGAGAAACTCACCGATTCGATGCGCATGTTCCTGGAGGGGGTCGAGGGCGGCAAGCCCGCGGCCGGCACGGTCGGCCAGCAGCCCGAATGGTTCTACAAGGGCGACGGTTCGCAACTGGCCGCACCCGGCGCCGATCTGGTGATGCCCGCCTTCGCGCAGGATGGCGGCGAGGAGCCGGAGATCGCCGGCATCTATCTGATCGGGCCCGACGGCGCGCCGTGGCGGCTCGGCTTCTGCCTCGCCAACGAGTTCAGCGACCATGTGACCGAGCGGCACAATTATCTGTGGCTCGCACATTCGAAGCTGCGCCAGGCGGCGCTGGGACCCGAGCTGCTCGTCGGCGAACTGCCCGCCGATGTGCGCGGCGCCAGCCGCATCGTGCGCGAAGGCGCGGTGCTGTGGGAGAAGCCGTTCCTGTCGGGCGAGGCGAACATGTCGCACAGCATCGCCAATCTCGAGCATCACCACTTCAAATATGCGCTGTTCCGCCGCCCAGGCGACGTGCACGTCCATTTCTTCGGCACCGCGACGCTGTCGTTCAGCGACGGCATCGCGACCGCGCCCGGCGACGTGTTCGAGGTTGAGGCGGCGCCGTTCAGCCTGCCGCTGCGCAACCGGCTGGCGCGGGCCGAGGCGGAGGCGGTGACGGTCCGCGCGCTCTGAGTCTCTGCCGAGTTTGAGGCCGGTGCGGCTCCGTGGGCCCCGGCACAAGGCCGGGGTGACGAAAAAACGGGCGCTAGTGGTTGTCGCGCGGCAATCCCTGGATCTGGGCGATGCGCTGGAAGCGCTCGGACCCTTCGAGGATCGCGCCCTTGTCCATCTGGCCCACCAAGTTGCGCTGGATCTCCTGCCAGGGGGTCTGCGACGCGGGATAGCGATAGCCACCCTCGGTCTCGAGCGCGCGGCGGCGCTCGGCCAGCTCTCCGGCCGGCACGAGCGCGTCGGCGGTGCCCTTGCGCAGGTCGATGCGGATGCGGTCGCCGTCGCGCAGCAGCGCGAGACCGCCCATCGCCGCCGCCTCGGGCGAGGCGTTGAGGATCGAGGGGCTGCCGCTGGTGCCCGACTGGCGCCCGTCGCCGATGCAGGGGAGCACGGTCACGCCCTCGCGCAGCAGATGCGCGGGCGCGCGCATATTGACCACCTCGGCGGCGCCCGGATAGCCGATCGGCCCCGCGCCGCGCATCACCAGCAGCGTGCCGGCGGTGATGCCGGTCGCCGGATCGTCGATCCGCGCGTGATAATCCTCTGGCCCGTCGAACACCACGACCGGCCCCTCGAACGCATCGGGATCGTCGGGGTTGGACAGGAAGTGCTGGCGGAACTCGTCGGAGATCACGCTGGTCTTGAGGATCGCCGCGTCGAACAGATTGCCGCGCAGCACGACGAAGCCGGCCTGTTCGAGGATCGGTTCGCCGATCGGGCGAATGACGCGCTCGTCCTCGATCTTCGCGCTAGCACAATTCGCGCCGATACTGCGGCCATTGACGGTCAGCGCATCCTCGCGGATCAGCCCGCGCGAGATGAGCTGCGCGACCACGGCGGGCACGCCGCCGGCGCGGTAATAGTCTTCGCCGAGATACTCGCCCGCGGGCTGCAGGTTGACCAGCAGCGGCACGTCGTGGCCGAACGCCTGCCAGTCGTCGATGTTGAGCTCGACGCCCATGTGCCGCGCGATGGCATTCAAGTGGATCGGCGCGTTGGTCGAGCCGCCGATCGCCGAGTTGACCGCGATCGCGTTGAGAAAGGCGTCGCGCGTCAGGATGTCCGAGGGCTTCACGTCCTCGCGCACCAGCTCCACCGCGCGCAGGCCGGTGAGATAGGCCACTTCCTGCCGATCGCGATACGGCGCGGGAATCGCGGCGGAACCGGGCAGCGACATGCCCAGCGCCTCGGTCAGGCTGTTCATCGTCGTCGCCGTGCCCATCGTGTTGCAATAGCCGGTCGAGGGCGCCGAGGAGGCGACGAGGCGGATGAACTCGTCATCGTCGATCTCGCCCGCGGCGAGCAGCTCGCGCGCCTTCCACACGATCGTGCCCGAGCCGGTGCGCTCGCCCTTGTACCAGCCGTTGAGCATCGGGCCGACCGACAAGGCGATCGCGGGAATGTTCACCGTTGCCGCCGCCATCAGGCAGGCGGGCGTGGTCTTGTCGCAGCCGATCGTCAGCACCACGCCGTCGAGCGGGTAGCCGTAGAGCGCCTCGACCAGTCCGAGATAGGCGAGGTTGCGGTCGAGTCCGGCGGTCGGGCGCTTGCCCGTCTCCTGGATCGGATGGACCGGGAATTCGATCGCGATGCCGCCCGCCTCACGGATGCCTTCGCGCACGCGTTCGGCGAGGACGAGATGGTGGCGGTTGCACGGGGAGAGGTCGCTGCCGGTCTGCGCGATGCCGATGATCGGGCGGCCGCTGCGCAGCTCCTTGAGGCTCAGGCCAAAGTTCAGATAGCGCTCGAGATAGAGCGCGGTCATGTCGACATTGTCCGGATTGTCGAACCAGGCGGCGGAACGCAGTTTCTTGTCTTCGGTCATTGTTTCCAGGAACTCAGGGAAGCACCGCGAGGCGGTAGATCATGACGTGGCGATAGGGCTTGCCCGGATCGACACGCGCGGAGGCGAAGCGCGGCTGGTTGGGCGCATCGGGGAATTTCTGCGGCTCGAGCGCGATGCCATCGCCCATGCGATAGACGCGCCCCTGACGGCCCTTGAGCGTGCCGTCGAGGAAATTGCCGCTGTAGAACTGAATGCCGGGCTCGGTGCTCAGCACCTCGAGCACGCGGCCCGAGGCCGGATCCTCGAGCCGCGCGGCGAGCGCGGGCGTGGCGGTCGGGCCCTTGTCGAGCGCGAAATTATGGTCATAGCCGCGGCCGATCACGATCTGCGGATCGCGGCCGTCGCGCAGCCCGTCGGCGATCCGCCGCGCCTTGCGGAAATCGAACACGGTGCCGGCGACCGGCTTGAGCTCCCCGGTCGGGATGAGCATGTCGTCGACCGGCGTATAGGCGGCGGCGGGGATGGTCAGCAGCTGCCCCGAGGTGCCTTCGGCTGCGCCGTCGCCGGCAAGGTTGAACAGCGCGTGGTTGGTCATGTTGACGATCGTCGGCTTGTCGGTCCGCGCCTCGAACTCGATCGTGAGGTCGCCGCTGTCGTTCAGCGCATAGCTGACGGTGACATCGAGCTTGCCGGGATAGCCCTGGTCGCCATCGGGGCTGGTGAGACCGAGCACGACCTTCGCCGCTGGTCCGCGCGTGACCGAGACGATCTTCCAGTTGCGCTTGTCGAAGCCCTGCTTGCCACCGTGCAGCGAGTTGGTGCCATCGTTGCTGGTCAGCTGATAGTCGCGCCCGTCGAGCTTGAAGCGCGCGCCAGCGATGCGGTTGGCATAGCGGCCGACGGTGACGCCGAAATAATTGGGCTTGGCTTCATAGTCAGCCACCTCGTCATAGCCGAGCGTGACCTCCGCGACCTTGCCCTCCCGGCCGGGTGCGGCGAGCGATTGCAGTGTCGCGCCATAGGTCAGGATGCGCGCCTTGACGCCCTTGGCATTGCTCAGCGTCACCGCCTCGACCGCGCTGCCATCGGCCAGGCGCCCGGCCGGCGCGCGCTCGGCCTCGGCGGCGAGGGCAGGTCCGGCGGCGATCGGCGCCATCAGCGCCGCGGCATACAGCATTGCTCGCATTCACTCGCCTCCCCGCATCCGGCCCGGCGGCCATTGACGATGTTCCCTCCCCGCATATAGTCGGAGAAATAATCGGGCAAGCCGCTTGCGCGGAAATGCATCCTGGAGGGATTGAATGGCGCTTCCACCTCTCGACACGGCGATCGGGGAAAAGACGGCGTCGCCGTCGTTCAACTATCGCCCGGCGCTGGCGCTGCTCGCCAGCCTGTTCTTCATGTGGGGCTTCATCACCGTCATCAACAACACGCTGCTGCCGCACCTGCGCAGCGTGTTCGAGCTCAACTACACCCAGACCACGCTGATCGAGAGCGTGTGGTTCATCGCCTATTTCGTCGCCTCGATCCCCGCGGCCAAGCTGATCGAGCGAATCGGCTATCAGAAGTCGCTGGTGATCGGGTTGCTCGCCATGGCGGCGGGCGCGCTGATGATGGTGCCGGCGGCGCGCCTTCCCTCATATGAGGTGGTGTTGGTCGCACTGTTCGTGATCGCGAGCGGCATCACCTTGCTCCAGGTCGCGGCCAACCCCTATGTCGCGGTGGTCGGTCCGCCCGAGACCTCTTCGTCGCGGCTCAACCTGGTGCAGGCGTTCAACTCGTTCGGCACCACGCTGGCGCCGCTGTTCGGCGGCTATCTGATCCTCGGCCGTTCCAAGGGCGGTACCTCGGAGGCGGACGTCGCGCTGACCGCGGCCGAGCGCTATGCCGACGCACAATCGGTGATCCTGCCCTATCTCATCGTCGCGGGCGTGCTGGTGGTGCTCGCGGTGGTGATCGCGCGCTTTCCGCTTCCCGCGATGGGCGCGGCGACGCAGCGCGCGAGCCGCGAGGCGCGCAAGGGGCTGTCGCTGTGGAGCCACCGCAACCTGGTGTTCGGGGTGCCGGCGATCTTCATCTACCTGATCGCCGAGATCGGCGTGTCGAACCTGTTCATCAACTTCATCAGCCAGCCGCATATCGGCGATGTCACGCACCAGCAGGCCTCCAACTATCTGTTCCTGCTGTGGGGCGGGATGATGGTCGGCCGCTTCGCCGGCAGCTTCCTGATGCAGAAGGTCGATGCGGCGCATGTCCTCGCCGTCTTCTCGATCGGCGCCTTCGTGGTGATGCTGATCGCGACCTTTGCCCAGGGCCCCGCCGCGATGTGGGCGCTGATCCTGGTCGGCTTCTTCCACTCGATCATGTTCCCGACGATCTTCACGCTCGGCATCAAGGGCCTTGGGCCGCTCACCGAGGAAGGGTCGGGGCTGCTGATCATGGCGATCGCTGGCGGCGCGCTGGTGGTGGTGCAGGGCTGGCTGGCCGACCAATGGGGCCTGCAGCTCTCCTTCCTGCTGACCGCGGCGTGCGAGCTTTATGTGCTGTTCTACGCGCTATGGGGTTCCAAACCCACGGGCGAGCAGCTCACCGTGCGCTTCGACGAATAGCCGAGACGTTTCAATAGTCTGACAAAAATTTGCGGAAACTTGCGTTTTCGCCTTGATTACACGCGTCCTCTCCCCGATACATTAGTCATATTATATGTGATGTAATCCCGCGCAACAAGACGGGACAGGGAGAGGAATGGCGCATGCATATTCTCAGCAATCTATTGGCCGGTGCAGCCGGTTGCGCGATCGTCGCAGCCATGCCCGCCTCGGCCCAGGACGGCGCTGGCGCGCCGCCCGCACCGGCGGACAGCAGCGCGCAGGAGGCCGGCGAAGGCGAGATCATCGTCACCGGCATCCGCGGCTCGCTCCAGTCGGCGCAGAGCCTCAAGCGCAACGCCGACCAGGTCGTCGACTCGATCGTCGCCGAGGACATCGGCAAGCTCCCCGACGTGAACGTGACCGAGGCGCTGCAGCGCGTGTCGGGCATCCAGGTCGGGCGCGACCGCGGCGAGGGATCGGGCATCACCATCCGCGGCCTCTCGCAGGTCACCTCGACCTTCAACGGCCGCTCGGGCGGCAGCGGCCGCGGCGTTGATCTCGAGAACATCCCGGCCGAACTGATCGCGCGCGTCGACGTCTACAAGACCCCGTCGGCCGACTTGGTCGAGGGTGGCATCGGCGGCCTGATCAACGTCGTCACGCGCAAGCCGCTCGACAAGCCGGGCTTCACGCTCAGCGGCTCGGCGCGCGGGCGCTATTCGGACTTGCCCGACAAGGTCGATCCGATGTTCTCGGCGCTGGTCAGCAATACGTGGGAGGTGGGCGACGGCGAGTTCGGCATCCTCGTCGCCGGCTCATTCCAGCAACGCGCGTTCGAGAGCCACGTCGTCAATGTCGGCGCGCCGGTGGGGCAGCCCAACATCGGCGCGGGCGTGGCCTCGCTCTCCGAGCAATATCAGCCCGTGATCAACGCCGACCGCCGCCGCATCGGCATCGACGCGGTGATCCAGTACAAGCCCAATCCCGAGCTCGAATTCTATCTCCAGGGCACTTATCAGGATGCCCAGCAGCTCCAGCAGCAGTACGGCGTCTATCTGCGCTCGCTGCGCAACCGGACGTTCGATCCGGCCTCGGTGGAATATTTCGACGGCACCAACGACGTCAGCCGGATCGCCTTCACCAACGTGCCCGTCCGGACGTTCGGCGCGGATCGCGACGCCTATGAGGAGAGCTGGCAGATCGCCGGCGGGGTCAAGTTCGATTCCGGCCCCAACCATCTGTCGATCGACGCCGCCTATACCCGCGGCAACGGCCAGCTCTATTATACCGAGCTCAACCTCGACACGACCGCGCCGCGCGTCGATTTCGACGTGACGACCTTGCCGGGATCGGCGCGGGTGAGCGGGGTCGACCTCACCAGCCTCAACAGCTTCGTGGTTGCCGGCCTCGCCCGCAACATCAACCTGTCGGAGACCGAATCGAAGCAGCTTCGCACCGATGCCTGGTTCGAGATCGACAGCAATTTCCTGAAGTCGATGCATTTCGGCATTCGCTGGACCGACGCGGACGTGAAGCAGGACCAGCTCCGCTTCTCGCAGACGCCGAGCGCGGGCGGGGTTCCGCTGCAGGCATCGGCCTATAGCGACCTGTTCATCCTCAACCCGCTCAACCAGATGTTCGGCGGGACCGACCTGATCGAGCAGAATTTCTACGCCGCCAATCACGAGCTGCTCGACGGCGACGGGTTCGACGCGGTGCGCACGCGGCTGGGGCTGACCACTCCGGCGACGTTCAACCCGCTGTTCGGCTACCAGATCGGCGAGAGCACGCTCGCCGGCTATGTGATGGGCAAGTTCGAAGTCGACGGACCGATCCGTGTCGACGGCAATATCGGTACGCGCATCATCCGCACCAACCTCAACGTCAACGGCACGCGCGCATTGTTCACCCAGCGGCCGGGCACCGGCACCGGGCCCGGCAACCCGCCGGTGTTCGACCAGACCGGCTACGCGCCGGTGCAGATCGACTCGCAATATGTGAGCGTGCTGCCGAGCGCGAATATCCGTGTCCGCTTTACCGACACGCTGCAGCTGCGCCTCGCCGCGGCCAAGACGCTGACCCGGCCCGGCTTCAGCAGCCTGTCGCCGACGCTGTCGCTGGTGCCGGGCCAGCGCACCGGCTCGGCGGGCAATCCGGACCTGCGGCCGCTGCGCGCCAATCAGCTCGACGCCAGCCTCGAATATTATCCGTCGAGCACGACCTCACTCTACCTTGCGGGTTTCTATCGCGAGATCGAGGACTTCCTGGTCACGCGCACCAGCCCGCAGACGATCGACGGGATCGACTACAGCATCAGCCGCCCGACCAACGAGCTGGCCGGCAAGATCAAGGGGTTCGAGGTCGGCGGCCAGACCTTCTTCGATTTCCTGCCGGGGCTACTCAGCGGGTTCGGCGTCCAGGCCAACTACACCTTCGTCGACAGCAAGACCGATACATCCGTCGCCGGCCTGCAGACGCCGATCGCCAATCTCTCGAAGCACAGCTTCAACACCAGCCTGATCTACGAGAAGGGCGGGCTCTCCGCGCGGCTCGCCTATAACTGGCGTGACAAATTCTATTCGAGCCTGCTGAGCAACGATATCGTCACCAACGTGCCGGTCTATACCCGCGCGCGCGACTGGCTCGATGCGTCGATCGGCTACGACATCACCGACAAGATCACGGTGACGATCGAAGGCGGCAACCTGCTGCGCTCCAAGACCCGCACCTATTTCGGCGTGCCGACGCGGCCGGGCAATTACGAGCAGGATTCAAGAACGATCATGGCCGGTGTCCGCTTCACGCTCTGAGCTCCCCCTCCTCCCCGCCGCTTCGGCGGCGGGGAAATTTTTGGGGATCACGCGCCGTACCGCGCTTGCCGGACTGTGCGCGAGCGCGGTCGCGGGTCCTGTCCTGGCACGTGAGCGGGAAGTAGACCTCGCGCCGTTCCGCACGCCCCACAAGCTCGGCCGGCTGATCGTGACCAGGTCCGACGATCCGGCGGCGTTCGACAGCAAGTTCGTCGACGCGCCGCTCGTCGTCCGCGGGCCTGATCGCTTCTACATGACCTTCTACGGGTTCGACGGCACCGGCTATCAGACCGGCATTGCCGAGAGCGAAGACCTCGTCACCTGGAAGAAGCGCGGGATCGCGCTCGCCCGCGACCCGAGCTCGCCGATCACGCGCTACAACATCGCCATGTCCTCGATCCTGCGCGAGCCGGGGCTGCGCTCGGCCGGGCGGCCGCTCAAGGTGAAGGGGCGCTATCTCGCGAGCTGGAACGCCTATCCCAGCCCGGGCATGGAGGAAGGGCCCGCGGTGATCGGGCTCGCCTGGAGCGACGACCTGATCCGCTGGGAGCGCGACGACACGCCGATCCTGCGGCCCGAGGACGGCGTCGAATGGGAGCGCGGCGGGCTCTACAAATCCTGCCTGACGCGCGACGGCGACACCTTCTATCTCTACTACAACGCCAAGAACCGCGACGTGCCGTGGCTCGAACAGATCGGCGTCGCCACCTCGCGCGACCTCAAGACCTGGACGCGCCATTCGGGCAATCCGATCGTCAAGGTCGGCGCGCCCGGATCGAACGACGCGCGCTTCGCCGCCAACCCCTGGGTACTGCGCCACAAGGGGCTGTGGGCGATGTATTATTATGGCTACACCTCGCGCCGCGGCGCGCGCGACCTGCTCGCGATCGGACGCAACCCGTTCCACTTCGAGAAAGTGGCCGAGCCAATGATCGACCGCGGCGCGCCGGGCAGCGTCGACGAAACCCACGCGCACAAGCCCTCGGTGATCTGGCACGACGGCGCGCTCTACCACTTCTACTGCGCGGTCGCGGGTACCTGGCCCGACGAGGTGCGCGGCATTTCGGTCGCGCGCTCGATCCCCTGGTAGGGGCTTACTCGACCTTCACGCGATCGGCGAACACCACGCGCACCGGACCGAGCAGCCCGGAATCGAGCAAAGGCTCGTGCGCCTCATAGAAGGTCCAGGGCGTGAAGGTGACGCGTCCGCCCGCGGGCTTGGCCTGGCCCGCCTTGTACCAGTCGGGCAGCGCGATGATCTTGCGCGCCATCACGTCCTGCTTGGTGCCGTCGGCGAAGAAGCGCTGGCCGATCGCCCAGTCGCCGTCGACGAACTCGCCCTCCTCGGGCAGCGCGGCGTCCGCGATCATGCGGTTGGCCCAGAGATTGGTGACCGCGAGCGAGACTTGGTTGGCGCCCGGGCGCACGGCATCAGTGATGTCGACGCGATAGGGCTCCTTCCACGTCACACCGAGGTCCTTGCCGTTGACCGTGACGCCGGCGAGCACCTCGACCCGGCCGAGGTCGAGCCAGACGCGGCGGCCCTTCTTGAGCGCGTGCTCCGGCACGTCGATCGTGCGCGTATAGGTGGCGGTGCCTGAGAAATGGCGCACGCCAGGGTCGGCATGGCGGCTGAGCGAGTAGAGGCTGGGCAGGGTGATCCGCGCAGGCGCGCTGCGGCCGGGCTGGAGCGCGACCTCCCACGGCCCATGGACCGCGATCGGCGCGGGCACCTCCGCCTCGAACTTGCCACCGTCGCTGAGCGTATAGCTGCCGCTCTCCCACGCCAGCGCCTCGAGATCGCCATAGCGGTCGCGGGTGATCTCGGCCGGTGCGGCGGAGAGGACCGGGGCGGGCGGACCGGCGGCGGCTTCCGCGGCGATCTCCTCGGCCGTCCGCACGCGCGCTTCGGTGCGTGCGGGGGTGAAATTGCCCTCGAAGGAATAGGTGACGCCGACCGGCGCGGGGGCGTCGCTGCCGCCGGCAAAGACGGTGCGGCCGCTCTTGCGCCCGGTGCGGGCGAGCTTGCCGTTGAGGTAGAGGCGCGGCGTGCCCTTGTCATAGACCAAAGCGACATGCGTCCAGCCGGCGACCGGGGTGTGGCTGACCAGCACCGCGGGCACGCTGTCGGATGCGACTCGCTCGATCACGAAGGCGCCGTTGCGGCCCAGCGCGAGCCCGGCAATGGCGGTTTTTGGCGCGGTCTTCGGCCCGTAGATGTCGCGGCCCGCGCGGGCGGGGATAAGGTATTGCTTGCCGGTCTCGTTGATGCGGCCCTCAACGCTTTCGTCGGGCATCAGGCGCAGGTCGATGTCGGGCTTGGCCCAGAGCGAGATGGTGAAGCTGTTCGAGGGCGCGGGCGTCGCGGCGGGTTTCGCCGTGGTATCCACGAAGCGCTGGCCGTCCTTCGCCACCCAGTCGATCCGCTTCGCCCCGCCGGCGAAGTCGAGCGTCACGAAGGTCGAGCCGGCGGGGGAGAGGTCGAAGGTCACTTCGGTGAAGTCGCGCTCGGTGCGGAACAGCGCCGGTCGGGTGATGCCGCCGGTCTCGGCATCCCATAAAGACGGCGCCGCGCTGCCGACGCGGAAGGTGCAGGTGACGCGCTCCGCCCGGCGCTGGCGGTTGGCGACGAAGTAGATGTGGTTGGCGTCGGTCTTGCGGTGCAGCCACACGACCTGCCCGTCGGGGCTCGCGGTGCGGCAATCGGCGTCGGGCGCGACCTTGAGCGCGGCGAGTGCGTCACCGACCGATCCGCCGGGGAATACCCGGCCCTTGCCGACCTTGCGTGCCGCGGCGCCATTGCCCCACACGGCGTCGACCGCGCTGCGGAAGGCGGCGTCGCCCTCGGCCTTGCCCGCCATCGTCATCGGGTGGACCGGCCTGGGCCCGAGCACCGCCATGCCGGCCTCGACCAGCTCGCGGATCTTCGCGGCGAGCCGCGGCGTCATCGTCGTGATGTCCTGCGGGATAACGAGCAGGCGATAGGTTGCGCCGTTGGCGAGCACGACTTGCCCGTCCTTCACCCTGGCCCGGGTCAGCAGCACCTCGGCATTGACGAGGTCATATTGATGGCCCGCGGGGACCTGCGGGTCGAAATGCACGCCGATCCTGGGGTTGGTGTCGGGCGACACTTGCGGGCGGACATATTCGGCCTGGTTGGGGCTGTCCTCGCCGACGAAGTAGAGCACGTCGGCGACATAGGTGCCTTGGCGCAGCATGTACTGGCTCCGCGCGAGATACTCCATCCACGGCTTTGCCTGGCGCACCCAGGTGTTCGACGCTTCGAGGTTGATGCCCCATGGCCCCATCGCCATGCCAGGCAGCGCCTTGGGATTGGCCTGGTGCGCCCAGCGGTGGAAGAAGATCTGGTTGAAGCCCTGCGCAAACATCTGGTCGCCCAGCGTCTTCATCGAATAGGGATAGTCCTGCCAGCGGCTGGTCTCGGCCTCGCCGGTGAAGGCCTCGGCGGCGATCACGTTCTTGCCGTAGACGTGCCCGGCTGAGGCGACCATCTTGACCGTGCGGTTGTCGGTCCAGGGGGTGCGCGACCAGAATTCAGTCATCGGCACCTGCGCGCGGCCCGACACCTGCAGCGCGTCGAACGGGCCGGGGCCATAGCCCTCGATATGGAATTTGAGGCCCGCATGGTTCACGCGGTCCTGCATCCGGCCATAATAATTGTCGGCCATCAGGTCGGCGAGGGTGCGGCGGAAATCGAACAGGAAGCGGTTGGAGACGTCGAGGTCGCCGACGATGCGGCCGGTCAGGGCGGGGAGGTATTGCGTGATCGCATAGCCGTTGCGCTTCTGGAAATCGGCGGGGAGCGCAGGTGTCCAGTTCTGCATCCCGGCTTCGAAGCTGTCGATCTCGATCATGTCGAACGCCTTGCCCGCTAGGGGGCCTGCCGCCTTCACCACCTTGGCGAGCGTGCTGTCAAACTGGTGGTCGACCGCCGCGGCGCTGAGCTTGTCGATCTCGAGCCCGCGGCCCGAATCCGACGCGGCGACGTTGAGCTTGCCGGTGGGTGTGTGGCCGAAGCGCAGCACGGTCCATTCGCCCTCGGGCGGGGTCCAGTTGAGCGTGCCGGCGGCGTCGAGGTTGGCGGTGATGTCGATCACCTGGGCGGGGTCGATCGCATATTGCGCCTTGAGGTCGGCGGGCTGCTTCTCGGTCGGCCCGGCCATGACGAAATCATGCTCGGCCTTGAGGTCCCAATTGTCGATCCGCGGCGTCGCGTAGAGCAACGCCTCGGCGAGCTTGACCCTGGCCGAGGGGGTGATGCGGAAATAGATCGCCTCGACATTGGGGAAATTGAGCGTGCCGGGGGATTCGATGCCGCGCTCCGCGCCGACATTGACCTTGCCGATGCGCGACCAGGTGACGCCGTCGACCGAGGCCTCGACCGTCGCCGAGAAAGCGGGCGCTTCCTTGTCCGCGTAGAGCGTGATCGCCTGGGCTGCGAACGGCGCGTTCATCGTCACGATGAGCGGCGCGGTGGGCGAGATCTCCGCTGCGCTATGGAGGTCGCGATCGGTCAGCGTTGCGGGATCAATGGTGGCGCCTGCATCCATCGCGACGACCGCCGCGCGATACTGGCTCTCGTCGCCGGGCGAGGCGGGGAAGGCGATCACCGCGGCATCGCGATAATAGCCTTCCTTGGTATAGGGCTGCGGCAGCTGCACGCTGACCGGCTGGCCGCCGGTGACGCGCGTCTCGGTCCACACGATCTGCTGCATCGCCTGCTCGGGCTTGATCCACGGCCCGCCCGAGGACGACCAGCCCGGCGCATTGTGCAGCCCGACCTTGAGCCCCAGCTCGTCGGCCTTGCCCATCATATGGGTCATCAGGTCGAGCCATTGCGGGCTCAAATAATCGACCGGGCCCTTGGGCACGTCGCTGCTGCCGTCGAACATCAGCACGCCGCCCAGGCCGATGTCGCGCATCGCCTGGAGATCGGCGTCGATCCCCTCCCTGGTGACGTTGCCGTTCATCCAGAAATAGAGCGTGTGCGGCCGCGCCTCGGCCGGCGGGTTGCGGAACTTGTCGGGGTCGGGTGCGGGTTGGGCGACACGCTCCTGCGCTGCGCTCGTCGTCGCCAGCGCCGCCAGTGCCGTTCCCAACGCCCAGTACGCAACCCGTGACATTCCGCTCTCCTGCTTGCGGCTTCTTCGGCCTTGCCTTAGCCGCCCCGGCGGACGGTTTCGAAGAAATCCTCGCCGCCCATCTGGCCGCCCTTGAGCACCAGTTCGAGCCCGTCAACCGCAGGATCGGCGGCATGGGCGCGGACGAGGGGCGCGCCGCGTTCGATCGGCGCCGCCCAGGTCAGCGCGTCGATGCCGAGCTGGGCGACGCCGTGGCTGGAGGTGTCGCCGCCCGCGAACAGCACGCGGGTGAGGCGTGCGCGGCGGACCACGTCGCGGGTGACGCGGCCGAGCGCCTGGCCGAGCCTCTCGCCGGCCGCGGGGGCGTGGGCGTCGAGCGGGCCTTCAGCGGAGGCGATGAGCGCGCGGTTGCCTTGGGCGAGCGCGTCGAGCGCAGCGTCGGCAAGGCGTGCTTCCTCGGCGGAGGATCCTTGCAGCAGCGCCGGCACATCGGCACGCGCGGCGGCAAAGCCGTCGGCGGCGCTGCGTGCGATCTGGCGCGCGGTGACCGGCGAGCAGCTGCCGCTGACGACGAGCAGGCGATCGGCTTCGGCGGCGCGGGTGACAGCGGGCTTGCCGTCGATGAGGCCCTCCGCCTGCCATGCCAGCACCAGCGCGCGGGTGACGCCCGAGCTGCCCGCGGCGAAGCGGATGCCGCGCGAATGCAGGATCGCGCCGGTCGCGGTGAGATCGGCGAAGGTGGTGCCGTCGAACAGCACGGCGTCGGCGTCGCGCACCGCGTCGAACGCGGCTTCGGCGTCGCCCGACTGGAGGCGGTCGAGCGGGACATGGCCGATCGTCGCATTGGTCTGCGCGGCGAGATGCCGGATCAGGTCCGCCTCGTGCATCGGCGTGACCGGATGGCGCGACATGGTCGGGTGGCGGTCGATGCGATGGACCACGTCACCCGCCACCGCGAACAGATTGGCAAAGGCGACGTAACGGCCCAGATGCGGCGCCGCGACCACGATCGCCCCCGGCCCGCCGAACGCCGCCACGCCGATGTCGAGCGCACGGCCGATCGAGCCGGTCTGTGGCGCGCTGTCGAAGGTCGAGCAGGTCTTGTAGTGGATGATCGCCGCGTCGCTCAGCGCGGCGAACATCGCGGGCAGCTCGGCGTCCATCCATTCGGGCGGCCGGCTGCGCGCGTCGCTGGCGATGCCGATCGCGCGTGCCCGAGGGAAGCGGGCACGCAGCGCCGCATCGGGCGTGCGCAGGAACAGCACCGCCGGCACGCCGCCCTCGGCGAGCTGCTCGAGCACGTCGGTCGAGCCGGTGAAGTCGTCACCGATGAAGGCGTAGAGTGGTGCGGCCATGTCAGCCGCCGAACGCGCCGAGCGCCGCCTTCAGCTCCGGCGCGTCGTTTGCGGCCTGCTCGACGGGAACGCCCGCGACCGCGGCTTCCCAGGCCTGCTGCAATGCGCGCACGCCCGCGGCGGGGCCGCCCGGATGCGCCATGATCCCGCCGCCCGCGGCGAACATGCAGTCGACGCTGCCGAGCGCGGCATAGGTCGGCGCGGCCTGCCGGGCCGACTGGCCCGAGGAGAAGACCGGCATGATCTCGCAGCCCTTGTGCGGCGCCGGGAACATCGGCGTCAGGCATTCGCGGGCCGAGGCGATCACGCTCTCGTTGCTCTCGCAGAACTTGTTGTCGATGCCGTTGACGTGCGTGTGGTCGATCCCGGCGAGCCGCCACAGCTTCTGGAAGGCGATGTAGCTCATGCCGATCGCGGGCGAGCGGCCGAGCATGCCCCAGCCGTTGCGGTGGCCGTGGATCGGCAGCTGCGAATGGGCGCGAAGCACCTTCATCGCGGGCAGGCCGATCGAGTTCATGCTGGCCATGATGCAGGTGCCGCCCGCGGCCACGACGTGATCGTGGCGGGCGAGCATCTCGTCGATCTCGCCGGTCAGGTTGGCGGCGAACATCACCTTCTTGCCGGTCTTGTCGGCATGTTCGTTGATCACGCGCATCACCGCGCTGATCCGCGCGTCGAACGGGCAGTGCGGGCCGTCGGCCTGCAATTCGTCGTCCTTAATGAAGTCGATCCCTGCCTCGACCAGCGTGCGGACCTGTGCGGCGGTGGCTTCGGGCGACATGCCGACGCTCGGCTTGATGATCGTGCCAATGATCGGGCGGTCATAGACTCCCGCCAACTCGCGCGTGCCCGGCACGCCGAATTGCGGCCCCTGATAGCGCTCGAGGAACGCCGGCGGCAGCGTCACGTCGACCAGCCGCAGGC
The DNA here is from genome assembly GCF_026107375.2 of Sphingomonas sp. BT-65. NCBI lineage: Bacteria > Pseudomonadati > Pseudomonadota > Alphaproteobacteria > Sphingomonadales > Sphingomonadaceae > Sphingomonas > Sphingomonas sp. BT-65. Next base: position 2,851,915 of record NZ_JAPCIA010000001.1, read on the forward strand.
CGGAGAAGGCCTTGAGCTCGGAGAGGTTGCCGTTGATCGTCGCGAGCAGATTGGGAAGCGACGGCCCCATGTTCGATACCGGCCATGACAGCACGACCCGCGCCCGGCGCCGCTTGCCGTCCCAATCCTTCGGCTTCCCCGAACCCGGGAGCGAGGGTTCCGCGACCTCGCCCAGCTCGACCAGTTCCTCGACCCGCGCGGCATGCGCCTCGCGCAGCGCGTCGGTTTCGCCCGGCACGCGCACGAAGGTTCCGGTCGACTGCTCGCCGGCCATCGTCTCCGCGGCCTGCTGCAACGGGAAGGCGGTTTCGATCTCGTAGGTGGCGGTGACGCGCGGGTCGGTCATTTCAAATCATGCTTTCAGTCTGTCATTCGCTCTTCAGCGTAGGTCACCCTCACCCTTCCGGCGCCCCCTTCCCTCTCCCAACGGGAGAGGGAAGGGGCCCGCCGCCGCAGGCGGCGGGAAGGGTGAGGGTGAGGTTATGCTGCACGGGCGTCGCGCATCACGCCGTCTTGAAGTAGGTCGTCGTGCGCTCGGTATCGACCGCGTAATAGGGGATGAACACGAGGTTCCGTTGGCCGACCTTCGCCCGATAGGATTCGGGGTGGCCTGGCATCGGCTCGAGCGCGCCCGGGAGCGCGATCGTCTCGTTCTCGATCCCCTCCCACGGGTTGAGGCCGACATACATGATCGCGCCGCGCATCACCGCCTGGAGGTTGGGGTTCTCCGGATCGATCGCGAGGGTGCGCAGCGGCTGCGGGATGGTCAGCTCGACCGCGTCGCCGGCCTTCCAGGTCCGCGTGATCGTCGCGAGCTGGCCCGGCGTCGCCGCCTGCGCCTTGCCGTTGACCAGCAGCTTGGCGCCCTTGGTCCAGTGCGGGATGCGCAGCTTCATGGCGAAGCGGCCGTTGCCGGCCTTGCGCACGCGCAGCTTCACGGTGTCGGCGACCGGATAGTCGGTCTCCTGCACCACCTCGACCGCGCCGCCGGGGCGGTCCCAGGTCACTTCGGACGGGGTGTAGAGGTTGACCAGCAGATTGTCGTTGTCGTGGAAATAGGCGTTGAGCACATAGTCGGCGACGCCCTGCACCAGCGTGCCCGAACAGCACGGCCATTTCTGGTGGTAATAGCGCTTCTGCCCCTGCGCGCCGTAGTCGGAATAATAGGGGTAGCCGCCGTCGCTGTCGGGCAGGCGCGTCGCGAGCATCGTGTTGTAAAGCGAGCGCTCGAGCCCGTCGCCATATTGCGCCTCGCCGGTGAAGCGGATCAGGTAGCGCGCGAGCTTCAAATCCGCGAAGGCGCCGCACGGCGTCTCGTAATGCGCCTTGGAGCCTTTGAGGCTCTTGGCGAGGTTGCCCTGGCCGAGCACCACGAACTGCTCCTCCGGACCCCAGCCGCCCGAGGCGAAGCGCTGCGGCTCCATGAACTTCCACGCGTTGATCAGCGCGGTGCGGTATTTCTCGTCGCCGAGATGCAGATAGGCCTGCGCGCCCGATGCGTTGCCGATGGTGTGGCTATAGGCGTGCTTGGTCGGCAGCACGTCCTGGCCCGCGGCGAGCGGGTCGAACCACTCCTTGTTGAGGAGGTAGTGGACCGCCATGTCGTGATACTTGCGGTCGCCGGTGATCTCGGCGACGTGGAACAGGTTCTCCGAGATGACGTAGGTTTCGTCATAGGGCGGCTCGGTCTTGCCGACGCGGTCGCGCGAGACCGGCGAGATATAGGGACGGCACTTCTCGATGATGATCGGCAGCAGCGTCCTGGCCTGCTCCGCTCCGCTCAGGCGATAGGCGTCGACCAGCCCGACGACGTACTTGTCCATGACATAGGCTGCCCACTGCGCCTGCGCGCGCGGGCCGGCATAAGGGTTGGTCGCCGCGACCATCGCCTTGCCCCATTCGCTGACCAGCAGGCGAACCTTCTCGTGCGCGGCCTGGTCGCCAGTTGCGGCGCCATAGCGGGCGAGGCCGGAGATATACTGGCCGAGCGTCAGCCCGGCGACGAAGCCGTCGCGGTCGTACCAGCCGCCCATGTCGGGGCCGGGCGCGGGGAGGCCGGCATTCTGGCGGAAGACCTTGAGGATGCGGTCATTGTCGAGCGCCAGGAAATGCGCGTGGATATGGTCGAACTGGCGCTTGATGCGGCCGCCGGTGAGCTTCACCTTGCCATAGGCGAACTCGTGCATCGCCTCCTTGCCCTTGAGCGCGCCCGAGGCCTGGCCAGAAACGGAAGCTGCGGCGAGCGCGCTCGCGGGCAACGCGCTCATTCCCGCAGCGGTCGTGGCGCAGGCGGCGCAGTGCATGAAGCGCCGCCGCGATAGGCCACCAGTCACTGGGCCGTCAGTCATCCAATCCCTCCATTATCGCTCCAGCCCCCTTACGAATTTTTACGGATTCGTCGGGAATTGAAAATATAATAATACTAATGTTGGCGAGGCGCAACCAGCCGAAGCCGAGCAGATCGCCATCCGGGTTCCGGTTCTTCACCGCCTTGAAACCCAACCGTCACCCCGGCCTCGTGCCGGGGTCCACTTGGCCTCACCGACTGCGCTAGAAGCTCTTTTCCCGCCCTCGCCTCCCGGTGGCCCCCGGCACAAGGCCGGGGTGACGAAGGAAAGATCAAACCTTGAATGTCGATCTGGTTTGGACCCGACGCGTTCGGCCTATTTGCCGCGCTTGCGCGGGGTAGTGCTTTTCTCGATCCGCGAGACGCCATGGCCGATGATGTCGCGCATCGCGCGCGCGGCGCGCTCGCCGTCGCGCGCTTCGATCGCGTCGACGATCTGGGCATGGCCGCGCACGCTGGTCAGATGCTCCTCGGCCTCGTTGACCGGCGAGCTCATCCGGAACGAGGCCATCAGCGCGGTCTCGATCACCGCCGAGAGCGAGCGCATCAGGGCATTGTCCGAGGCGCGGCCGATCGCCTTGTGGAACTGGAGGTCGGCCTCGGCGAAGTCGCGTGCGCTGTCGGTCGCGTCGCGCATCCCGGCGAGGTGGTGGCGCATCTCGGCGAGATCCTCGTCGGTGCGGCGTTCGGCCGCCGCGCGGGCAGCCGCGGATTCAATCGCGACGCGGATCTCGGCGAGATCACGCAGGAACGCCATGTCGAAGCCCTGGCTGGACTTCCACGCCAGGATGTCGGCGTCGAAATAATTCCAGTGCGAGCTGTCGAGCACGGTGGTGCCGACGCGCGTCTTGGAGACGATCAGGCCCTTGGCGGTCAGCGTCTTGAACACTTCGCGCAGCACGGTGCGCGAGATACCGAACCGGGCGAGGATCTCGGCCTCTTGCGGGAGCTTCGATCCGGGCGGGATCGCGCCGGAGAGAATCTCGTTGCCCAGCATTTGCGCCACCTGGTCGTGGCTCGAACGGACGTTGCGCGCGAACCGGCCGAAGCGGGGTTCCTCCTCGATCGTTCCTTGCTGGTTCACCCGTTGCACCCGATTGCCGCCCCCTGTCTCGCGGCCGGCGCCCCGCCGCCTGTGGAGCGAGGCGCGCGGCCGATTCCCCTGTATGCGGCGAAGCGTCCCACATTTCCATCTGCATTTCACGCTGGGATGGCCCGAACGAAGCGGGACGCCGGGGGAGGGGTGGCACGCGACTGTCAGAAGCGGACGCGGACGCCGGCGGAAACGCGGCGGCCGGTCTTGCGATACTCCTTGGTGCGATCCTCGCTCACCGAGTAGATGAACTCCTTGGCGTTGTTGAGGTTGATCGCGTCGGCGAAGACGGTGAAGTGCTTGCCGACGTCGTAGGACAGGCTCACGTCGAGCTGGCCATAGGCGTCGAAATATTCGGGCTCGCCATTGCGGCCCGAGGCCACCTGCAGGAAGTTGTCGCGATAGGTGTAGGCGACACGCGCCTGGACGCCGTATTTCTCGTAGAAGCCGACCAGGCTGTACGAATATTTTGACAGCCCCTCGAGACCGAAGGTCACGTTCGCCACCGCATTGCGATATTCGGCATTGGACTCGGTATAGTTGAAGCCCGCCTGGATGCCGAAGCCGTCAAACGGCGCGGGCAGCCAATTGTCGAACGACTGGCGATAGCCGAGCTCGAAGCCCTTGACCGTCGCCCCCTCGCCATTGTCGGGCACGGTGACCTGGAAGGTGACCTGGTCGACCAGCTGCGGGGTGGTGACCAGCGTCACGAAGGACTCGATGTCCTTGTAGAACGCCGCCGCCGAGAGCAGCGAGCCGGGCGCGAAATACCATTCGGCGCCAAGCTCGACCTGCTTGGCGCGGAACGGCTGCAGGTCGGGGTTGCCGCGGCGGATCGTCTCGTTGCCCGGGTTGGTCTGGATCGACTGGCGCGGTGACAGGTCCGACAGTGTCGGGCGAGTCAGCACCTTCGACGCCGCGAAGCGCAGGATCAAATCGTCGGTGAGGTTGAGTCGCGCGTTCACCGAGGGCAGCCAGTCGTGATATTTGCCGCGGAAGCTGATCGGCTGCACCGGCGAGACGACGATGATGTTCTGGCCGCCGCCGGTGGGCCGCGCGCTCAGCACGGTGCGCGAGGCGCCCGAGGAGGTGTAGTCGGTATCCTCGTAACGCAGGCCGACATTGATCGCGAGCGGCATGCCCGCGATCTCGGTCTGGAGCGCGGCCATGGCATAGGCGGCCTTGACCTTCTCGTTGACCACCGACGAGCCCGAGGGCGAGAACACCGCCGGGTTGAACGTCTTGCCGTCCTGCGTCGCGAACTCGTCGATCGTGCGGATCAGCTCCTGCGGGCTGTAGATCAGCCAGTCGCGCAGGATGTTGCCGCCGCCGCCCGAGAAGAAATAACGGTTGGTCGGCGAGAACAACGACTGCGGCAGCGCGCGGTTGGAGTCGCAATAGGTGCACTGCTCGCCGAACGGCGTTTCGTCCGCGGTGATCGTCTTGATGCGGCTCTGCGCGAGCGCGCCGGCATAGAGCGTCAGGTTGCCGTTGCCCGGCTTCCACTCGACGTCCGCCTTATACTCCTCGATCTCGTCGTCGATGTTCGAGCCGCCGCCCCAGATGTAATAGTGCGCGGTGATGCCCTGCGGGTTGGTCGCCGCATCGGCATAGTTGGGGCTGGTGAAGCCATAGTCGTAGATCGGGCTGCCGCTGCGCCGGTCGAACCACAGGTCGACATTCTTGCGGCGGATCGTCGTGAAGAGGTTGTTCTCCTTGCCGCGGCGGCGCGCGTCGGAGAGCGAGCCGTCGAGGCGGACGCGCAGCGTGTCGGTCGGGCGCCAGTCGACATTGATGCCGAACTGGTCGGTGGTGACGTTGCGGTCGTCATACTGGATGATCTGGTCGACGAAGCCGCCGACATAGCGCTGGTACACCGCCTCGCCGCCGGTCTGCACGCCGTTGACCACGCTGCCGCCCTCCACGACCTGCTCGGCGAGGATGCCGCCGGCGAAGTCATAGGCGAGGCCGGTCTGTTGCTCGATGAATCGCGCCTTGGAATAGAGCGTGTCGATCGTCACGGTGAGCTTGTCGCTCGGGCGCATCTGGACCGAGCCGTTGACCGCCCAGCGCTTGAGGTTGCGCTCGAAGAAGAAGGGCGAGAGGTTCGACGGCATCGAGACACCGCTGAAATTCTGCACGCCCGCGCCGATGCGGCCGCGCGGGACGCCGGCGAGGTTGTAGTAGCTGTCGCCCGCCGAGCGCTTCACATGGCCCGCGCCGATGGTGAACTCGTCGATCCGGTTCTCCTGCTCCGAATAGACGCCGGCGAGCGCGATGCCGAAGGTGCCGGCATCGTTCTTCCAGCTCGCGACGCCCGAGAATTCCGGGTTCCAGCTGTCGGCGATCTCCGACCACATGCCCGTCGCGGCGCCCGCGATCTTGAAGCCTTCGCGCTGGTCGAGCGGGCGCAATGTCTTGACGTCCACGGTCGCGCCGATCGACGAGCCGTTGAAGTTCGCCTGGGGCGACTTGTAGACGTCGGCGCCCGAGATGACTTCCGAGGGGATCACGTCGAACGAGAATTCGCGGCCGTTATTGTCGGTCGCGAGCGTGCGGCCGTTGACGGTGACCGCGTTGAACTTGGGGCCGAAGCCGCGGACGGTGACGTAGCGGCCCTCGCCGCGGTTGCGCTCGATCGTCACACCGGCGACGCGCTGGAGCGATTCCGCGACATTCTGGTCGGGCAGCTTGCCCAGGTCCTCGGCGACGATCGAGTCGACCACGGCGACCGCGTTGCGCTTGATGTCGATCGCGGCGCGCTCCGAGGCGCGGATGCCGGTAACGAGGATCTCCTCCTCCTCGGCGGGCGCGGTTTCCTCGGCTGCTGGGGCCGCCGTCTCCTGCGCGAGCGCTGGCTGGGCGAGCGTGAATGCACTTCCCGCGGCGGCGGACAGCAGCATGGCACGGCGAATCGTCATCTCTCTCTCCCTGAGAATTTGTTTGACGGCAGGATGACGCACGCCATGACGTATGTCAAATTATCATCATACGTATTATAAATATGGATGTTAGCGTACGCTGCGAATCGGCAGCACGCAGAGCGCCGAGCCGAACACGAAGATCACCGCCGCCCAGAAGATCGTGCGATAGTCGTTGGCGAACAGGCCGAGCAGGATAGCGGCCATCACCGGGCTGATGATCTGGGGGATGTTGACCGCGGTGGTGAGGATGCCGAGGTCCTTGCCCTCGTCGCCCAGCGCGCTCTTGGGCAGCACCTGAGTCATCAGCGCCATGTCGATCGACATGAACATGCCGTAGCCGACCCCGATGATTGCGGCATAGGCCCACATGCCCTGCATTGTCGGTACCGCGAGTGGCGCGACCATCGCGCAGCCCATGATCAGGCTGCCAAGGATCACGAACGGCTTGCGCGCCTGGTATTTGTCCGAGAGCCAGCCCGAGATGAGCGAGGAGGCGACGAGGCAGACCAGCGTGACGATCGCCATGTTGGCGATGGCGATGTTCGAGGCGTCGTTGCCGAGCCCGATATAGTCGCGCAGGATATAGAGCAGGTAGGTCGCGACCGCCTGATAGCCCATATAGATGAAGAAGCGGCTGGCGAAGGCCCAGGCGAAGTCCGGATGCTCGCGCGGCGAAATCCAGAAGCCCTTGAGAAACTCCCGCCAGTGCACGGGACGGTGGGGCAGATGGTCGCTCGGCGGCTCGCGGTTGATCGCGACGAAGGCGAGGCACGAGGCGGCGATGGCACCGGCGAACAGGCCGTAGGCAAGCACCCGCTCGCCCGCGAGATAGCCCGCGACGACGGTGCCGGCGGTCAGACCCGCGGTCATCCCCGCGCCGACGATGCCCGAGATGGCGCCGCGCGTCTCCGGCGCGAAACGGTCGGCGATCAGCGTGGTCATCGCCGGCTGCATCGAATTGTAGGCGACCGCCGCCATCACCCACAGCACCATCAGCGACCAGAAGCCGGTCATCCATGACACGCCGAACAGCGCCGCCGAGCCGATCAGTGAGGCGATCGCGATCCATGGCGAGCGGCGGCCCCAGCGGCTGCGCGTGCGGTCCGACAGCGCGCCCGCGATCGGGGTGGTGAGCGTCGAGAAGATCGAGGTGATGAAGAAGATCAGCGCGAGGTTATTGGCTTTCGACCCCTCGTCGAGCTCGGCGACCTGATTGGGCAGCAGCACGCCGAGCACGCCGCTGTAGAGCGCCATCAGCAGGAAGAAATTGACCATCAGCGACAGCTGCAGCTTCGTCCGCTGGGGCCCGAGCACATAAGACGGGTTGATGTCGGCAGCGCTGGCCATGGTCTCTCCGGTAATGTCGTTTCTTGTGGTTATTCTGCAGCCTGCGGTCCGTCCGGTACCAGCCTGAGGCCCGCCTGGCGCGGGCGGCGGTGCGGGCCGCCGGCGCTGTTCCAGCCGGGCGCGGCGCGATTGATCAGCGCCGCCTCGTCGATCGTGATGCCGAGCCCCGGCGTGTCGCCGAGCCGGATGCCGCCATCGGCGATCGTCTGGTCGACCGTGAGCCCGGCGGGCATCTTCCAGTCCTGTACCTCGACCCCGATCATGTTGGGCAGGCCGGCCGCGGCATGCGCGACCGGGTTGGCATTGTAACCGACCGGCGAGACCGGGAGGTTGCGCGCGTGCGCGGCGACCGCGACGCGCAGGAAATGGGTGATGCCCCACACGCTGCCGGTCTGCACCACGTCGACGCCCTTCGCGTCGAACAGCGGCGCGAACTGGTCGAGTCCGGTCAGGTTCTCGCCCGTCGCCACCGCCGCGCGGCAGGCGCGCGAGACGCGGGCATGGCCCTCGGCGTCCCAGCGGCGCACCGGCTCCTCGATCCAGGTGAGGTCGAGCTGCGCCTCGATCTGCGCGAGATGGCGCACCGCCTGCTTGACGTTCCACGCTTCGTTGACGTCGAGCATCAGCGCGGGGTGCGAGGTGTTGGCCGATAGGATGTCGCGCGCCGCGAGAAGACGTGCGATGTCGCGCCCGATATCGCGCCCGCCCTTGATCTTGGCCGAGCTGTAGCCGCGCTCGGTCCAGCCGCGATAGAGCGCGGCGAAGGCGTCGTCATCGAGGCCGTAGCACAGGCCAGAGGCATAGCCGGGCACGAAGCGGTCGAGCGCGCCGAGCGTGCGCCACAGCGGCTCGTCGGCCATCTTGGCCTTGAGGTCCCACAGCGCCATGTCGACCGCGGCGATCGCGCCATAGGTCGCGCCGGCATGGCCGCTCTTGAAGACGTGCGCGAGCATCGAATCGTAGAGCGCGGTAACGGCGCGCGGATCCTGCCCCTCCACGGCCGGGAAGACGCGTTCAATATCGCGGTGCTGGCCAAGCCCGATACCAGTCAGCCCGCCATCGGTCTCGAGCAGCAGGATCGGCACCTCGGTCACGCCGCTCGCGACGACACCGTTGACGTCGCCCACCGGCCGGCCCCAGTCATGGGTGGTCGTCAGGCTGCGGTATCCGGTAATCTTCATGCTTGGCGGCGCCCCTTTGCCCGGGCAGCTGCTTGCCCGGCGTCGAAACATAGTATGTATTATCTTTCCAAATCTGCAACCCTGTGAATTGCTAAAGCTTGACGCTGCGGGGCTTGCGGTTCCACCCTTGGTCGCTTGAACGGCCTGAGCGAGAGAAACGAATGAACGAAACCACGGCCGCGCATCAGCGGGTCCGCCGCCGTCCGCGCCTGTCGACGGCGGTGGTCGAGGACTTGGTCAACGCGATCGTCATGGGCACCTATCCGGTCGGCACCGCGCTGCCGCCCGAGAACATGCTGTGCGACATGTACGATGTCAGCCGCACCGTGGTGCGCGAGGCGACGACCGCGCTGACCGAGAAGGGGCTGGTCGTTTCGCAGCAGGGCCGCGGCACGATCGTGCGCGACAGCCGCGCCTGGAACATGCTCGACCCGATGATCCTCTCCGCGCTGTTCCAGGGCGAGGACGGGCTGCGCTACCTCGACAATCTGTCCGAGGTGCGCACGTTGCTCGAATCGGCGATGGCGGCGAAGGCGGCGGCGAACGCGACGGACGAGTCGATCGCCGAGCTCGGCGACCAGATCGAGAAGCTCGAGGGGCTGGTGACGATGCCCTCGGCCTATGTCCATGAGGATTTGCGGTTCCACGACATCATCATGCGCATGTCGGGCGATCGCTTGAGCAAGGCGATCATCGACGGCATCCAGTCGGAAGCGCTTCGCACCCATGGCTATTCGGGCAAGCTCAGCGTCGAGCATGTCCGCGAGACCCACGCCGCGCACCGCAAGGTCTATGAGGCGATCGCCGCGCGCGACCCGGACCGCGCGTCGAAGGCGATGCACGATCATATCGCCGGGTCGTGGGCGAAGCGGCGCGCGCAGCCGCGGGGTTAAGCCGGCACCCGGTATTCCTCCCCCCTCCGGGGGAGGAATTGGAATCGCTAGAACCTGCGCCGGTTATTCGACCAGTTAGGGTTGATCGCTCAGCGAATAGATCTGCTCCATCTCGACCCATTTGCGGTCCGGCGCGAAGGGAAGCGATTTCTGGAAGCTCCCCATGAGCTTCTCCCAGGCGACGACGTCGGGATTGGCGGCGTCGCGGGCAAGCTTGAGCTCCGGGCTGGGGGCGCGGTCGGAATCCAAGTCCATGATCATGAACATGCGATCACCGACCAGCCAGATCTCAAGCGATTCGACCCCATCGGCGCGGATCGCTGCGTTGATCGCAGCGGGTGGCCCGCCCGGCGCGTGCCAGCGGCGATAGGCGGCGATCAGCTCGGGATCGTCGTGCAGGTCGACGGCGAAGCAGCGGCGGATAAGCGGCATGGGCAGTTTCTCCCGCAACGTCGATTGACGCGCGACGCTATCCTGCCCTAAACATCATACGTCTTACAACATGATATGGAGCGGGATGGTGCCGAGGCTCTATGGCGAGACCATTAACCGGCGCGGCCTGGCGGCGCGATCGGGTTCGCTCTCGCAATTCGCCGGCGTGCGGCTGTCGACGCTGGGCGACGGGGTCGAGCGCGGGGTGCGGCAACTGGAGTTCCGCACCGGCAGTGGCCTGCGCTTCACCGTCCTCGTCGATCGCGCGATGGACATCGCCGAATGCGAGCATAACGGCCGCGCGGTAGGTTGGCACTCGCCCTCGGGCTTCCGCCATCCCGGGCTGCACGATTACGAAGGCGAGGGCGGGCTCGGCTGGTTCCGCTCGATGTCGGGGCTGCTGATCACCTGCGGGCTCGATCACGTCCTCTTCATGCACGACGATCCGGCGGGGCATTATTTCTACGGACCGCGCGAGAAGGTTTCTTCGTCGCTGCACGGCCGCATCGGCACCATCCCCGCGCGGCTGACCGGCTATGGCGAGAGTTGGAACGGCGACGACTGCGTGCTGTGGGCGGAAGGGATCGTCCAGCAATCGACCGTGTTCGGCGAGGACCTGCACCTCGTTCGCCGGATCGAGGCGGATGTCGGCGGCGATGAGATCCGGCTGATCGACCGGGTGGTCAATCACGGCTTCTACCGCACGCCGCACATGTACTGCTACCATATCAACGTCAGCCATCCGGTGGTGGCGGAAGGCTCGCGCTACGTCGCGCCGATCAAGGACGTGATCTGGGCGGCGCACCAGGACAAGTATCGCGAGCAGGATACCGGCTACCGCACCTTCCCCGCGCCGATCGTCAATTTCCACGAGCAGGTGTGGCAGCACGACATGGCCGCCGATGCTGCGGGCAAGGTCAATGTCGCGGTGGTCAATGAAGCGCTCGGCTTCGGCTTCGAGGTCGAGACGCGCAAGGACCAGTTCCCCGCGATGTACGAGTGGCAGAACCTCCATGCCGGCCATTATGCCGTCGGGATCGAGCCCTCGACCAACCACGTCCTGGGCAAGGATTTCGCGCGCGAGCGCGGCGAGCTGATCTGGCTCGAGCATGGCGAGGCGCGGGGCTACGACAGCGTCTTCCGCATCCTTCCCGATGCCGGTACCGTCGCCGACGCGGTCAAGCGGATCGAGGGCGTCGCACTTCAGCCGGCGGACGAATATCCCGAGCCCTCGGGCAATTTCCCGCCGATCGGGGGCGCCAGGTGAAGGGCCGCACCGTCCTTTACACCGGCGCTGCGGGTGGTTTGGGCCTCGAAACCACCCTGTTGATGCTCGATCGGGGCGCGACCGTGGTGGCGATCGACAACGATCTCGCCAAGGTCGAGAGCCTCAAGGCGGCCGCCGAAGGCAAGGGGCCGGGCACGCTGGTGGTCTCGACCGCCGACCTTTCCGACCTTGCCGGATTCCGCGACACGCTCGACCAGTTGGCGCGGCATATCGGCGGGTTCGATGTGGTGATCAACAACGCCGCGATCTATCCGTCGAAGCCGTTCGAGGACTATTCGATCGAGGAGCATCAGGCGGTCCAGCGCGTCAATGTCGATGCCGGGATCGTCGCGGTGCAGGCGGCGCTGCCGGGAATGCGCGAGCGCGGCTTCGGCCGGATCATCAACATCTCCAGCATCACGCTCTCGGGCGGCTGGGCGAACCTCTCGCCCTATGTCGCGTCGAAGATGGCGCTCGTCGGGCTGACCCGCGCCTGGGCGCGCGAGTTCGGGCAATATGGCGTCACCGTCAACGCGATCGCCCCGGGCGCCTTCCCAACCGACGCCGAGAAGATCCACCCCGATCCCGACGGCTATAACCGCATGGTGCTCGACGCCCAGTCGATCAAGCGCCGCGGCACCGCGCAAGACATCGCCAACGCCATCGCCTTCTTCGCGAGCGACGAGTCCGGTTTCGTCACCGGCCAGACGCTGCACGTGAATGGCGGCTGGACCATGAATTGAGGACGAAGACGTGACCAATATCCTGAGCGGCATCCGCGTGCTCGACTGCTCGATCGCGATGGCAGGACCCTTTGCGGCGCAGCGCATGGGCGACATGGGCGCCGACGTGGTGAAGGTCGAGCCGACCAGCGGCGAGTGGCAGCGTCACGCCAGCGCGGGCGGCGCCAACGGCAACAAGATCAACGTCTCGTTCCTGTCGCTCAACCGCAACAAGCGCAGCCTCGCGGTCGATCTCAAGGCGCCCGAGGGCAAGGCGCTGCTGCTCGAGCTGGTCAAGGACGCCGACGTGTTCCTGCAGAACTACCGCCCTGGCGTCGCGGAACGGCTGGGGGTGGACTATGCCACGCTCAGCGCGATCAACCCGCGCCTGATCTATGTCTCGATGTCGGGCTATGGCGAGGACGGGCCGTACCGCAATTTCCCCGGGCAGGACCTGCTGCTCCAGGGCATGTCGGGCGCGATGATGTCGACCGGGGCGGAGGGCGCGCCGCCGTCGGCCGCGGGGCAATATCTGGTCGATGCGGTCACCGCCTATTCGGCGTTCGAGGGCGCGCTCGCCGCGCTGTTTCACCGCGAGCGCACCGGCGAGGGCCAGCTGGTGCAGGTCAACATGCTCGACGCGATCACCACGATCCAGATGCAGGAGCTGTCGGTGTTCACCGTCGGCAACAAGCCGCAGGCGCGTTCCGCCGAACCGCATGCGCACAGCTATATCCGCGCGCCCTATGGCGTGTTCGCGACCAAGGACGGGTACGTCACCGTCGCGATGGCCTCACTCAGGAAGCTCGGCGAGCTGTTCGGCGATTCCTTCTTCGACGGGCTCGACGACGAGCGCGACAGTTGGGCGCTGCGCGACCAGATCTTCGCCAAGGTGAAGGAACACCTCCCCGCGCGCACCAGCGCCGAATGGCTCGAGGAGATGCGCGCACGCGATATCTGGGCGGGGCCGGTCTATGGCTATGCCGACCTGGTCGAGGACGCGCAGATCAGGCACAACGGCACCTTCGTCGAATATGACCACCCGACCGAGGGCCGGGTGAAGGCGCCGGGCTTCCCGATCCGCTTCTCCAAGACGCCCTCGGTGGTGGAGCGCGGCGCGCCCTTGGTCGGCGAGCATAGCCGCGAGCTGCTGCGCGAGGCAGGGCTGGACGATGCCGCGATCGAGGCGCTGATCGAATCGGGCGTGGTGCGCCAGCACGCATGAGCGGGCCCGAATATCGCGGCCTGACCTGGGATCATCCGCGCGGCCACAATGCGCTGGCAGCCGCGGCGGCGCAGGCCGGGGGACTGTCGCTCACTTGGGACAAGCACCCGCTCGAAGGGTTCGAATCGCACCCGATCGGCGACCTTTGCGCGCGCTACGATCTGGTCGTGCTCGATCATCCGCATGTCGGCGAGGCGGTCGCGGCGGACTGCCTCGTGCCGATCGAGGATCTGTTCGGCGCGGATGAGATCGCAGGCTGGCGCAATGCGGTCGCGGGCCCGTCGCTCGCCAGTTATCATTATGCCGGCAGGCACTGGGCGCTTCCCCTCGATGCGGCGACGCAGGTGATGGCTTATCGCCGCGAAGCGATCGCCTTGCCCCCGCTCGAATGGGCGCAGCTTCCTGCCTTTGCCGAGGACCACGCCGTCGCCCTGTCGCTCGCCGGGCCGCATGCGATCCTCAGCTTCCAGTCGATCTGCGGCGCATTGGGCTTCGAAGCCGTCGCGCCGCGCGACGCCTTCATGGACCGCGCCATTGCCCGCGAAGCTTATGCCCTGATGGCCGCGCTGACCGGCGAGTTGACGCGGCGTGCGCAGGCGCTCAACCCGATCGCGATGCTCGGCGCGATCGAGCGTGGTGAGGGGATCGACCTCTGCCCGCTGATCTATGGCTATGTGAATTATGCGACCCGCGGTGTGGGCTTTGCCAATGCACCGGCAGGGCCGGGCGGGCGGATCGGATCGACGCTCGGCGGTACCGGGATCGGCGTGTCGAAGCGGTGTCAGGTTACACCCGCGCTGCTCGGTCATCTGCGCTGGCTGATGTCGGAGCCGGTCCAGTGCGGCTTCATCCCGCAGCAGGACGGCCAGCCCGCGCTCCGCCCGGCGTGGCAGGACGATGCGGTCAATATCGCCACCGGCGGGTTCTTCGCCGCGACCCTCGCCACGGTCGAAGCGGCGCTTCTGCGTCCGCGCCATGACGGGGCGATCGCCTTCCAGACCGCGGCATCCACGCGATTGCGTGCCGCGCTCCTCGACGGCGCCGCCGCCGATCCCGTGCTAGACGATCTCGAAATCTTGTACCGCATGCATCACCCGGCCGGAGCCGAGACATGACCGACGATCTGCTGTTCACCGTGGCCGACCATGTCGCCACCATCACCCTCAACCGCCCGGCCAAGCTCAATGCGCTGACGCCCGAGATGGCCGCCGCACTGATCGCCGCGGTTGCCGAGTGCAACAGCAGCGACGCCGTGCGCTGCGTCGTTATCACCGGCGCGGGGGAGAAGGCCTTCTCCGCGGGCTCCGACATTACCACGCTCGACGGCTATGCGACCCCCTGGGACTTCCGCAACCGCGACGATTATTGCGACGCGCTACGCGCCTGCCGCAAGCCGGTGGTCGCCGCGGTCAACGGCTATGCGCTGGGCGGGGGGCTCGAGACGGCGATGGCGGCGGACATTCGTATTGCTTCGACCAATGCGAAGTTCGCCGCGCCCGAGATCAAGCTCGGCTGGATCGGCGGCGGCGGGATGGCGGCGGGGCTCACTTACTCGATGGGCGCGTCCAACGCCGCGCTGATGCTGCTCACCGGCGACATGATCGATGCCGAGAAGGCGCTGGCCTGGGGCCTGGTGAGCGAGGTCGTCGCGCCCGACGCGCTGCTCGTTCGGGCGCAGGAAATCGCCGCGACGATCGCCTCGCGCGCCCCGATCGCGGCGGAGACCGCCAAGCTCAACCTGCGCGCGGCGCATACCATGCCGTGGGACAAGGCGATCGAATATGAGCGCGACCTGCAGGCGATCTGCTTTGCGACCGAGGATGCCAGGGAAGGCCGCACCGCCTTTGCCGAGAAGCGTGCGCCCGTCTTCCGCCGCCGCTAGTCTCGATCCATGACCAAGCCGAAGATCCTGCTCACCCGCCGCTGGCCCGAAGCGGTCGAGGCGCGGCTGGCTGCCAGCTACGAGGTGACGCTGAACGAGTCCGACGTGCCGATGGACGCCGCGGCGCTGGCGCAGGCGATGCGCGAGCATGACGCGCTCTGCCCGACCGTAACCGACAAGATCGGCCGCGACGTGATCCTCGCCGAGGGCCGCCGAGCGCGGATCATCGGCAACTACGGCGCGGGGTTCGAGCATATCGATCTCGATGCGGCGCATGAGGGGGGGATCGTGGTGACCAACACGCCCGACGTGTTGACCGACGCCACCGCCGACATCGCGATGATGCTGATCCTGATGGCGACTCGCCGCGCGGGCGAGGGCGAGCGCGAGCTGCGCGCCGGCGCGTGGACCGGCTGGCGGCCGACCCACCTGCTCGGCCGATCGCTGCGCGGCAAGGTGCTGGGGCTGGTCGGCTATGGCCGCATCGCGCGCGCCGTGGCCGAACGGGCAAAGGCGTTCGGGATGCAGATCATCGTCCACAGTCGCAGTCGCGCCGAGGATGTGCCTGAGGAGGCCTATCACGCCTCACTCGACAGCCTGCTGCGTATCGCCGACGTGGTCTCCCTGCATGCGCCTGGAGGTGTGGCGACACGCCACATGATCGACGCGGCCGCGCTCGCCACGATGAAGCGCGATGCAGTGCTGGTGAACACCGGGCGCGGCACGTTGATCGACGAGGCGACGCTGGCCGCGGCGCTCCGCGAGGGCACGATCGCCGCCGCCGGGCTCGACGTGTACGAACGCGAGCCCGCGGTCGAGACGGCGCTGGTCGACCTCCCCAATGCGGTGCTGCTCCCGCATCTCGGCTCGGCCACACTGGAAACGCGCGAGGCGATGGGGATGAAGGTCGCCGACAATCTCGACGCCTTCTTCGCCGGGCAGGAGCCGCTTGACCGCGTCGCTTGAGATCGTCGCGCAGGCGGCCAGTGTCTGGCTCGAGGCCAGCCCGCGCCCGCTGATCCTCGGCATCTGCGGCTCGCAGGGCAGCGGCAAGTCGACCCTGGCGCGGGGCTTGGTCGAGCGGCTGGGGGTTCGCGCCGCGATACTCTCGCTCGACGATCTGTATCTGAGCAGGGCGCTGCGGGCGGACCTGGCGCGCGAGGTTCATCCGTTGCTCGCCACGCGCGGCGTGCCGCTGACGCACGATGTGGCGCTGGGCTGCGCGATCCTCGACGAGGTGAAGGCGGGGCGCCCGGTGCGCCTCCCGCGGTTCGACAAGGCAAGCGACGAGCCACTGCCGGAAACGCAATGGCAGCCGGTGGACGCGCCGCTCGACCTGCTGATCTTCGAGGGCTGGTGCGTGGGTGCGGCGGCGCAGCATGCGAGTGAACGGGTCGAGCCGATCAACGATCTGGAACGCGAGCACGACGCCGACGGACGCTGGCGGCGGGCGGTGAACGCGGCGCTGGCCGGACCCTATCAGGCGTTGTTCGCGCGGATCGACCGGCTGGTGCTGCTCGCGGCGCCGGGGTTCGAGGTGGTGCGCGACTGGCGCGCCCAGCAGGAAGCCGAGTTGCGCGCAACGCTCGCGGCCGTGGGGCGCGATCCGGCACTGGCGATGACGGACGCGCAGGTCGCGCGCTTCATTCAGCACTATGAGCGCATCACCCGCGCGATCCTCGACGAGATGCCGGGACGCGCCGATCTCACCCTCCGGCTCGACCCCGGACGCGAGGTGATCGGCAAAACCTGACTTACAGCTTGCAGCCGCCGACCCGCTAATTCATCATACGATAAACAGCGACGGGAGAGGGTCATTGCTCGAGGCACGGGCGGAATTCAGCCGCAGGACGGCATTGCTGGGGGCAGGAGCGGCGCTGGCCGCGAGCGCGGTGCCGGTGCGCGCCACCGGATCGCTCAGTGGCTTCCACGATGTCCGCGACTATGGCGCCAAGGGCGACGGCAAGGCGATCGATTCGCCCGCCTTCAACCGCGCGATCGAGGCCGCGAGTGCCAGGGGCGGCGGCACGATCGTGGTGCCGCCGGGCCGCTATCTCTGCTTCTCGATCCGCTTGAAGAGTCACATCACGCTGGTGCTGATGCCGGGGTCGGTGATCGAGGCGGCGAGTCCGGACAAGCACAAGGGCCAGTACGATCTGCCCGAGGGCGTATATGAGGAGCAGTTCGTCGATTACGGCCTCGCGCATTTCCACAACAGCCTGATCTATGGCGACGGGGTCAGCGACATCGCGATCATCGGCCACGGCCTGATCCACGGCCTCGGCCTCGACCGCGAGGGGCCTCCACAGGGCTGGCACGGTATCCCCGGGTGGAAGTCGCCCAAGGAACGAGGGCTCAGCCCCGACGCCGCCCGCCGCGCCAACCCGGAAGAGATGAAATACGAAGGTCGCGGCAACAAGGCGATCGGCTTGACGCGCTGCCGCAACGTGCTGCTCAAGGACTTCTCGATCCTGCAGGGCGGGCATTTCGCCTGCTACGTGCTCGGCTGCACCAATGTCCGGATCGACGGGCTGACGGTGGACACCGACCGCGACGGCATCGACCTCGACTGCTGCCGCGATGCGCGCGTCACCAACTGCCTGGTCAACGCGCCCAAGGACGATGCGATCGTGCTCAAGAGCAGCTACGCGCTGCAGGAGCCGCGCTTCTGCGAGGACGTGCAGATCATCGGCTGCAAGACCAGCGGCTATCTGCTCGGCACGGTGCTCGACGGCACGTACCAGAAATCGCCCTATCTCGCCCCAGATAAAGTGGGTGTGCTCGGGCGGATCAAGCTCGGCACCGACTCCATCGCGGGCTTCCGCAACATCCTCGTCGCCGACTGCGTGTGCGAGAACAGCCGCGGGCTTCAACTCGGCGCGATCGACGGCGGCGTGCTGGAGGACGTGACCTTCCGCGACATCAACCTCGTCAATCCGGTCAACCACCCGATCTTCCTGCGCCTCTCCGCACGCAATCGCGCACCGAAAGGGGCGGGCGTCGCCAAGGTGCGGCGGGTGCGCTTCACCGACATCCAGGTCTCGGGCGCGCGAATGGAATATCCGTGCGGCGTGGTCGGGATCGAGGACGGGATCATCGAGGATGTCAGCTTCCGCGGCGTCCATGTCACCGCGGCGGGAGGCGGAACGGTGGAGGATGCGAACCGCCAGGTGCCCGAGCGGCGCAACTCCAGCCTCGAGCCGAGCTTCATGGGCACGCTGCCCGCGCATGGCCTCTACGCGCGGCACGTGCGCAATCTCGCCGTCACCGATTGCAGCTTCGATGTCGCGACTCCAGATGTGCGGCCGGCGGTAGTGCTGGAGAATGTGAACGGCGCGGTGATCGACGGGCTGATCTCGCCCAAGCCACGCGAAACCGGCGTGCGTGCGACCTCGGGTAGCGCTAACATCGTTATCGAATCGATTCAGACGTTCGCCACGGGAGCAGGGGCATGATGGGGTTGTGGAAGAAGGGCCTGCTATGGCTCGCTGCGCTGGTCGTCGCGCCCGCAGCGCTGGCGCAGGAACTGCCACTCACCGAGGGCTGGCGCTTCGTCAAGGAGGACGTGCCCGGCGCCGAGCGCCCCGGCTTCGACGATGCGAACTGGTCGCGCGTCGCGGTGCCGCACACTTATAATGCCGAGGATTCCGGGATCGGCGGCACCAAGGCGCGCGGCGAGCCCGAGGGCGCCTATTATCGCGGCCCGGCCTGGTACCGGCTCAAGCTCGACCACAAGCCGCTGCCCGGCACGCGCTACCTGCTCCATTTCGGCGGCGCGACCTTGAAGGCCGATGTGTGGCTTAACGGCGAGAAGCTCGGCGCCCATGCCGGCGGCTATGCCGCGTTCCGCTTCGACGTGACCGGCAAGCTGCGCGCGGGCGAGAATCTGCTCGCGGTGCGCGTCGACAATGCCAGGAACCCGCACATCTCGCCGCTCAACGGCGACTTCAACGTGTTCGGCGGTCTCTACCGAGAGGTGAAGCTGATCGCGACGCCCGATCTGCATCTCGACCGGCTCGACCATGCCGGGCCGGGGATCAGGGCGCGGACCGAGGCGCTGGGCAAGAACAGCGCGACGATCGGCGCGACCGTGGCGGTGGTCAACGACCGCGCCGCGCCGGCGAGCTTCCAGGTCGTCACGCGCATCCTCGACGCGCAGGGCAAGGCGGTGGCGACGCAGCGCAGCCCGCTCACCCTTGGTCCCGGCGAGCGCGGAACCGCCGAGCAGCGCCTCACGCTCAAGGCGCCGAAGCTGTGGGAAGGCCGCAAGTCGCCCTATCTCTACCGCGTCAAGAGCGAGGTGGTGACGAATGGGCAGGTGATCGACAGCCAGTCGGTCCCGCTCGGTGTGCGCACCGTCGCGGTCAAGCCCGACGGCGCCTTCCTGCTCAACGGCAAGCCCTACCGCCTCTACGGCGTCAACCTGCAGCATCCCTCGCGCTTCGGGCGCGGGCCGATCGTGACTCAGGCCGAAATCGACGAGGATCTGCAGCTTTTCGCCGACATGGGCGTCACCGGCATCCGCCTCGCGCATATGCAGCATCCGCAGCGTATCTATGACCGCGCCGACGAACTCGGCATCCTGATCCTGACCGAGGTGCCGCTGGTGGACGATCACGATCAGTCGGATGAATTTCGCGGGAATGTCGTCCAGCAGATGCGAGAGCTGATCGCGCAGCACTACAATAACCCGTCGGTCGCGCTGTGGGGTCTCGGCAACGAGATCCGCAAGTCCGACGCGGCGTCGAACCGCATCCTTGCCGACCTCAACCGCACCGCCAAGACGCTCGATCCGCTGCGGCCGACCACCTATGCGCATTGCTGCATCGACGACAAGGATCCGATCGCGCTGCACAGCGATACGGTGTCGTACAACCGCTATTTCGGCTGGTACCTGACCAAGTCGGAGGACTTTGGCCCATGGGCGGACGAACTGCACGCCAGGCTCCCGGGGCGCCCGATCGGGGTGAGCGAATATGGTGCCGGCGCCTCGATCCTCCACCAGGAGGATCCGGTGGTGAAGCGGCCCGAACCCAACGGCTACTGGCACCCCGAGCAGTACCAGACCGACTTCCACATCAAGCACTGGCTGGCGATGAAGAAGCGGCCCTTCCTGTGGTCGACCTTCGCCTGGGTCGGGATCGATTTCCCCTCGTTCAAGCGCAACGAAGGCGACCGCCCGGCGATCAACGACAAGGGACTGGTAACCGAGGACCGCAAGCCAAAGGATGCCTATTTCTGGTACCAGGCCAACTGGTCCGACAAGCCGATGCTGCACCTCACCAGCCGCCGGGACGTGAGCAAGCGCACCCAACGGGTGAAGGTGATGGCATTCTCGAATCAGGCAGCGGTCGAATTCCGCCTCAACGGGGACGCATGGCAGCGCGTGCCGGTGGCCGACCGGATGGCGACCTGGACGATCGAGCTCGCCAAGGGCGAGAACCGCGTCGAGGCGCGTGCCCGGACGGCGAAAGGCGAGACGCTCAGCGACGCGGTGACGTGGACCTACGCGACCCGGCCCTGAACCCTCGGCAAACCCCCTCTCGGCCCGCCGCGCTAGGTCATTGAGAAGGCGTAATCGCCCGAGCCTGCCTCAACCAGGAGCCGGCTGCCTCGCATGCCTTTCACGGTGACGCTCGTGGCCCGCGTCAGTGGTTGTCCGCCTTCGCGAACACGCGCTTCCGATCCGGCCGGCAGGTGGAGCTCGGCGACCGTGTTGGCCGGAACATGGATGCGCGCGATGAAGCCGCCGCCGGCTTGCAGCTCCCACGCCGTCTCGATCCGCCCCATCGGGCTGTCGTAACGCGCGCCGCCCTTCGGCACGCGCGGATCTAGCACCGGATCGAAGCGCCAGCGCGCGAAGCCCGGCGCGAGCGGATCGATCCCGGCGATGCGGCGGAACACGAACCCGTTCACCGCGCCCAGCGCATAATGGTTGTACGAGTTCATCTCGGCATTGCTGGTGTCGGCGTTCCACCGCTCCCAGATCGTCGTCGCGCCGGCGGCGATCATATGGCCCCAGGAGGGCAGCGCGGTGCGCAGCAGCAGGTCGTAGACCAACGCTTCCTGTCCGGCGTCGGCGAGCGCGTCGAGGCTGTACGGCGTGCCGAGAAAGCCGGTCGAGATCAGCGTGCCGCGGCGGCGGATATCGGCGACGAGCTTCGCCGCGGCGGCCGCGCGCAGTCGCTCCGGCACTAGCCCGAAATGCAGCGCGAGGATATAGCTGCAATGCGATCCGTTGCCGACGCTGCCGTCCGGCCCGACGAAATCGCGCTGGAACGCGCGGGCGATGTCGGCGGCGAGCGTCGCGTAGGTCTTCGCTTCCGCGGTCCGTCCGGTGGCTGCCGCCATCTCGGCGAGCTTGGCGGCCGAGCGCTGCCACATCGCGGTGGCGATCAGCGCCTTGGGCGTGGTCTCGTCGCCCGCTTCCTTGGCGTCGAACGCGACCCAGTCGCCATAGTCGTAGCCGCGCTTGTTGCGCCAGATCAGGTCGGGATTGTTGGTGCGCAGATAGTCGAGATAGCGCGTCATCGACTGCCAGTGCTCGCCGATGATCGCGGTGTCGCCATAGCGCTGCCACACCGTCCAGGGCAGGATCACCCCGGCATCGGCCCAGCCGGGCGAGGTGCCGTTCGAATAGTCGCGCCAGCCCGATGGGGCATAGTCGGGATACTCGCCCTGCGGCCCCTGCGCGTCGCGCATGTCGCGCAGGTAGCGGCGCGTGAAGGCGGCGACGTCCATGTTGAACGCGGCGGCGTCCCAGAACACCATCGCGTCGCCGGTCCAGCCGAGCCGCTCGTCGCGCTGCGGGCAATCGGTCGGGATGCCGAAGAAGTTGGAGCGTTGGCTCCACAACGTGTTGCGCCACATGCCGGTGATGATCGGGTTCTCGACGCGCAGCATGCTGGTCTCGCCGAGATCGCTCGACACCACGACGCCCTCGAACTCCTCCACCGTCGGCGCACGGCCTAGGCCGGTCAGCTCGACATAGCGGAAGCCGAAATAGGTGAAGTGCGGCTCATAGGTTTCGACCCCGGACTCGCCGCGGAAGATGTAGCTGCACGAAGCCTCGGCGGTGCGCAGGTTCTTGCGGCTGACGCTGCCGTCGGGGTTGAGGATCTCGGCAAAGCGCAGCGTGAGCTTGCGCCCGGCCTCGCCCTTGGCCTTGATCCGCACCCAGCCCGCGAAATTCTGCCCGAAGTCGAGCGTGTACGTGTCGGGCCCGACCTGCTTGACGTTCTTGAGCGGTACGGTGCGGACGCGGCGCAGCGGCGGGCCGGCATTGGCTTTGACCTCGCACGGGGGCCCGGCGCCGATCTCGACCGGGCGCCAAGCGGACTCGTCGAAGCCGGCGGACGACCAGCCCGGCTGCGCGCGGCGGGCGTCGTAATCCTCGCCATAATAGATCTCGCTCTTCACCACTGGCGCGCCTTCGGACAGGCGCCAACTCCCGTCGGTCGCGATGATCTCGGTCGAGCCGTCGGCATAGATCAGTTCGAGCTGGGCGAGCAGGCGCAGCGGCGGCGGGCCGAAGGCGAAGCGCCCGGCGAGGCCGTGGAAGCTGCCGTACCAGCCGTCGGTCAGCATCGCCCCGATCGCATTGGCGCCGGGACGAAGCAGCGAGGTCACGTCATAGGCGCGGTAGAGCACGGTATCGCGATAGTCGGTGCTCTCCGGCGTCATCAGCGCATCGCCGACGCGCTTGCCGTTGATCTCCGCCTCGAACGCGCCGAGCGCCGTGGCGTAGAGCCGCGCGCGGGCGATCGGCTTCGCCACCGCGAACCCGCGGCGCAGCAGGAAGGCGCCGCAGCCGGGAAAGGCCTGGAGCTGGTATTTGCTCGGTTCGGCGACCGGCCAGCCGCTGTCGTCGAACGCGACCGCCTGCCAGCCCTCGGGTGCGTGCAGCGTCGTGCGCGTGCCCTTGGTGGTCAGCCGGAAGGTGCCGTCCGGTCCCTCGGCGCGGAGCATCAGCGCAGTGGCGCATTCGTGGAGTTTGCGTTCGTTGAAGCCGCGCGGGTCCTTGACCGCGACCGCCACGACATGGCGGCCGGCAGAAAGCTGGTGCGTGGTGACTGCGGGCGGCTCGCTGCCCGAGCGAGTGTCGCGATTGGGTCCGCGATTCACCTGCTCGCCGTCGACCCAGACGGTCGCGGGGAAGTTGCAGACCGAGATGAGCGTGACCGGACCGGTCTTGGGCAGGTCGAAGGCCAGGCGGAAGTAGCGCGGGGTCTTGTCCTTCGAGCGATCGCCGCGCACCCATAGCAACCCGGCCTCGCGGTCGCCCTTGGCCATAGCGGTCTCGGCCGCGATCCACTTCGCTTGCCAGTCGCCGACATCGAGCAGCGCCATCTCCCAGCGCGCCATGGGACTGGTGGAAGTGCGACCGCGCGTGTCGCGCACGGTGACGCGCCAGTACACGATCGCGCGCGAGCCGAGCGGCTTGCCGGCATAGGGGATGTCGAGCGATGCGGCGCTCGCCACCTCGCCGCTGTCCCACAGGTCGGGCTTGCCCGCGCGCAGCAGCTCGGCGCTGCTCGCCGCCTCGATCCGGTAGTGGGTTTGGCGCACCCCACGGTCGCGGCTCTCGATCCGCCAGGACAGGCGCGGCGCGCGATCGTCGAGGCCGATCGGGTCGGTCAGGCCCTGCGCCTTGAGCCCGGCAACCTCGAGCGCGCCCGGCGCGAGCGCGGCGGCGGAAGCATGTGCAGAGAGCGCGGCCCCCGCGACTCCCGCGCCCTGCAGCAGGCGGCGCCGATCGATCCTTGTCCCGGCCATCTTCACCCCTCCGCTTCGCTTATTCGCAGCCCTCGCCCTCGCGCCGCTCCGCCTAGTCGCGCGGCCCCGCTGCCTCGATCACCTTGCGCGCCTCGGCCGGCCAGTCGCGGTCGGGGACGAGGAAATTGCCGCGCGCGTCATTGCCGATCTCGGGCAGCCAGCGCCCCCCGGTCGACATCGAATTGTGCCAGTTGCCTGCAGCCCGATTATCGGTCGAAATCTTGCGCGCGTACATCTTCCCGGCGGTGTTGATGTTGAGCCACTTGCCGCCGGTCTCGACGACGTTGCCGGTCACGGTGAAGTGCTTGCTGCCCTCGTCGAGATAGATGCCGATCCGGTTCGAGATGTCGAAGATGTGGTTGTTGCGGATCACCGAATTGGGGTTGGCCGAGAGGTTGTAGATCGCGCCGCCATCCTCGTACCACAGCTTCACGCCGTGGATGCGATTGCCCTCGACCAGCGTGTTCCTGAGCGTGGTCGGGGTGGTGAACTTGGGGTTGTGGACGTAGCCCTTCTGGTTCTGGTCATAGTTCGGGTTACCGCCCGCGTCGTTGTAGCCCCAGCCCCAGCCGACTGCGATCGCGTCGTACGGCGCGTCCGAGATGTCGTTGTGCCGGATCGTGGCGCCGTCCACGTAGGTCGTCAGGATTGCGGCGTTGTCCTTATAGTCCTGGCTGATGGTGACGACCGTGTTGTCCTCGATCACGAGGTCGCGGTTGATCAGGTTCGGATCGCTCGGGTGATGCGCGTCGGTGCGCACGCCGCCCGCCATGATCGCCCCGCCGGCGAGCACCGAGAAGCGGTTGCGCGCAACGCGGATGTTGCTGGTGGCTAGGCCGACGCCGGTCAGGTGGGCGACGGGCTCATTGCCGATGCCGAGCGCGATCTGGCCGAGCTGGGTGAAGTGATTGCCCTCAAAGGTCACGTCCCGCGCCGCCGAGACCTGCACCGCCGCGGGCATCTGGTGCCATTTGAGGCGCATCGATTCGAACTCGACACAGCCCCAGCCGCACTTGTCCCACGCGTCCTTGGGGCGGATCGGCGAGACGTCGCTGAGATAAGCGCCGCTCTGCTGGTTGGCATAGCCGGTCGGCTTGCTCGGGCCCATCCAGGAAGTGTGGGCGAAGGTCAGGCCGCGAAAGGTCAGCCGCTCGACCGGTGCGGCGGGCGTGCCGCTGATCGACACCAGCGTCTCCAGCGTCGGGACGACGACCTTGAGGTCTTTGATGTCCTCGTCGATGCCCGCACGCAGGTAGAGCTTGCCCGCCTGCGGGTCGATCACCCATTGGTGATAACGCGCATGCCAGTCGTTGGTCTTGCCGATCAGCTCGAGCGCATTGACCAGGAACAGTCGCGAATCCTCGGGGAAGATCGGCTTGGTGATCGTGTCATAGCCCCAGCTGTTGTTGTCCCAGGCGGGCTGCTGCATCGTCACGGTGGTGCCGCTGATCGACTTCACCGGCGAGTAGCGATCGGTGAAGAAGCCGGTCGCCTCGAGCTCGAGCCGGTCGGGGCGGGCGAGCTTGGCGATATAGTCGTATTTCGGATTGACGATCTCGAAGCCGTTGGGGCCGAACTTGACGTCGGATGCCTTGAGCTCGACCCAGGGCCGCTCGGCGGTGGTGCCGTTGACCCAGATCTGCCGCGTGTCGAGCCCCTTGGGCGTCGCGGCGACATAGATGCGGCGCTCCGCATCGTAGCTCGCAAAACCCGTGACTTCGATGCCTGACGAGATCACCGGTTTCGCGCCGTCCGCCGCGCGCCACTCGACGCTCTTGCCGTTCTGCCCGCCATCGGCGCGGCGGAAGACCAGCGGCTTGGCGAGCTTGTAGGGGCCGTCGGCGATCAGGACGGTGACATCGTCCTTGGCGTTGCTCGCGCGCACCAGCGCCTGGGCGCGTTCGAGGCTGCGAACGGGCTTGGCCTGCGTCCCCGGATTTCGGTCGTCGCCGCCGGGCGCGACATGCACCGTGACCTGCGCCAGCGCGGTCGAAGCGGAAAGCAGCGCAGCGGCCAGCGCCAGCGTCCGTGCGATCATCGGGAACCTCTCCTGTTCTAGTCGTCAGTTCACCCAGCCACCGTCGATCACGTTGACGGTGCCGGTGGTGAAGGCGCTCTCGTCCGAGGCGAGATAGACGGCGAGCGCCGCCGGCTCGCTCACCCGGCCGAAGCGGCCCATCGCCTGGCGCGCGGTGAACTCGGCATAGGCCTTCTCGAAATCGCCGGTGTCGTGGAGGCGCTGGATCAGCGAGGGCGTCTCGACCGTGCCCGGGCAGATCGCATTGCAACGGATGCCCTTGGTCACATAGTCGATCGCGACCGACTTGGTGAGCCCGATCACCGCGGCTTTCGTGGCGCCATAGGCGAAGCGGTTGGCCACCGCCTTGATGCTCGAGCAGACCGACGACATGTTGATGATCGACCCGCCGCCGCGCGCGATCATGCCCGGCAGCACCGCGCGGATCATGCGGTATTGCGCGGTGACGTTGATCGACTGGGAGAAGTCCCACGCATCCTCGTCGCAGTCGAGGATCGTGCCGGCGTGGACGAAGCCCGCGCAATTGTAGAGCACGTTCAATTCGGGATAGTCGGCGGCGATCGCCGCGACCTCGTCCTTGCTGGTCACATCGAGCTGGCGTGTCTCGGCGCCGTCGAGGCCTTCGAGCGCCTCGGCGCGGACGTCGGTGGCGATCACCCGCGCGCCTTCGCGGACAAAGGCTTCGACGGTGGCCCGGCCGATGCCCTGGCCTGCTGCGGTCACCAGTGCGATCTTGCCTTCGAGACGGCCCATAAACTCTCCCAGGGGGTTGATAACGGCGGTGGACATCGCCGAATGTATTCGTATGATGAATTATGTTTGACGCGCATGCAAGCTTCGACTTGTCCCTCGATCGCCGCTCGACGCTGGGACTCCTCGCAATGCTGCTCGGCAGCCCGGCCTATGCGGAGGCCGCGCTGGAACATGGCGGAATCGAGGATATCCGCAAGCATGGCGCGCGGGGCGACGGCCGCACGATCGACAGCCCGGCGATCAACCGCGCGGTAAAGGCTGCGGCAAAGCGCGGCGGCGGCGTGGTGCTGGTGCCGCCGGGGCGGTATCTGAGCTTCTCGATCCGGCTGCTCGACAATGTCACGCTGGCGCTCGCCGCCGGTGCGGTGATCGAGGCGGCGAACCCCGACCTCCATGGCCGCAACTATGATCCCCCGGAAAACTATCTCGAGGAGCAGTTCCAGGACTTCGGCATCACCCATGTCCACAACAGCCTGATCTATGCCGACGGCGCGTCGAACATCGGCGTGGTCGGTCCCGGCATGCTGCACGGCCTGGGCCTCGACCGCGAGGGGCCGGGCGACCATTGGTGGCAGCGCAAGACCTGGCAATCGGCCAAGGCGCTCGGCATCACCCCCAAGGAGCTGATGCTGCGTAACCCGCAGGAGACGGCGCAGGTCGGGCGCGCGAACAAGACGGTCGGCCTGATGAATTGCCGCAACGTGCGGCTGCAGGACTTCACCATCCTGCAGGCTGGGCATTTCGGGATCATCGCGCATGGCTGCAGCAACATGGCGGTCGAGGGCATCGTCATCGATACCGACCGCGACGGGATCGACATCGACTGCTGCCGCGACGTGCGCGTCGTCAACTGCACCGTCAACGCGCCCAAGGACGATGCGATCGTGCTCAAGAGCAGCGGCGCACTCGGCCGCAAGGTGGTCTGCGAGGACATCCTCGTCCAGGGCTGCAAGACCAGCGGCTACCTCATGGGCTCGCTGCTCGACGGCAGCTATCGCTTGTCCGACTATGGCTCGCCCGACGGCAATGGCGTGCTCGGGCGGATCAAGATGGGGACCGAGACCGTCGGCGGCTTCCGCAACGTGCGCATCGCCGATTGCATCTGCACCAACAGCCGCGGCATCCTGATCGGCATCGTCGACGGAGGCACGATGGAGGATGTGTCGGTGAGCGGCATCACGCTGCGCGACCCGGTCAACCACCCGCTGTTCGTGCACCACGGGGCACGCATGCGCGCGCCCAAGGGCACGCCGGTCGGCAAGATCCGCCGCATCCGGTTCGAGGACGTGCAGGTCTCCGGCGGCGACTGGCGCGAGCCGTGCGGGGTCGAGGGCTTCGCCGACGGGCCGATCGAGGACGTGACCTTCCACGGCGTCGAGGTGCATTCCGCGGGCGGCGGCACCGCGGCCGATGCGGCGCGCGAGCCCGAATATCGCCGCGAGACCAGCCTCGAGGTGAGCTACCTCAAGACGCTGCCCGCGTCCGGCTTCTGGGCGCGCCACGCCAGGCGGCTGACGATCAAGGACTGCCGCTTCAGCGTCGAGAAGCCCGACGCACGGCCGACCGTGGCGCTGCGCAACGTCGAGGGGGCGATCATCGACGGGCTCCTCTCGGACAAGCCGCGCGAGACCGCGATCGTGGCGAAGGACAGCAGCGGGATCGCGACGGGCGACATCCGGATGCTGGCGTGATCCAGCTGGGCGATCTCGCCTTCGGCGCGGCGTCGATCGGCAATCTCTATCGCGCGGTGCCTGACGACCAAGCGCGCGAAGTGGTGGTGCGGGCGTGGGACGCGGGCATCCGCTATTTCGACACCGCGCCGCATTACGGCTTCGGGCTCAGCGAGAAAAGGCTGGGCGCGGCGCTGGCGGAGCTCGACCCGGCGCAGACCGCGATCGTCTCGACCAAGATCGGCCGGCGGCTCGATCCGCGGCCCGATGCCGACCTGTCGGTGGCGCGCCAGGCCTTCGTCTCGCCCGAACCGTATGAGAGCGTGTTCGATTACAGCTACGACGCGGTGATGCGCTCGTACGAGGCTAGCCTGAAGCGGCTGCGGCGCGATCGAATCGACATCCTCTACGCGCACGACCTCGGCAGCTTCGCGCATGGCGATGCACATCCGCGGCTGTTCCGGGAATTCCTCGACGGCGGCTATCGCGCGATGCGTGAGTTGCGCGATTCGGGTGCGGTGAGCGCGATCGGGCTGGGGGTCAACGAGACCGCGGTGTGCATCGAGATGCTGGGGGCGGGGGAGATCGACCTGATCATGCTCGCCGGGCGCTACACCTTGCTCGAGCAAGACCCGCTCGACGACCTGCTGCCGCTGTGCGCCGAGCACGGCGTGCGCCTGGTGATCGCGGGGCCGTACAACTCCGGCATCCTCGCCAAGGGCGTGCGGCACGGCGGCGCGATCCCCAACTTCAACTACGAGCCCGCCCCGACCGCGATCGTCGAACGGGTGGAGGCGATCGAGGATATCTGCGCGCGCCACGGCGTGCAGCTCGCCGCCGCGGCGCTGCAATTCCCGCTCGCGCACCCGCAGGTCGCGTCGGTGGTGCCGGGGATGGGCTCGGTCCGCCAGGTCGAGGATGCGCTCGCGCTGATGGCGCGGCCGATCCCGGCGGCGCTGTGGGCCGAGCTCAAGGACACGGGCCTGATCCGCCGGGACGCGCCCGTCCCGGCGTAATCCGCGTCAGCCCTTGCGGCTGGCTTCGAATAGAAACCAGGCGCGCTCTTCGGCCTGGTCGGTCCAGTCGTCGAGGATGCCGCTGGTCGCATTGTCCTTGGCCTCGTCGACCAGTTCCTTCGCTTCGCGCAGCAGCTCCACCAGCTTGAGATTGTCCTCGCGCAGCTCGACCAGCATGTCGGTGGCGGAGACGAAGGCCGCGTCATTGTCCTTGATCGTCTGGCGGCGCGAAATGTCGCCGATCGAGCGCAGCGTGGTGTTGCCGGTCTTGCGCACGCGCTCGGCGATCTGGTCGGTGGTGGTGAGGATCTGCGTCGCCTGATCGTCGAGCATCAGGTGATAGTCGCGGAAATGCGGGCCCGATACGTGCCAGTGGAAATTCTTGGTCTTGAGGTACAGCGCATAGCTGTCCGCCAGGATGCCGTTCAGCGCATCGGCTACGGTTTTGGTGTCGTTGCGGTTGAGGTCGGTCGGCGTCTTCAGCGCGGCATTCGGTTCGGCCATGGTGGGTCCCCATTGGTTGAGTCGGCAATGAAACGATCCCTTGCCATATAGGGTCCCGTGCTGCGTTGCGAAAAGGCCGATCAGAGCGATCGAGGCACTAGATCAGGCGGAGCGCGCCGAGTGCGAGGATGACCCCGGCGGCGAGGCAGATGAGGCCGAAGCCGATGCGGTAGGCGCGGACCGGCAGCTTGCGCCACGCCTTCTCGCCCGCTAGCGCCGCGGCGGTGTTGACGACGAGCACCGCGGCGGTCGCACCGGCCGCGGCGAGCACCGGCGCGGGCTCCTGCGCGGCGAAGGCGAGGGTGAAGAATTGCGTGGTGTCGCCCGCGGCGAGGATGAACACGCCGAGCAGCGGGGTGAGGAACGCGCCGAGCTTCCAGCCTTCGAGCCGGTCGGGCGGCTTCAGGTGCCACAGCGCGCCCATCGCGGCGAACGCCAGCGCGAGCGCGAGCAGGAGCTGCTTGGCATTGGGCGTGAGCATCGGCGCGATCAGCAGGCCGCCGATCGCTGCGACCGCATTGCCGGCGGCATGCGCCAGCACGGCGGCGAGCGCGACGAGGAAGGGCTTGCCGAAGCGGTCGGCAAGGATCGCGACCAGCCAGGGCGAACGGTCGCCCGCCTGAGTCAGCAGCACCGCGATGAAGGCGGGGACGAGTGCGTCCATCAGGCCAAGATCATCCCGCAAGCCGAATGGCGCAGGCCGCGGCGAAGGCCGCGCCGGTGCGCGCGTCGTCGCGCCCGCAGCGCACCGCATCGCGCAGCAGCGACAGCCCGTCGGCGATCATCGGCCCCCGCTGGCCCACCGCCAGCGCGGCTTCGAGCGCATGGACCACGGGCAGGGCAGGCGTGATGCCGTTGGCGAGCGCGATTCGGCGGATCGCGTCAAGATCGGCGGCTAGCTCCGCCGTCGCAGCGCGGGCGCTGCGCGTCCCGATCGAATCGATTCGCTGACACAGCTCGTTCGCCAGCACCCAGTTGCGTTCGTCCCCCATCGCGCTTCTCCCCGGCGATATGCGTGGACGCTGCGCCCAGCATGGTTAACAGGCCGCTAATCTGCCCTCGCGCTTGACATTGTGCGCTCCACGCGGCATGCGCCCACCCCTGACAGCGGCCAGCCAGCGCGCGGCCGCTTTATTCTTTTGAACCAGACTGCAGGATTCGGGCGATGGCCAAGCCGACAACCGTCAAGATCAAGCTCGTCAGCACGGCTGACACCGGCTTCTTCTATGTCACCAAGAAGAACCCGCGCACTCAGACCGAGAAGCTGAGCTTCCGCAAATATGATCCCGTCGCGCGCAAGCACGTCGAGTTCAAGGAAGCGAAGATCAAGTAAGCTTCGCGCAAGCGAAGATTACGCAGCCCCGGCGCAAGCCGGGGCCCAGGGCCGCGGGCGAATCGCCTCGCGGCTCTTTCCGTTTGAACTCCTCCCCTTCAGGGGAGGTGGCATCGCAAAGCGATGACGGAGGGGCCGTCGTGCGCCAAGCGCGGCGGGCTGCGCCCGCCGCCCCTCCACCGCCTTCGGCGGTCCCCCTCCCCTGAAGGGGAGGACTAGAGGGATCAAAGCAGCGCCTGTACCTCCTCGACGAAGCGCATCACCGAGATCGGCTTGGTGACATAGGCGTTGGCGCCCGCCGCCCTGATCCGCGCCTCATCCTCCTGCCCGGCATAGGCGGTCACCGCCATCACCGGGATGCCCTTGAGCATCGGATCGCCGCGCATCCGCCCGATGATGTCGAGCCCCGAGATGTGCGGCAGCTGGATATCCATCACCACCAGGTCGGGGTTGAAGGCGCGCGCGGTCGCCACTGCTTCGCGCCCGTCGCGCACCGGCGAGGTCTCGAAGCCATGGGCCCGCAGCAGGTCGCAGAAAAGTTTGAGATTGAGTTCGTTGTCCTCGACAACCAGCACCCTTTTTGCCACGCGCAGCTTTCCATCAGAGGTCGCGAAAACCCTAGGCGATGCACGCGGGCGATACAAACGAGGACGCAACGACTTTGGCGCTGGCGGCGCTGGGCTGGACCGTGTCCGACGGTAATCGCGCGCAGCGGCTGCTCGATGTGACCGGCCTGACCCCTTCCGACCTGCGCGCCCGCGCGGGGGAGCCTGCCGTGCTCGGCGCGGTGCTCGGCTTCCTCGAAGCGCACGAGCCCGACCTGGTCGCCTGCGCCGAAGCGCTCGGCGTCGAGCCCGCGGCACTGGTCGCCGCGCACGCCAGACTGGAGAATGCATGAAGCCGCTGCTGATCTGCGACTGCGACGAGGTGCTGCTGCACATGGTACGGCACTTCAGCGCCTGGCTCGACGAGGCGCACGACGTCGAGTTCGACGTGTCGAACCACGACTGGGCCAATGCGATGAAGCGGCGCGGCGGCGATGCGCTGAGCGTCGAAGAGATCTGGAGCTTTCTCGGGGGCTTCTTTCCGGGGGAGATGGCGCGCCAGACGCTGGTGCCGCATGCGCGCGAGGCGTTGGCGGCGCTGGCGGAGAGCGCGGACATCGTCATCCTCACCAATCTCCAGGATCACTGCCGCGAGCACCGCATCGCGCAGCTCGACACGCACGGGATCGTGCATCGCGTCGAATGCAACCAGGGCGGCAAGGGTCGTCCAGTGGCGCAGCTGGTCGAGGAACATGGCGCCGGCGTCGCGGTGTTCGTCGACGACCTTGCCCAGCACCACGAATCGGTCGCGCGCGCCGCGCCGCACGTCCACCGGCTGCACATGGTGTCGGAACCGGCGATGGCGCCGCACGTGCCCCCCGCGCCGTTCGCGCATGCGCGCATCGACGACTGGCGCGAGGCCGAGGCGTGGATTTCCGCCCGCTTCGCCGCCGGGCAGCCTGCAGATCAGCTCGAAACCCAGGGAGAGACCCAATGACCGATGTCCATGCCAAGCTTGCCGAACTCGGCCTGACGTTGCCCGAAGCCGCCGCGCCGGTCGCCGCCTATGTGCCGACCGTGGAAGCGGGCGGGCTGCTTCACATCTCGGGCCAGCTGCCGTTCAAGGACGGCGCGGTGATGACCGGGCGGCTAGGCGAGGACCGCGACCTTGCCTATGGCCAGGAAGCCGCCGAGCGGTGCGGCCTGATGCTGGTCGCGCAGATCGCGAAGGCGCTGGGCGGCTTCGACCGGGTCGAGCGGATCGTCAAGCTCGGCGTGTTCGTCAACTCGACGCCCGGCTTCACCGATCAGCCGCAGGTCGCCAATGGCGCGTCGGAGCTGATGGAGAAACTGTTCGGCGAGGCCGGGCGCCATGCCCGCGCCGCGGTCGGCGTCGCGGCGCTGCCGCGCGGTGCCGCAGTGGAGGTCGACGCGATCGTCGCGCTGCGCTGAGAGAGCCTGTTTGGAAATGCGCCGAAAGGCGCATCCCGAACAGGCGCTGAAGCCGTTGCGCGTGTGACAATTCTGTTGCGCCGCGGCAACAGCGCCAGCGCAATTGCGCTCATTTCCACGAAAGATCATTGTGCGGCGCAGCGGGATACGGCAAGTTGATCAGTGGAAGGAAATAGCCGCGCCGGGGTGAACGCCCTGAGCCACATGGCGGCATCCCTTCCGCTGCAGGCGGGGACCACTCGTATTAGAGAAAGGGATCCCATGCGTTTCACTAAGTCCATTGCGGGCGCGCTGCTGCTCGCCGCGACCGCGACCCCGGCTTTTGCCCAGGAAGAACCCGCGGCGGCCGAAGCCGAAGCCGAAACGAGCGGGCCGCTGACCATCACCGGCGGCGTCACGCTGATCACGGACTATCGTTTCCGCGGCGTCACCCAGACCAACGAAGATCCGGCGATCCAGGGCACGATCAACTTCAACCATGAATCGGGCTTCTATGCCGGCGTCTGGGCCTCGACGATCGACGGCGGCCTCGACGGCAGCACGCCCGCGCTGACCGGCTATGGCGATGCCGAGGTTGATCTCTATGCCGGCTTCACCAAAACGCTGGGCAGTGGCGTCGGCTTCGACATCGGCCTGCTCTACTATCTCTACCCGGACGGCGCGGAAGGCCTCAAGACCGATTTCTTCGAGCCCTATGCCGCGATCACCTACACGATCGGCCCGGTCTCGACCAAGCTCGGCGCGGCCTATGCGTGGGGCGGGCAGGACGGCCTGGCCGGGTTCGACGTCAAGGGTGGCAACGACGACAACATCTACGTCTATGGCGATGCGTCGGTCGCCATCCCGACCACGCCGATCACGGTCAAGGGCCATCTCGGCTATTCGGCCGGTTCGCTCGGCTCGCTCAACGTTCCGGGCGTGCTCGACAACAACTATTTCGACTGGAGCGTCGGCGCGGAGTGGGTCGGTGGTCCGATCAAGGGCGGCGTGACCTATGTCGATACCGACATCTCGAACGAGAATGTCGTCGGCATCGGCAATTTCGCGCAGCGTCGCGGCCGCGGCTCGACCGTGCTGGCCTATATCGGCTTCGCGTTCTGATCGCTTGAGGAAGGGGGCCTCCCGGTCCCCTTCCGACGGCCGGACATGAAAAAAGGCGGCTGCGCCCGGCGCAGCCGCCTTTTTTCGTTCCGGCTGGCTAGCTGATCAGTTCTGCCCCGATCAGTTCTGCCCCGATCAGTTCTGCCCCGATCAGTTCTGCCCCGATCAGTTCTGCGGCGTGGGCGTGGGCGTGGGGGCCGGAGCCGGGGCGGCCGGCGTACCCGCGCCGGTGCGCGCGTCGCGGCCGTCGCCCTGCGGTGCGGCGACGATGTCGCGCGTCGTGCTGCCCTTGTCGACGACATTGGTGTCGGGGCTGCCCGCCGAGGAGCGGATGCCGGTATCGGCGGCGCTGTTGCCGCCGGCCGACTGGACCGCGGCGGCTTCCGAGGCGCTGCGCTGCGCGGTACCGCCGAACAGCGCCTCGAGCGCCTGCTGCGACGGACCGCCCGAATCCTGCGGGCGCGGCGCGCCGGGCTGGGGCGGACGCAGCGCGAAGTCGGGCGGGATCACCAGCGGCGCCTGACGCGCCACGGCGAACTCGTCGGGGCGCTTGCGGTTGAGCATCCCGCCGCTGCCGCAGCTCACGAGCAACATCGCCGAACCGCCGATGGCGGCTACAGCTAAAGACTTACGCATTGGCATTCTCCACAGGGGCAGCGTCGGCACTTGCTTCGGCTTCTTGTTTGTCACGCACGAACAGCGCCCGGATGAGCAGGATCACGACGCCGATGGTAATCGCAGCATCGGCGACATTGAAGACCAAAAAAGGGCGCCATTCGCCGAAGTGCAGATCGGCATAGTCGACGACATAGCCAAAGCGCGTGCGATCGACGATGTTGCCGAGCGCGCCGCCCAGCACGAGCGCCAGCGCGAACATGTCGTTGCGGTTCTTCTCGCGCAGCATCCACCAGCCGACGCCGGCGGCGACCAGCGCCGTCCCGCCCACCAGCGCCCAGCGCATCCATGCGGTCTCCGCGGCCAACAGACCCAGCGACACGCCCGTATTGGCGACAAAGCGCAGGTCGAAAAAGGGCAGGATTTCCTTGAACGCGCCCTCATAGGCGAGACCGAGCCCTTCGACGACGAACGCCTTCATCGCCTGATCGGCGATAAAGATCAGCGCGGCGAGCGCGAAACCAAGCGTACGATTGCGATTCATGAAACCACCTTGCTGCAGCGGTGGCACAGCGCGCCCTCGGCTTCAACCTCCGGCAACAGCCGCCAGCAGCGCCCGCATTTCTCGTGCTCGGTGCGCGCAACGGTGACCTCGCCGTCCTTCAGCTTCACGTCGGCGACGATGAATACCTCGGTGAGCTCGGCGGCGGGGCGCAGCATCTCGGGCACGGTGACCTCGGCTTCCAGGCTCGAGCGGATCGTCTTCTCGCGGCGATAGGGCTCGATCGCCTCGGTCACCTTCTCGCGCAGCGCGCGGATATCGGCCCATTCGGTCGAGATCGCGTCGTCGCCGGGCAGCGCGGGCAGTTCGGGCCATTCGAGGAAATGCACCGACCCATCCTCGCTCGGGTAGCGCGCCTGCCACACTTCCTCGGCGGTGAAGGCGAGGATCGGCGCGGCGTAGCGGACCAGCGCGTGGAACAGCAGATCGAGCACGGTGCGATAGGCGCGGCGCTTGGGATCGCTTTCCGCCTCGCAATAGAGGCAGTCCTTGCGGATATCGAAGAAGAAGGCCGACAGGTCCTCGTTCATGAAATCCGACAGCGCACGGGCGTAGCGGTTGAACTCGAACGCCTCGGCCGCCGCGCGCAGCTCGACGTCGAGTGCCCCAAGCTTGTGGAGGATGTAGAGCTCGAGCTCGGGCATCTTGCCGACCGCGACTTTCTCGGCATCGGTGAAGCCGTCGAGCGCGCCGAGCAAATAGCGGAAGGTGTTGCGGATTTTCCGGTAAGCGTCGCCGGTGCCGGCGAGCACTTCCTTGCCGATGCGCACATCCTCGAAATAGTCGGTCTGCGCGACCCACAGGCGCAATATGTCCGCCCCGCTCTCGCCGATGATCTTGAGCGGATCGACGACGTTGCCAAGCGACTTGGACATCTTGCGCCCCTGCCCGTCGAGCGCGAAGCCATGGGTGAGCACGGCGTCGTAGGGCGCGCGGCCGCGGGTGCCGGCGCTTTCGAGCAAGGACGACTGGAACCAGCCGCGATGCTGGTCGGAGCCTTCGAGATAGAGGTTGGCGCGCGTGCCTGCGCCATAGCGCGCCTCGATCACGAAGCTGTGGGTCGAGCCGCTGTCGAACCACACGTCGAGGATGTCGTTGACCACCTCATAATCGGCGAGAGCATAGTCCGGCCCGAGCAGCGCCTGATGGTCCGCGCCGAACCACGCATCGGCGCCGCCCTGGCGGAAAGCGTCGAGGATGCGCGCGTTGACCGCCTCGTCGCGGAGGTAATCGCCGGTCTGGCGGTGCACATAGAGCGGGATCGGCACGCCCCAGGCGCGCTGGCGGCTGATCACCCAGTCGGGGCGCCCCTCGACCATCGAGCGGATGCGGTTGATCGAACGCTCGGGCACCCAGCGCGTCCGCTCGATCGCGTCGAGCGCGAGATTGCGCAGCGTGGGGGCGTTGTTGTGCGGCGCCAGCGGCATGAAGCCCGCGAAATCGGCGGCCCCGGCGGCGGATTCGTCCTCGGCCTGCGCAGCGACGCCCGCGGGGCGGTCCATCGGGATGAACCACTGGGGCGTGCAGCGGAAGATGATCTTGGCCTTGGAGCGCCACGAGTGCGGATAGCTGTGCGCGAAATCGTCCGACGCGGCTAGGAGCGCGCCGGCTTCGCGCAGGTCGGCGCAGATCGGGCCGTCGCTGGCGACGAACTTCTTGTTGATGACCGATCCCTGTCCGCCGAGCCACAGCCAGTCGGGGCGGTAGAAGCCCGCATCGTCGACCGCGAACACCGGATCGATGCCGTGCGCCTTGCACAGCTCGAAATCGTCCTCGCCATGATCCGGCGACATATGGACGAGGCCGGTACCGGCGTCGGTGGTGACGAATTCGCCGGGGAGGAAGGGGCGGGGCTTGGCGAAGAAGCCGCCGAGACGGTGCATCGGGTGGCGGGCGACGGCGCCGGCGAGTTGCTTGCCAAAGAAAGTACCGAGTGATTTGCCGTCGCCGAGGGTTGGGTCAAATCCCCACCGTTTCATCGTGGCTGCTTGCAGGTCGAGCGCCAAAACAAAGCGGCGGCCGTTCCATTCGACCAACTCGTAATTGACCTCCGGCCCATACGCCAAAGCCTGGTTCACCGGGATCGTCCACGGCGTGGTCGTCCAGATCACCGCATGCGCGCCGACCAGTTCGGGCGCATTGGGCGCCTCCGTGATCTCGAACGCGACGTCGATCTGGGTCGAGACGACGTCCTCATATTCGACCTCGGCCTCGGCCAGCGCGGTCTTCTCCACGGGGGACCACATCACCGGCTTGGCGCCGCGATAGAGTTGGCCGCTGGTCGCGAACTTCAAGAGCTCGCCCGCGATCGTCGCCTCGGCGTCGAACTTCATCGTGAGATATGGATCGTCCCAGTCGCCGATCACGCCGAGCCGCTTGAACTGCTCGCGCTGGATATCGACCCATTTGGCGGCATAGGCGCGGCATTCGGCGCGGAACTCGGCGGCGGGCACCTCGTCCTTGTTGAGCTTCTTGGCGCGATAGGCTTCCTCGATCTTCCACTCGATCGGCAGGCCGTGGCAGTCCCAGCCGGGCACATAGGGCGCGTCCTTGCCCAGCAGGCTCTGACTGCGGACCACGATGTCCTTGAGGATCTTGTTCATGGCGTGACCCATGTGCAGATCGCCATTGGCATAGGGCGGGCCATCGTGGAGGATGAAGCGTTCGCGCCCCGCGCGCTGCTCGCGCAGACGCTCGTAAACGCCGATCTTGGCCCAGCGCTCGAGGATCGCGGGCTCCTTGGCGGCGAGGCCAGCCTTCATCGGGAAGTCGGTCTTCGGCAGGAAGACGGTGTCGCGGTAGTCGCGCTGCGAGTCAGTGTTTTCGGTCATGCGTTTCGGCCGATTAGAGGAAAGCGTGGGAAGGTGGAAGCGCGTTGCCCCTCCCGCGGCCGGGAGGGGCTAGCTAATTCGCAGCGCCGCTTTCGCCGCCTCGCAATCGGCCGCGATCTGCGCCTTCAGCGCATCGAGCGAATCGAACTTCGCCTCGTCGCGGAGGAACTCGATCAGCTCGACCTCGATCGTCTGGCCGTAGAGGTCGCCCGAGAAGTCGAAGAAATAGGGCTCGAGCAGCTCGACCGGCGGCTCGATGCTCGGGCGGATGCCGAGATTGGCGGCGCCGTCTAGCACCCGGCCGTCGGGCAAGTGCCCGCGCACCGCGTAGATGCCGTAGCGCGGGCGGAGGTAATTGCCGAGCTGGAGGTTGGCGGTGGGATAGCCGAGCTCGCGGCCAAGCTTCGCGCCGGGCTCGACCACGCCCTCGATCGCGAAGGGGCGAGTGAGCAGCGCGGCGGCCTCGCGCGGCTTGCCCGCCTGCAGCGCCTCGCGGATGCGGCTCGACGAGATGACCTCGCCCGTGTCCTCGACCGGGGCGATGGTGTCGACGCTGAAGCCGAGCTCTTCGCCCAGCGTGTGCAGCACGCCGACGTCGCCGTCGCGGCCCTTGCCGAAGGTGAAGTCAGCGCCGGTCACAACGCCGCCCGCGCCGATCAGCTCGACCAGCCGCTGCTCGGCAAAGGCGCGCGCGGGCAGACCGGCGAGCGCGGCGTCGAAGCCGAACACCAGCATCGCGTCGGCGCCCGCTTCGCCGAACAGGCGCTGGCGCTGGTCGAGCGTGGTCAGGCGGAAGGATGGCGTTTGCGGCCGGAAATAGCGCATCGGATGCGGATCGAAGGTGGCGACGATCGCCGGCCGCCCCTCGGCGCGCGCGCGCTCGACCGCGCGGCCCACCACCGCCTGGTGCCCGCGATGAAATCCGTCGAAATTGCCGAGCGCCACGATCCCGCCGCGCAGATGCGCCGGTACCGCGACCGCTCCGTCCAGCCGCTCCATTGGCGCGCCTATAGAGAGGCCGTCCGCACGTGCCAACTCACTGGCTTGGTCACTGGGCAGGGGCGATCCCCCCGCGCAGTACGCGCAGGACATTGCCCCCCATCACCTTGCGGATTTCCTCGGGCGTGAAGCCGCGGTCGACCAGTGCTTGCGTGACGAACACCAGCTGCGCGGTGTCGAAGCCGGTGGTGACCGCGCCGTCGAAGTCCGAGCCGAGCCCGACATGGTCGATCCCGACCAGGTCGCGGACATGCGCGATCGCCGCGGCGACCTTTTCCGGCTCGGTGCCGCAGATCGCCGCGTCCCAATAGCCAATGCCGATCACGCCGCCGGTCTTGGCAACGCCGCGGATCTCGTCGTCCGAGAGGTTGCGGTTGACCTTGCACACCGCCTGCACGCCGCCATGGCTGGAGACGACCGGGCGCTTGGCCATCGCCAGGATCTCGGCGACCGACTTGTGGCTGGCATGTGCGATGTCGACGACCATGCCGAGCGCCTCCATGCGGCGCACCGTCGCGCGGCCGAGCGGAGTGAGGCCGCCTTTGGCGATGCCGTGCATCGATCCAGCGAGTTCGTTGTCGAAGAAATGGGCGAGGCCGGCCATGCGGAAGCCCGCGGCGTGGAGCCGGTCGATATTGGCGAGCTTGCCCTCCATGTTCTGCAGCCCCTCGATCGAGAGCAGGCCGCCAACGGTCTTGCTTCCCTTGGCGCGGGTGGCGAGCAGCGAATCGAGATCGGCGGGGGTGCGGATCACGCGGAGCTGTCCGTTCGAGGCGGCCGCGGCGCGCTCGAGCTTCTGCGCGTGGAACAGCGAGCGTTCGAGCAGCGAGGTCCAGGTGCGCGGCGGCTGGAGCTGGGCGAAGGTCAGCAGGGTGATATTGTCGGTATCGGCGCCATTGGCGTCGTAATTCTGGTTCTTCGGCGTTTTGGAGACCGATGAAAAAACCTGCAGCGCGACATTGCCCTCGATCAGCCGGGGCAAGTCGACCTGGCCTTGGGTCGACCGGTCGTTGAGGCTGCGCTTCCACAGCAACGTGTCCTCGTGCAGGTCGGCGATCTGGAGGCTGGCGTGGAGCTTGCGCGTCTCGGGCGTGACGTTCGGGAGCTTGGTCGCGACGACCTTGTTCATGTCGCTCTCGACGATCCCCGGCGCGAGCGCGAAGAAGGCAATCACGGCGATCATGAGAAGGGCTAGCACCCAGAGCCACCACTTCCTCATCGGACTTCCTCCCCCGTCATGCCGGACTCGTTCCGGCATCCACCGTGCCGCAATCGCTGTCGCGCATTGTGTGCGGCAAGGTGGGCCCCGGAACAAGTCCGGGGTGACGATTACGTTAGGTTCGCCGCTCCAGCGTGACGAAACTGTAGGAGGGGCGGTCACCGTCGGCCGGATGATCCTCGCGCGCGGTCTCGCGCCATTCCGGGCCGAACGGCGGGACGACGGCGTCGCCTGCGGGCGAGACATGCACCTCGGTCAGCTCGATTCGGTCAGCACGGTCGAGGAACAGCGCGAAGATCTCCACGCCCCCGATCACGGCGACGTCGCCATCGCCCGCGAGCCGCAATGCGTCCTCGACCGAACTCGCGACCTCCGCCCCCTCGCGCTGCCACGACGCGTCGCGCGTCAGCACGACATGGCGCCGCCCCGGCAGCGGCGACGGAAAGCTCTCGAAGGTCTTGCGGCCCATGACCATCGGCTTGCCCATGGTCTGCGCCTTGAAGCGCTTGAGGTCGGCGGGCAGGTGCCAGGGCAGCTTCCCGTCCACCCCGATCACGCCATTGTCGGCCCGCGCGAGATGGAAGCTGATCAGACCGCGACCTCGGCCTTGATGTGCGGCTGGGCGACATAGTCGTGCAGCACGAAGTCTTCGTACTCGTAGGAATCGATCGAGGCCGGCTTGCGCAGGATCTCTAGCCGCGGGAGCGGGCCGGGCGCGCGGGACAGCTGCAGCTCGGCCTGTTCGAGATGGTTGGAATAGAGGTGGCAGTCGCCGCCGGTCCAGATGAACTCGCCGGGCTCGAGATCGCATTGCTGCGCGAGCATGTGGGTGAGCAGCGCGTAGCTCGCGATGTTGAACGGCACGCCGAGGAAGATGTCGGCCGAGCGCTGGTAGAGCTGGAGCGAGAGCTTGCCGTTCGCGACATGGCACTGGAACAGGCAGTGGCACGGCGCCAGCGCCATCGCGCCGAGCTCGCCCGGGTTCCAGGCTGAGACGATCATCCGCCGCGAGGCGGGGTTGGCCTTGAGCGTCTCGATCAGTTCCTTGATCTGGTCGACATGGCTCCCGTCGGGCGCCTCCCAGTCGCGCCATTGCTTGCCATAGACCGGGCCGAGATCGCCATTCTCATCGGCCCATTCGTCCCAGATGCTGACCTTGCGCGCGTTGAGCCACTTCACGTTGGTGTCGCCGCGCAGGAACCACAGCAATTCGACGATGATCGAGCGGATGTGCAGCTTCTTGGTGGTGAGCAGCGGGAAGCCCTGCGCCAGGTCGAAGCGCATCTGGTGCCCGAACACGCTGCGCGTGCCGACTCCGGTGCGGTCCATCTGTACCGCGCCATGGGCCAGCGCCCGTTCCATGAGGTCGAGATATTGCCGCATTGGAGCCGAACCTAGCCCAGCGCCGGTGCGCCGCCAAGCGCGGGCGCCCGCGAAGCTGTGGATCGTATTCCCTCCGAAATGGAACAAAGTCGCGCCACCGCGGAGACGGTTCGCCTCGACGGATTCGGGGCTTTGCGGCGACGTTGGCGTCATGGCGTCGCAAGCGCTCCTCCCATCCCCCGGCGCGCCGTTCGACGTGATCGGCCGGATCGTCGCGGACAGCGTCGCCGGGGAAAGGGTCGAGGTCGCGGCGTTCGCCTATTGCGACCCGGACGGACGGATGCTTGGGCTGCGCCACGCGCGCGGGACCGAAGCGGACGCGGTGGACTTGCCCGTCCGGCGAGTCGCGATCGACGCGCTCAGCCTCGACGCCACCGTGGTGGTGATGGCGCACAACCATCCGCGCGGAGAGGCCTGGCCCAGCCGCGCGGATCGCGAGGCGACGCGGCGACTGGCCGGCGCGCTGCACGCGCTCGGCGTGCGGCTGCACGAGCATCTGGTCGTCGGCGCGAATGGCGGCGCGTGGAGCTTCCGCGCAGCGGGGCTGTTGTAGCGCTATTCGTCGGTGGTCGATTCGGGCTTCGGCGCGCCGGCCTTCTTCGGCGCGGGCTGGTGACGGCAGGCGCGGATCGCCGAGGGATCGGGGCGCGGCCCCTCGGCCTTGAACATGGCGAGATAGCCGCCCGCCGAGGGCATGTCGCGCTTCGTCACCAACCGATAGCCGACCGCGGCGAACTCGCATTCGAGCAGCGCGGGCGGGGTGCCGTGGTTCTGCGTCTCGCGATCGGCGTCGACCACCACGACCAGCCCGTCGGGCCGCAGCGAGGGCCGCATCCGCCACAGGAACTCATAGGGCTCCTCGATCTCGTGGTACATGTGCACCATCAGGATGCGGTCGAAGCTGTTGGCGGGCAGCTTGGGATCCTCGGGCTCGCCGAGGCGCACGCTGACATTGTCGAGCCGCTCGCGCGAGACGCGCTGCGCCAGCGCGTCGCGCACCCCGGGGATGATGTCCTCGGCCAGCACGCGCCCGTTCTTGCCGACGCGCGCGGCGAGGCGGATCGTGTAATAGCCCTCGCCCGCGCCGATATCGGCGACGGTCGTGCCCGGCTTGATCTGGGCGAGGTCCATCACCGTATCGGCCTCGTTCAAGCGGTCGCGCGCCTCCTCGGTCGACCAGCGTGCCGAGACGATGGTGGCGACCGGCCGGTCGGCGGCAGGGAAGCGGAGGTCCTGGGTAGGCGTCGGTTGCGGGCGCGGCTCGGTCGCGTCGCACCCCGCAACCGCGAGGGCGATCAGCAGCAGCAGAGAGGCGCCCGCTGGCCTCAATCCACGTCCTCCACCTCGACCGTCTCGCCGGTCACGCGCTGTGATAGCGCAGCCGCCATGAACGGGTCGAGTGCTCCGTCGAGCACGTCCGACGGCGCGGTGGAAGTGACGCCGGTACGCAAATCCTTGACCAGCTGATAGGGCTGGAGGACATAGGAGCGGATCTGGTGGCCCCAGCCGATCTCGGTCTTGGCCGAATAGTCGGTCATCGCCGCCGCCTCGCGCTTGGCCAGCTCGGCTTCATACAGGCGGGCCTTCAGCATGCCCATAGCCGTCGCGC
This sequence comes from Sphingomonas sp. BT-65, assembly GCF_026107375.2. Lineage (NCBI taxonomy): Bacteria > Pseudomonadati > Pseudomonadota > Alphaproteobacteria > Sphingomonadales > Sphingomonadaceae > Sphingomonas > Sphingomonas sp. BT-65. Next base: position 2,895,633 of record NZ_JAPCIA010000001.1, read on the forward strand.
GATTCTTGTGCTGCGACCGGTCCTGCTGGCTCGCGACGATGATGCCCGAGGGCACGTGCGTGATGCGCACCGCCGAATCGGTGGTGTTGACGTGCTGCCCGCCCGCGCCCGACGCGCGATAGGTATCGATCTTGAGGTCGCTCTCGTTGATCTCGATATCGATCGAATCGTCGATCACCGGATAGACCCACACCGACGAGAAGCTGGTGTGGCGCCGCGCCGACGAATCATAGGGCGAGATGCGCACCAGGCGGTGCACGCCGCTCTCGGTCTTGGCATAGCCATAGGCGTTCTCGCCCTTGATCAGCAGCGTCGCCGACTTGATGCCGGCCTGCTCGCCGGCGTGATAGTCCATCAGCTCGACCTTGAAGCCGTGGCGCTCGGCCCAGCGCGTGTACATGCGCTGGAGCATCTCGGCCCAGTCCTGGCTCTCGGTCCCGCCGGCGCCCGAATGGACCTCGAGATAGGTGTCGTTGGCGTCGGCCTCGCCCGAAAGCAGGGCCTTCACCTTGTCTTCGTCGGCGCGCGCGGCGAGCGCGGCGAGCGCCTGGGTGCCCTCGATCGCCATCGCTTCGTCGCCCTCGGCGTCGGCCATCTCGATCAGCTCGGATGTGTCGGCGAGCTCGCGCTCGATCGCGCGCGTCGCGGTGATCGATTCGTCGAGCCGGCGGCGCTCGCGCATCACGTCCTGCGCTTCCCTGGGATTGTCCCACAAGGTCGGGTCCTCGACGCGCGCGTTGAGCTCGTCGAGCCGGCGCAGCGCCTTGTCCCAGTCGAGGAAGCGGCGGAGCAGCGCGAGCGCGTCGTTGATCTTGTCGGCATGTGCCTGCGCTTCGGCGCGCATCGTATAAACCTTTCAAACTTCGAGGCCACGGCAGAACCGGACCGTTTATTCGTCACCCCGGCCTTGTGCCGGGGTCCACCGGGCGGCAAGCGGGGCGCAAGAGGTTCAAGTCCATCCCTTCAGGCACCGTGGACCCCGGCACAAGGCCGGGGTGACGATGGGGGCCGGATTGTTGATCATAAGCCCGCTAGTAGATTCCGCCCTCGCGTTGCAAGAAGTCGCTGTCGCGCGGTCGCTCCTGCTGGACGGCCTTCTTCTTGACCTCGGCCTTGGGCGCTTCCTCCTCGGCGTCGCGGCGCGAGCGGCGGCGCGGCTCGCTCTCGGGCTTGAACGCTTCCCAGATCACCGCCGCCTTGGGGTCGGTGCCCGGCCAGGCGCCGAACACGCGGCGGCCCGAGGTACGGTCGATGCGTACCATGCGCATCCCCGGCGGCGCAGTGAAGGGCAGCACGTCGAGCCCCTCATAGGCCTTTTGCGCGAACTGCTTGAAGATCGGCGCGGCGAGCGTGCCGCCCTGGGCATAGCCGCCGAGATTGGTCGGCGTGTCGTAGCCGATATAGAGGCCGGCGATCATCTGCGGGGTGCCGCCGATGAACCACACGTCGCGTGGGCCCGAGGAGGTGCCGGTCTTGCCCATGATCGGGCGATTGAGATCGCGCAGGATCGTCGCGGTGCCGCGCTGGATCACGCCCTCGGTGATGTGCACCATCTGATAGGCGCTCATCGCGTCGATCACCTGGCGCGAGCGGACGACGGGACGCGGCATCGGCTTGCCGTCCCAGTCGGGCATGTTGCAGCGGTCGCACGGGCGCCAGTTCTGCGGCCAGATCACCTTGCCTTTGCGGTCTTGCGCGAAGTCGATCAGCGACGGGGTGAGCGCGCGGCCGTGATTGACCAAGATCGAATAGGCGTTGACCATCCGCATCACCGTGCTCTCGCCCGCGCCGAGCGAGTAAGAGAGATAGGGCGGATATTTCTGCTGGCTGACGCCCATCCGTTGCATCAGGTCGACCACCTTGTCCATGCCGGTGGTGTTCGCCGCCTGCACGGTCATCAGGTTGCGCGACTGCTCGATGCCCCAGCGCATCGTCTTCGGACCCGCGCCACGGGTGCCGCCGAAGTTGCGGAAGCATTTCTGGCCGAGCGCCGCACCCTGATAGACGCAGAAGGGACCGTCGACGATGATCGAGGCGGGGGTCATGCCGTTCTCGAGCGCCGCGGTATAGACGATCGGCTTGATCGTCGAGCCCGGCTGGCGCTGCGCCTGGGTCGCGCGGTTGAACGCCTGCACCGTGGCGTCGAACCCGCCCTGCATCGCGAGGACGCGGCCGGTATTGGGGTCCTCCACCACCATGCCGCCCGACACCTTGGGGATCGAGCGCAGCGCGAACACCCCGCCCTCGGGTGCGACGGCGATCACGTCGCCGCGCTTCAGGGCATTGAACGCCGCGCCGCCCTGGCCGCGCACCGGCATCTGCGCGCCGGAGGCCGGCAAGGTGCCGGTGCGGCCATCGCCAAAGCCGATCTCGGCGCTGCCGCCGGCCTTGGAAATCACGATCGCCGGGCGCCAGTCCTCGTAATCGAGGTTGATGTTGGTGTTGAGCAGCGCCGCGCGCCAATCGTCGCCGGCGAAGTTCGTCTCGCGCATCGGGCCCGACCAGCCGCGGCCGCGATCATAGCGCAGCAGGCCGTCGCGCAGCGCCTTCTGCGCCGCTTTCTGGATCTCGGGGTCGAACGAGGTGCGCACCCACAGGCCGCCGGCATAGACGCTGTACGGCCCCGCCTTCTCGGTCTCGCCGAAGCGGTCGAGCAGCTGGCGGCGGACTTCCTCGATGAAATAGCCGCCGAGCGGGTCGGCGCTGGGCGACTTGCGCGGCACCGCGCCGAGCGGGGCGGCGACGGCGGCGTCATGCGCGGCCTGGTCGATATAGCCGTTCGCCAGCATCTGCCCCAGCACCCAGTTGCGCCGTTCGATCGCGCGATCGGCGTGGCGCTCGGGCATATAGTTGGACGGGCCTTTGGGCAGGATCGCGAGATAGGCGAACTGCGGCAGGCTGAGCTGGCTCAAATCCTTGTCGAAATAGGCATGCGCCGCGGCCTCGACCCCGAACGCGTTGCGGCCCAGCGCGATCTGGTTGAGATAGAGCTCGAGGATCTGCTGCTTGGACAGTGTATTCTCGATGCGGAAGGCGAGGATCGCCTCGCGCGCCTTGCGGACATAGCTCACCTCGTTGGTGAGCAACAGGTTCTTGGCGACCTGCTGAGTGATGGTCGAGGTGCCGCGCGGCGTCTCGCCGCTGGTCATCCCCTGCCAGGCCGCACGCACCAGGCCGGGATAGTCGACCCCGCCGTGCTCGAAGAAGGTCTTGTCCTCGGCCGAGAGGAAGGCGCCGACCAGCAGCTTGGGATATTCGTCGTAGGACAATTCGACGCGGCGCTCGCGGGCATAGCTGCGCAGCGGCGTGCCGTCGGCCTGGCGGACATTGGTGGGCAGCGGCGGCTCATAGGCGCGCAGCATGTCGACCGAGGGCAGGTCGCGCAGGAACAGCGCCCAGAGCAATGCGGTGCCGACGCCCGAGAGCAGCGCGAGCCAGGCGAGCAGCTTGAACCACCAGCGGCGGCGGAGCGCCGCAAACCGGCCTCCGGCATCCTCTCGCGTCAATTTGAGCGTGAAATCGGGTTCGGTCGCGTCCGCCATGTCGGCGGCGGTTTAGCAGGATTGATCGGGCTTGCCAGCCAAGGATGCGGCGGGTTGTTTTGGTGTCTCAAATCCTCCCCTTCAGGGGAGGTGGCATCGCGAAGCGATGACGGAGGGGCGGCCGTCGAAGACGGCGGGCTACGCCCGCCACCCCTCCGCCAGCCTGCGGCTGGTCCCCCTCCCCTGCGGGGCAGGGGAGGATTGATTCACCGCGCCGCCATCCGCGTGGCGAAATGGATCGCGACCGCGCGGCTCACGCCCTCGGCGATGCGGCGGCGGCCGTCGGCGGAGTTGAGCAAGGCGGCGTCCTTCTCGTTCGAGATATAGCCGGTCTCGAACAGGATCGAGGGCACGTCGGGCGCCTTGAGCACCAGCAGCGAGGCCATGCGGTGGTAATTCTCGCGCACCGGGATCAGCCCCTGCGCCTCGCGCCCGAGCAGCCGCGCAAACTTGGCCGAGGCGTTCATCGTCTCGCGCTGCGTCAAGTCGATCAGGATCGAGGAGACGTCGCGATTCTGGGCGGCGAGATCGACTCCGGATAGGATGTCGGACTTGTTCTCGCGCGCGGCAAGGCGCGCGGCTTCCTTGTCCGAGGCGACCTCGGACAGGGTGTAGACCGTCGCGCCGCTGGCCTCTTCATTGTGCGCGGCGTCGCAATGGACCGAGATGAACAAAGCCGCGCCGAGCTTGCGTGCGATCTCGAACCGGTCGCGGTGGAGCAGATAGCGGTCGTCCTCGCGAGTCAGCGCGACGCGCACCCGGCCCGATCCGGCCAGTTCGTCGCGGATCGCCTTGGCGACCTTGAGCGTCAGGTCCTTCTCCTGCAGCCCTTCGGCCGAGATCGCGCCGGGATCGTGCCCGCCATGGCCGGCATCGATCACCACCAGCGGACGATCGTCGTCGTCGCCATAGATGCGCGGCATCCGGTAGGCGGCGGGGCGCGGCGGCACGGGCACCGAGACGCTGTAGGCATGGCGCGTCGAGGCGCGTGCGAAGCTGAACGGCGGGAGGAAGCTCATCCGGCCCTCCGCCGCGGCGCGCGCGAAGCGGGCATCGTCGACCGTACGCAGCTCGAGCGTGAGCGCGGTGCCGTCGGCCGAGAAGCGGCCGCTGGTGACGATCGCGGGGCGGGCGAGGTCGAACACGACGCGCGCGCCCTCGCCGCGCGCCGCCTGGCGCACGGCCTCCACCGGCCCGCCGACATCGGTGCGCGCGCCTGGGCTCGCACCCATCAGGTCGAGCGCGATGCGGTTGGGACCTGCGAGCAGGAAGCTCGACGCCTGCGCCACGCGATCGTCGAACTTGACGACGATGCGGTTCGACTGGACGTCGATGTCGCGGATCGTGCCTGCCCAGCTCGGTGCGCCGGTAAGCCAGCCGGCGAGGAGGGCGAGGAAAAATGACACCCGGGCGATATGCCGCGCCGGGCTGGGGGGGGTCCAGCCCAAATGCATGCAACAACACTCACATAACGAATTACCTGACGGCGATCCGGGTAGCGCCGCGCGGCTTCAAACGAGGTGAAGCAGTGCGGTTAACATCACATTCGGCATGATTTTGCCGGCAAGGGCGGCAGGGATTTGCCGGGTGCCGTCGCGCACCCGTATCCCTTGCGCTTCCGGTTGCCCGGTTCGTTGCAGGGTGCTACGCATCCCCGACCGGCTTGTGCCGGCCGTTCGCCGCCACCATCTTTCGGCGGTAATTCAGGTTGATGCTGTGATGTCGCAATTTTCCCGCCGCTCCGATTGCCAGGCCATTGCGGCCGGCCGGTGCGCGGCGGCGAAGCATCCGGGCCGCGGGCCCGGACGTGCGCGCGCAGCAGACGCAAATCTTCAAACCCGTAATCCTCGCTCCGTCGCAGACGCGACGGGCGACATCATTGACTGCGCGCCGCGGCTGACACCCGCAAGGCGCGCCCGGAGAACATTAAATGACCATGCGTATGCTGATCGACGCACGCCACCGGGAAGAGACCCGCGTGGCGGTCGTCAAAGGGAACCGAATCGAGGAGTTTGATTTCGAGTCCGCCGAGCGCAAGCAGCTCAAGGGCAATATCTATCTGGCCAAGGTGACGCGCGTGGAGCCCTCGCTCCAGGCGGCGTTCGTCGAATATGGCGGCAACCGCCACGGCTTCCTGGCCTTCAGCGAAATCCACCCCGACTATTACCAGATCCCCAAGGAAGACCGCGACGCGCTGCTCCGCGAGGAGGCCGAGCACGCCGCCGAGGAGGCCGCGCTGCGCGCCGAGGCCGAGGGCGACGAGGATCATGACGACGAGCATGACGGCGGCGACGTCGAGGTGCTCGAGCGCCCCGCCGACGAGGACGAGGAAGCCGCCGAGGCGGCCGACGGCGACGAGGAAGCCGGGGGCGGCCGTCCGCGCCGCCGCCGCGGCAAGGGCAGCGACGACCAGGTCGAGGCGCTGCGCCAGCGCCGCATGAGCCTGCGCCGCCGCTACAAGATCCAGGACGTGATCCGCCGCCGCCAGGTGCTGCTGGTCCAGGTCGTCAAGGAGGAGCGCGGCAACAAGGGCGCGGCGCTGACCACTTATCTCAGCCTCGCTGGCCGCTATTGCGTGCTGATGCCCAACACCGCGCATGGCGGCGGCATCTCGCGCAAGATCAGCTCGGCGGCCGACCGCAAGCGCCTGAAGTCGATCATGTCGGACCTCAAGCTGCCGCCGACGATGGGCTGCATCGTGCGCACCGCGGGGCTCCAGCGCACCAAGGTCGAGATCAAGCGCGACTTCGACTATCTCGCCCGACTGTGGGACGAGATCCGCGAGAAGACGCTGGGCTCGTCGGCGCCGGCGCTGATCTATGGCGACAGCGACCTGATCAAGCGCGCGATCCGCGACATCTATAATCGCGACATCGAGGAAGTGATCATCGAGGGCGAGGAGGGCTATCGCCAGGCCAAGGACTTCATGAAGCTCCTGATGCCGAGCCACGCCAAGAAGGTGAAACATTACTCGGATGCCGTGCCGCTGTTCCAGCGCGCGCATGTCGAGGACCAGCTCGCCGCGATGTACCACCCGGTGGTGCAGCTCAAGAGCGGCGGCTATCTCGTGATCAACCCGACCGAGGCTTTGGTCTCGATCGACATCAACTCGGGCCGCTCGACGCGCGAGCACAATATCGAGCAGACCGCGACCGCGACCAACCTCGAGGCGGCGCAGGAAATCGCGCGCCAGTTGCGCCTGCGCGACATGGCCGGGCTCGTCGTCATCGACTTCATCGACATGGACCACGGATCGAACGTCCGGAAGGTCGAGAAGGCGATGAAGGAAGCGCTCAAGAACGACCGCGCGCGCATCCAGGTCGGCCGCATCTCGGCGTTCGGCCTGATGGAGATGAGCCGCCAGCGGCTGCGCACCGGCGTGCTCGAGGCTTCGACCCGCCAGTGCCCGCATTGCGAGGGCACCGGGCTCGTCCGCACCGCCTCCTCGGCGGGCCTTTCCGCGCTGCGCCTGATCGAGGACGAGGCGGCGCGCGGGCGCGGCTCGCTGCTGACTCTGCGCTGCAGCCAGGAAGCGGCGTTCTACGTGCTCAACAAGAAGCGCGCGGACATCGCCGAGATCGAGGACCGCTATGGCGTGATGGTCGAGATCCTCTCCGACGGCGAGCTCGAGGGCGCGCGCATGTCGGTCGAGGCCAGCGGCCCGCCGCCGGCGCACGCGCCCAAGTTCGCCGCGGCGATCGAGGAGCTCGAAGAAGAGGATGTCGTCGAGGAGATCGACGAGGAAGAGGACGAGGAGGAAATCGAGGCCCGCGAGCCGCGCGAGCGCCGCGAGCGTAGCGACGGCGAGGGTGAGGCCGGCCGCAAGCGTCGCCGCCGCCGCCGTGGCCGCCGCGGCCGCCGCGACGAAGAGAATGGCGAGCAGCCTTCCGCCGACGAAGCCGCCGCCGACGGCGAGGCGGACGCGGACGAGGCGGCCGAAGACGCCGCCGAAGCCGGGGAGCCGGTCGCCGAGGACAGCGGGGAGCGCAAGCGCCGCCGCCGTGGCCGTCGTGGCGGCCGCCGCGGCGCGGACGAAGGCACGCCCGAGACCGTCGAGGAATCGGCGGCGGAGATCGAGGAAGCGACCGCCGAGGCCGGCATCGCCGCCGAGCCGCAGCCGGTCGAGGCACCGGCCAAGCCCAAGCGCACGCGCCGCAAGAAGGCCGAAGCCGACGTCGCCGAGACGCTCGTCGCCGCGCTCGACGTGGCGACCGAGGAAGCGGGGATCGCCGCCGAACCGCAGCCGGCCACGGAGGAAGCCTCGGCCAAGCCGAAGCGCACGCGCCGCAAGAAGGCCGACGCGGAAATGGCCCAGCCCGAGGCGGAAGCGCCCGTGGCGGCCGAAACCGCGCCCGAGCCCCAGCCCGAGCCCGTCGCGGACGCGCTGGCCAAGCCCAAGCGCCGCAGCCGCGCCAAGGCGGCGGCCGAGCCGGTCGCGCAGGATCTGGAGCCCGCTGCGGCGGCCGCCGCACCTGCGGAAGGACCGGCCGAAGCCGACGGCGCCGAGGCGTCCGAGGATAGCCCCGGCGAGCCTCGTCGTGGCTGGTGGCAGCGCACGTTCGGTGCGTGACCGGCAGGGCGATGCCTGATGCATGGACGGCGGGGATGGCATCCCCATTCCCGCCGCTCACGCACCGTTCAGGCGGGCCGATCCATCGCGTTCCGGGCCGTCCGGCCGCAACCGGCCGTTGATCGCAGGGGATAATCCGCCATGATGCCCGCCATGAAGCGGCTCGTTTCGATCCTTGCGCTGGTGCTGCTCGTCGGCATCGTCAATCCCGCCTTCGCCCAGTCGATCCTGCGCGACGCGGAGAGCGAGGCGCTGCTCGCCGACATGTCGCGCGACCTGATCAAGGCCGCCAATCTCCAGCCGAACAACGTCCGCATCGTCCTGATCAACGATCCGTCGATCAACGCCTTCGTCGCGGGCGGGCAGGCGGTCTATATCCATTCGGGCCTGATCGACGCCGCCAGCAGCGCCAACGAGGTGCAGGGCGTGATCGCGCACGAGCTCGGCCACGTCACCGGCGGCCATGCGCCGCTCAGCGACCGCATGGCCCGGGGCGCGACGAGCATCACCCTGCTCAGCCTGCTGCTTGGCGCGGCGGCGATGGCAGCGGGCTCGGCCGATGCCGGCATGGGGCTGATGCAGATGGGCCAGCGCGCCGCGCTCGGCAACTATCTCGCCTTCAGCCGCGCGCAGGAAGCCACGACCGACGCGGCCGGCGTCAAATTTCTCTCGGGCGCCGGGATCAGCGGCCGCGGCATGCTCGACTTCTTCAAGAAGCTCCAGCAGCAGGAATATCGCTGGGGCCTGAAGCGTGGCGGCGAGCAGAGCTATGTGATGAGCCACCCGATGTCGGGCGACCGCATCGCCACGCTCACTGCCGATCTCCAGGCCGATCCCGCCTGGAGCAAGCCCAGCAACCCCTCGATCGAGGAGCGGTTCAAGCGCGTGCAGGCCAAGCTGCGCGGCTATGTCTCCGATCCCAAGGATACGCTGCGCCGCTATCCCGACACCGACACCACGGTGCCCGCCCGCTATGCGCGCGCCTATGCCTATCACAAGTCGGGCTACCCGCAGCAGGCCGCGGCCGAGGCGGCGGCGCTGGTGCGGGCCGAGCCGCACAATCCCTATTTCCTCGAGCTCGAAGGGCAGATCCTGCTCGAATCGGGCAAACCCAAGGAGGCGATCGCGCCGCTCCGCGAGGCGACGACCAGCACCAACTACCAGCCGCTGATCGCCACCACCTTCGGCCATGCGCTGATCGCGAGCGAGGATCCGGCGAACCTCGCCGAGGCCGAGAAGGTGCTGCGCCAGTCGGTAGTGCGCGACCAGGAGAACCCGTTCGCCTGGTACCAGCTCGGCATGGTCTATGAGCGCAAGGGCGACAGCGCGCGCGCCGCGCTGGCGACGGCGGAGCGGTCGAGCATGATCGGCGATATGGGCCGCGCGGTGGCGAGCGGGCAGGCGGCGATGGCCGGGCTGCCGCAGGGCTCGCCCGACTGGATTCGCGCGCAGGACATCGTCATGGCCGCGCAGGGCATGCTCCAGGACAGGAAGCGACGGTGATCGAACGCATCGCGAAGAGCCCGCTGGCGCTCGCCGGCCTGGTGGCGCTGTCCGCCGCGCTCGGCGGCGGGCTGGTGCTCGGCGTGCAGGCGCTCGCCCCGGCGCATGTCGCGGACACCGACAAGGCGCGGATCGGCCAGGTCGTGCGCGACTATGTGCTGGCCAACCCCGAGATACTGCCCGAGGCGATGAAGCGCCTGCAGGAGCGCGAGACCGGGCAGGCCGTCGCGGCGAGCCGCACAGCGATCGTCGAGCCCTATGCCGGCGCGTGGGAAGGCAATGCCAAGGGCGACGTCACCGTCGCGGTCTATATGGACTATGCCTGCGGCTATTGCCGCGCGAGCCTGCCGATGATCGCGCGGCTGGTGGCGACGGACAGCAATGTCCGCATCGTCTATCGCGAGCTGCCCGTGCTGAGCGAGGTCAGCCGCACCGCCGCGCGCTGGGGCCTCGCAGCGGCCGAGCAGGGCAAGTTCAAGCCGTTCCACACCGCGCTCTATTCGGGCGGGCAGTTGAGCGAAGCCTCGATCGCCGCCGCGGCCGCCTCGGCGGGCCTCGATACGGCCAAGGCGCAGGCGGCGCTCGCCACGCCCAAGGTCGAGGCGGAGATCACCCGCAACCTCGAGATCGCGGGCAAGCTCGGCGTCTCCGGCACGCCGAGCTGGGTGATCGGCGACCGCGTGATCTCGGGCATGGTGCCCTATGAAGTGCTCGAACAGGCAGTGAAGGCGGCGCGCACCAAGAGCTGAAAGCCGCCGCGGGGGAGGGGATGATGCGTAATGGGTTCATCGGTTTCCTCGGGCTGCTGCTCACCGCGCTCGCCGCGCATCCGGCCGCCGCGCAGGACCCGCGCGACGCCGCCATCGCCGCGCTGGCGCGCGAGCATCCCCGCACCGGGATCGGCGCGGCGCTGATCCGCGGCGGCAAGGTCGTGTGGACCGGCGCGGCCGGCGTGCAGGCCGGCAAGCAGCCGGCAACGCGCGACACGCTGTTCAACGTCGCCTCGCTCACCAAGCCGGTCAGCGCCGAGGTGGTGATGCGGCTGGTCCAGGCCGGGCAAGTCGGCCTCGACGAGCCGATCGCCAATGTCTGGATGGACCCCGACGTCGCGGGCGATCCGCGCGCGAAGCGGCTCACCCCGCGGCTCGCGCTCAGCCATCAGACCGGCTTCCCCAACTGGCGGCCGCAGAACCAGCGCCTGGCCTTCGTGCGCGATCCCGGCACCGCCTTCGGCTATTCGGGCGAGGGCTATGAGCTGGTCGCGCGCTTCGTCCAGCGCAAGCTGCGCACCGATTTCGAGGATCTTGCGGAGGCGCAGGTGTTCCGCCCGATGGGCCTCGCCAATATCGGCTATACGTGGCGCCCGTGGATGGTCGGGCGCGTCGCGGTTCCGGCCAACGGCAACGGCTTTCCCGGCACCACCGGGCCGCGCGCGATCGGCCATTGGGTCGCCGCGGACGACATCTACGTCACCGTCGGCGACTATGCCGCGTTCGTTGCCGCGGTCGCGCGCGGCGACGGCCTCAGCCCGGAGCTCGCCGCCGAGCGGCTGCGCTCGCAGGTCACCGCGCCGGGTTGCGCGAAGCAGGTCGCCGGTTGTCCCGACAGCGTCGGCATGGCGCTCGGCTGGCAGGTGATGACCTTCGGCAAGCGCCGGCTGGCGGTGCATGAGGGCGGCGATCCGGGGGTCACCGCGCTCGCCTATTTCGATCCCGACAGCCGCGACGGCGCGCTGGTCTTCCTCTCGGGCGAGGGCGACGCGCCGCTGGCGATGCGCGTGATCGATGCGGTCGATCCGCAGTCGCTGGTGCTCGCCGGCTATCGTGCGATGCTGCGGTCGCGGGAAAAGTAGCGCCGAACGAATAATGAACGCTGCGGGTTGCGAACCCCGCATCCGTCCCTACATCGCGCGCTCAAAGCAAGGGGGACTTCGTGGAGCCGATCCTCTCCGTTCGCGGCGTCAGCAAGACCTATGCCTCCGGGCAGAAGGCGCTGGGGTCGGTCGATCTCGACATCAACAAGGGCGAGATCTTCGCCCTGCTCGGGCCCAATGGCGCGGGCAAGACCACGCTGATCAGCATCATTTGCGGCATCGTCACGCCGAGCTCGGGGACGATCACCGTCGACGGGCACGACGCGCTTCTCCAGCCGCGCGCGGCGCGGATGAAGATCGGCCTCGTGCCGCAGGAACTGTCGGTCGACATGTTCGAGACGGTGCAGGCGACCACCCGCTACAGCCGCCGCCTGTTCGGCCGCGCCGGCCATGACGACTATGTCGATCAGGTGCTCAAGGACCTCTCGCTCTACGACAAGCGCCATTCCAAGGTGATGGAGCTCTCCGGCGGGATGAAGCGCCGCGTGCTGATCGCCAAGGCGCTCGCGCACGAGCCCGACATCCTGTTCCTCGACGAGCCCACCGCGGGCGTCGACGTCTCGCTGCGCCGCGACATGTGGAAGCTGATCGGCGGCCTGCGCGAACGCGGCACCACGATCATCCTCACCACCCATTATATCGAGGAGGCCGAGGAAATGGCCGACCGGGTGGGGGTGATCAACAAGGGCGAGCTGCTGCTGGTCGAGCAGAAAGCCGAGCTGATGAAGAAGCTCGGCAAGCGCGAGATGGACATCGCGCTGGTCGAGGCTCTGGGCGACGTTCCTCACGATCTGGCCGAATGGCACCTGACCCTCGAGGACGAGGGCACGCGGCTGCGCTACACCTTCGACGCGCAGGCCGAGCGCACCGGCATCCCCTCGCTGCTGCGCAAGCTCGCCGACCTCGGCATCGCGTTCAAGGACCTCGATACCTCCAAGTCGAGCCTCGAGGACATTTTCGTCGACCTTGTCGAACGCCGCGATGAGGAGAAGGCGGCATGAAGGGCTTCAACCACCACGGCGTCTGGGCGATCTACCGCTTCGAGATGGCGCGCGCGCTGCGCACCTTGTGGCAGAGCCTGGTCACGCCGGTGATCACCACCGCGCTCTATTTCGTCGTGTTCGGCGGCGCGATCGGCAGCCGCATGCAGGAGCTGGACGGGGTTGCCTATGGCAGCTTCATCGTGCCGGGCCTGATCATGATGAACCTGCTGCAGCTGTCGATCTCCAACGCCTCGATCGGCATCTACTTCCCCAAATTCACCGGCACGATCTACGAGCTGCTGTCGGCGCCGGTCACGGCGCTGGAGATGGTGATCGGATTTGTCGGCGCGGCGATGACCAAGTCGATCGCGATCGGGCTGGTGATCCTAGTGACGGCGATGCTGTTCGTCGACGTACCGATCAAGCATCCCTTCATGATGGTGACGATGCTGGTGCTGACCGCGCTTACCTTCAGCATGTTGGGCTTCATCATCGGCATCTGGGCCAAGGGGTTCGAGCAGCTCTCGTTCGTTCCCGCGCTGATCGTGACGCCGCTGACCTTTCTCGGTGGCGCCTTCTACACGATCAACATGCTGCCCGATCCGTGGCGCACGATCAGCCTCGCCAACCCCGTGGTCTATCTGGTCAGCGGCTTCCGCTGGAGCTTCTTCGGCACCGGCGACGTGTCGATCGGGGTCAGCCTCGGCTTCACTGCGGCGTTCCTGCTGCTGTGCCTCGGCGTGATCGGCTGGATCTTCAAGACCGGCTGGCGGCTCAAGAACTGAGATAAATTCCTCCCCTGAGCTTGCTCAGGGGAGGGGGACCGCCGCGAAGCGGTGGTGGAGGGGCGGGCGGTGCAACCGCCGAGCTGCGCCCGGCGGCCCCTCCGTCATCGCTGCGCGATGCCACCTCCCATGAAGGGGAGGAGCTAGTTGCCCGCCACCGGCAGCGTGATGAGCGATCCCGCGCAAACGCGCTGGGTCGCCTTCACGAAGTCGCTCGGCTTGGCCTTGTAGATGTTCGGCACGAAGCTCTGCGGGTTGCGGTCGATCACCGGGAACCAACTCGACTGGACCTGCACCATGATGCGGTGGCCCTTCTTGAAGACGTGATCATGGTCGCGCAGCGGCACGTTCCACGCCACGACCTTGTTCGGCACCAGCGGCTTGGGCGTCGCGAAGCTCTCCAGCCAGCGCCCGCGACGCACCTCCATCGCGACCGGCAGCTGATAGCCGTTGAGGGTCTTGGGATAGTCGCCCAGCGCGCTCACCTTGGTCGTGGTGTCATAGTCGTCGGGCAGCACGTCGATCAGCTTGACCACCATGTCGCTGTCGGTGCCCGAGGTCGAGGCCTGGAGCGTCGCGCTGATCGCGCCGCTTACCGTCAGGTCATGCTCGAGCGGCGCGCTGACATAGCTCAGCACGTCGGGCCGCCCGTCGACGAAGCGCTGGTCCGCCGCCTCCCACCATTTCCATTCCTGCGAAGGATAGGTGATCGAGATCGGCCGCGCGCGGTACGGCACCGGGTTGGCCGGGTCCGACACATATTCGCGACAGCCCTCGCCCGCCGGCGCGGTGAACGACAGCGACCCGTCGGCATGGAGATAGAGGCTGGTCGCCTTGGTCCCCGCGGGCGGCCACTTGGCATAGTTCTTCCACTGCCACGACCCGCTCTGGAAGACCTTGGCCTCGCCCCGCGGCTGCGCGCCCTTGCCGTGCAGCCAATAGGCGAAGAAGGGCGCCTCAATGTCGCGCATGAACTCGGTGCCGCTCGGCTTGCCGAAGTTCACATAACCGAGATTGTCGCCCGGGCTCTTCCAGCTGCCATGGTTCCAGGGGCCGGCCACGATCATGCTCAGCCCCTTGGGATCGTCCTTCTCCATCCGCTCGTAGATCTTCCAGCCGCCGAGCGGGTCCTCCTGGTCCCAGAAGCCGACCACGTGGAGCGTCGGCACGGTCGTGCGGCCGAGCCGGTCGGTCCACACCTGGCGCTTCCAGTGATCGTCATAATCGGGATGTTCGATGATCTGCGTCAGCATCGGCACGCTGCCCTTGAAGTGCAGTCTGTCGAGATTCTCGACCGGCCCCAGCTTCAGGAACCAGTCGTACATGTCCACCGGCGGCGGCCCGCCGGGGTTGTAGTTGAAATCCTCGCCGTCCTTGTTGTTCTGGAGGCCATAGGTCCAGTCAGTGAGGTAGGAGAGGCGGAACGCGCCGTAGCGGTGGAGATCGTCGTTCATCCACCAGTCGTTCCACGCCGCCTGCGGGCTCACCGCCTTGAGCGCGGGATGGGGGCGAGCGAGCGCGACGGCGGCGGCGTAACCCGGATAGGAACCGCCGGTCATGCCGACGCGCCCGTTATTGTCGGGCACGTTCTTCACCAGCCAGTCGATCGTGTCGTACGCGTCGCTCGCCTCGTCGGGCGCGCTCGATCCCGCGGGGGAAAGGGTCATCGACATCGCGAACACGCCCTCCGACTTGTAGCGCCCGCGCATGTTCTGGGAGACGAGGATATAGCCGTCGTCCATCAGATATTTCATCGACGCTGGCACCGTCCTCGGCGCCGCGTTCGGCACGCCATAGGGGGTGCGCTGGAGGATGATCGGCAGCTTGCCGCTCTTGCCCGTGGGGCGCAGGATCACCGTCTGCAGCTTCGTCCCGTCGCGCATCGGGATCATCACCTCCTGGAAGGTGAAGGCAGCCGCCTCTGCCTGCGGCGCGGCGTTCTGGCGGGCCGGGGCAGGGGCAGTCAGCGCAGCCGCGGCGAAGGCGGCGGCAAGGACGGCGGCATTACGGCGGTACATCCACTCTCTCCCCGTTTGTGCCGGGAATAGAGGCGGGCCGCGGATTGCTGTCAATCGTCCCGGCGGCGCAGCACCGCGGGCCGCAGCACCAGCCCGTTGAGGTTGAGCAGCGCGTGGATCAGCATCGCGAACCACAGCTCCCCCGTCGCGAGGTAGAGAATCGCGAGCAGCGTCCCGGCGACGCCCGAAAACGCCATGCCGGTCCAGCCCTGATAGCGATGCGCCGCGGCGAACAGCAACGTCGCCAGCGCGAAGCCGATCCCGGCGTTGCCGGTCGCGACGGCGGCGAACAGGGGCAGCGCAAGGCGGAAGAACAATTCCTCGACGATCCCCGCGGCGATGCCCAGCGCCGCGGTCCAGCCGAACTCGCCCCCGCGCTGCGGCAGGATGCGCTCGATGTCGCCTGCGGTGAACGGACGCCGCCCGCGCCGCACCTGCCAGCGCGAGACCGCCAGGCCGAGCGCAGCCCCGCCGACGAATCCCACCAGCACGGCGATCTTGAGCGTGGCCATGTTCCCGCCAAAGCCGGCGAAGTGCCGCGCCTCGGCCTCGAGCCCCGCAAACTCGGCGGGCAGCTGCCACAAATTCCCGATCCGCCCCGCGATCGCGAGCGCGAGCAGCGCGCTCCCGCCGAACGCCAGCGGCGCGCGGCGCATCCAGCGGCGATAGCGGGCGATCCGTCCGCTGCCGGGCGGCACTCCGCCACCCCGGATGTACCAGGTATAGGCCGCGATCAGCCCGAGCAGCAGCGCCCAGTTCAACAGCGCGCGTCCTGATGTTGCGGCACCAGCCCGCTCCCCCACCCGGCCACCCATATCATACTGTCGTTGGGTGGCCGGGTGGGGGAGCGGGCTGGTGCCGTTTCAGCGCAGCTGAAAACAACCCCCATCAGCTGGTGCGGTGCTCGCCCTTGACCCAGCGCACCGTGCCCGAGCTCGATCGCATCACCACGCTCTCGGTGGTCATCCGGCCCGGGCGGCGCTTGACGCCTTCGAGCAGCGAGCCGTCGGTCACCCCGGTCGCGGCGAAGATGCAGTCGCCCTTGGCCAACTCGGTCAGGTCGTACTGCTTGTCGAGGTTGTCGATGCCCCATTTGCGGGCGCGGGCGCGCTCGTCCTCGTTGCGGAACACGAGGCGTCCCTTGAATTGGCCGCCGACACAGCGCAGCGCGGCGCAGGCGAGCACCCCCTCGGGCGCGCCGCCCTGGCCCATATAGACGTCGATCGTGGTGTCGGGGTCGGTCGTCGCGATCACGCCCGCGACATCCCCGTCGCCGATCAGCACCACGCCGCAGCCGATCGCGCGCAGCTCGGCGATCATCTTCTCGTGGCGCGGCCGGTCGAGCACGCAGGCAATGATCTCGCTGGGCTTGACGCCCTTGGCCGCGGCGATCGCCTCGATGTTCGCGGTCGGCGACTTGTCGAGGTCGATCACCTCCGGCGGATAGCCGGGGCCGACCGCGATCTTGTCCATATAGACGTCGGGCGCGTTGAGCAGGTTGCCTTCCTCGGCGATCGCCAGCACCGCGAGGCTGTTCGGGCCCGCCTTGGCGCAGATCGTGGTGCCCTCGAGCGGATCGAGCGCGATGTCGATCTTGGGGCCCTTGCCTGGCGCCGAGCCGACCTTCTCGCCGATATAGAGCATCGGCGCCTCGTCGCGCTCGCCCTCGCCGATCACCACGGTGCCGTCCATGTAGAGCGAGTTGAGCGCGCCGCGCATCGCCTCGACCGCGGCGGCATCGGCTGCCTTCTCGTCACCACGTCCGACCAGCGTGGAAGCGGCGATCGCCGCGGCTTCGGTGACTCGCACCATCTCGAGTACCAGGACGCGGTCGAGCACCTTGCTGGCGGTCTGCATGATCGGCGAAGCCCTCTCTCTATTCGGTTCCGCTGCGCGATAGGAGCGCGCGAAGGGCTTGTCGATGGGGGCCAACGCTGTCATCCATTCAAAAGCCGGCGGCGCTGCGAAACTAAAGGCAAATCGCTGCGTTCGGTACGTAGCGGGGTTTCAAGGGGCGCGTGACATGCTGACCTTGCTCATTGCGTTGAGTGTCGCGAGCGAACCGCCCCGGGTGGTAACCTTGCCCCGGCAAGCGCGCACCGCCGCGATCCGCACGCGCACCGCGCGCAAGCCGATCCCCCGCGTGCTCCCACGGCCGTCGCAGCTCTGCGTGACCGGCAGCTGCTCGCACGCGACCGACACGAGCTACCGTTTTATCGGCGCGGTCAGTCCGGCGTGGAGCGCCAAGATGGACGTGGTCAAGTCGACCGGGGTGCCGTGCGGCCTGCAAGGTGCACCGGTCTGCCCCAAGAAAGGCCGCCGGCTGCTCCACGCCAGCATCGACTGACCGTTCCCGCGCCGCCGCCGTTGTGCTAACGCAACAACCGGGAGGGTCTTGCCCATGTCCGTGTTGCTGATTGCCCTTGCGCTTCAGGCCGGCGGCGAGGAAGCCATGATGCAGGCGTATCGTGAACGGACTCGCGCGGTGATCCCGTGCACGACCACCGATGATGCGGACGAGGTCACGATCTGTGCCCTGCGCGAGGCCGACAAGAGATATCGCCTACCCTTCGTCACCGCGCGCGCCGCGGATAACGTGCCCTACCAGACCGATCGCGTGCTTGAGGACGTGATGTTCCAGTGCGGCGTCAGCGGGCCGTTCCTCGCGCAATGCAAGGGCATGGTCGGCGTGACGGTGAGCGCCGGGTTCGACGGCAAGATCGTGCGCAAGCGTGAGCCCGCGCCCTGATCAGGGCTTGGGCACGGTATCCCGGACCCAAAAATTGCCCCGCTGATGCGTGACCTCGAGCTTCATGGCGGTGACGCGCCAGCCCTGCGGCGTCCGCGCGAATTCGTGCGTATAGGTGCCCCACACCTCCCATAAAGGATCGCCATTGCCCGTCATCCGGTTCCACGCATAGCCGGCCGAGGTCATCCGCGCGCGGTCACCCTCGATCGTCACCATATGGTTGGTGCGCATGTGGAAGCTGGTCTTGGCGGCGGTGAGGTTGGCGGACCAGGCCTTGATCAGGTCGTCGGCGGCGATCTCCGCCGCCGGCTGGCCCGACAGCGACTGGAAATCGACCCGGATGCGGTCGGCGAAGAAGGCGCGCGCGCCGCGCCAGTCCTTCGTGTCCACCGCGCGGTCGATGCCGTCGGCGATACGGACGAGCTCGGCGATGGTGGCGGCGTTATCAGCCGTGACGGGGGTGCTCTGGGCGAACCCGGCGACAGCAAAGGCAACAATGGGGGCAAAGGCAACAGGCAGCATGACAGCGGCTCCGGACAGGATCGCGTCAGCCTAGCGCGCCAACCTCATTCGCCCAAGATGTGCATCCACATCGGCTCGCCGGCGAGGCTGGGCGAGCCGCGCAGTTTCTCCAGTGCCTGCGCGATCGAGCGTTCCGGCACCTCGTGCGTGACGATCGCGACGAGCACGCTGCCGTCGGGCATCGCGCCGCGCTGGATCAGCGATTCGATCGAGACGCCGGCGTCGCGCATCGCTGCGGCGATCTCGGCCAGCACGCCCACCTTGTCGGCGACGGTAAAGCGGAGATACGCGCGGCCGCGGCGCTCGCCGGTCGGCGCGGAGGGCTCCTTCGAGAGGCTCGCCGCGGGCATCGCATAGGGCGGGCCGAACTCGGTGCGCGCGATGTCGATCAGGTCGGCGACCACCGCCGAGGCGGTCGGTCCGTCGCCCGCGCCCGCGCCCTGGAACAGCAGCCGGCCGACGAAATTGCCCTCCGCCACCACTGCGTTGGTCGGGCCCAGGACATGCGCCAGCGGGTGGGCGAGCGGGACGAGGTGCGGGTGGACGCGCTGGAACAGCCCGTTGCCATTGAGGTCGGCGATGCCGAGCAGCCGCACGCGATAGCCGAGCGCCGCCGCCTCGGCGATGTCGGCGGCGAGCAAATGGCGGATGCCGCCGATCGCGACGTCGCCGAACGCCGGCTGCGTCCCGAACGCGATGCTGGCGAGGATCGAGAGCTTGTGCGCGGCATCGATCCCGTCGATGTCGAAGCTCGGATCGGCTTCGGCGAAGCCGGCCGCCTGCGCCTCGGCCAGCACTTCGGCGAAGTCGCGGCCTTCGGCTTCCATCTTGGACAGGATGAAATTGCAGGTGCCGTTGAGGATGCCGTAGACGCGGTCGATCTGGTTCGCCGCGGCGCCCTCGCGCAGCCCCTTGATCACCGGCACGCCGCCCGCGACCGCCGCTTCGAACTTCATCGGCGTGTCGGTCTTCTCGGCGACTTCGGCGAGCTCCAGCCCGTGATGCGCGATCATCGCCTTGTTGGCGGTGACCAGCCCCTTGCCTGCCGCGAGGGTCGCGCGCGCGAGCGCCAGCGCCGGGCCGTCGGATCCGCCGATCAGCTCGACCACCACCTCCGCGCGGGGGTGGCGCGCGAGTTCGGTCATGTCGTCGACCCAGTCGAAGCGCGTGATATCGACGCCGCGGTCCTTGGCGCGGTCGCGCGCGCTCACTGCGACGATCTCGATCGGCCGCCCGGCACGGCGCGCGATCAGCTCGGCATTGGCGTCGATCAGGCGGATCACGCCCGCACCAACAGTCCCAAGGCCAGCAAGCGCGACTCTCAAGGGTTCGGGCAAGTTATTCCCCAATATACGTCACCCCGGACTTGTTCCGGGGTCCACCGGGCGACACGGACCACCCGCGAGGCTCTTTGCGGCACCGTGGACCCCGGAACAAGTCCGGGGTGACGGAGATAAACTTGGGCGGCCGTTACTTCTTCGTCAGCCCGATCTCGCGCAGCCGTTCCGCCAGGTAATCATGCGCGGTGATCGGCGGCTCGCGCTCGGGGTTCGCTGCAGTCACGCATTGCGGCAGCGCCTTGATCAAGAAATCGGGCGCGGGATGCAGGAAGAAGGGCATCGAGTAGCGCGGGGTGCCGCGGCGCTCGACCGGCGGGTTGACCACGCGGTGGGTGGTCGAGGGCAGGACATGGTTGGTCAGGCGCTGGAGCATGTCGCCGACATTGACCACCATCGCGCCCTCCGGCGGGCGCACCGGCAGCCACTGGCCGTCGCGGTCGAGCAGCTCGAGCCCGGCTTCCTCGGCGCCGAGCAGCAGCGTGATCAGGTTGATGTCCTCATGCGCCCCGGCGCGGACATTGGGCGCATCCTCGGTCACCGGCGGATAGTGGAGCAGGCGCAGCACCGAGTTGCCGTCCTTCACCGCCGGGTCGAACCAGTTGGGCTCCAGCCCGAGATGGCGCGCGATCGCCGAGAGCAGCCGGTCGCCCGCAGTATCGAACGCGGCGAACAGCTCGAGGAAGGTCTCACGAAACCCCTCCGGCCGGTCGGGCCAGATGTTGGGCGCCATGTTCGCCTCGAAGCGGTGGCCGGCGGGCAGCTCGCGGCCGATATGCCAGAATTCCTTCAGGTCGACATATTCGGCGCCTTTGGCGATCTCGGTCTTGAACGGCGTATAGCCGCGCGCGCCGCCGCCGCCCTCGACAAAATAGCCGCGCTTCTCGGCCTCGGGCAGGTCGAAGAACGCCTTGGTCGCCGCCCAGGCACGGTCGATCAGCGCCTGCGGCACGCCATGGTCGCTGACCATCGCGAAGCCGAACCGCTCGAACGATCCGCCCAGCGCGGCGGCGAAGCCGTCCGGATCGCGCGCCTGGTCGGCCAGGCTGACCAGCGGGACTTGGGCGAGCGGCGTGTCGAGCATTGCAGGGTGACTCCGGAAAACGATTCCTTCTGAAATAGACCGTCGCGCGCGCCACGAACAGAGGCGGGAGAGGCGCGGTGCCGTGCGCCCCTCCCGCAGTCCATGCGCCTACGCAGCGCCGGAATGGATGACCGCGGCTATTGGCCGAGCACGGTGAGCGTGCCGCGGCTCTTGGCATCGCCCGCTGGATCGAGCTCCAGCGTGAAGTCGCTGCCCTCGCTGGTCTTGCCGCGCAGCTCGCTGCCGTTCGCGGCGATGGTGAACCCGGCGGCCTGCATCTGCTCGCGGAACCAGTTGCGCACCTGGTCCGCCGTGGCGGGCGCGTCGAACTGGACGCGGACCGTATCCTCTCCGCCCTTGTCGCGGTTGGCGTCGATGTTGAGGTTCGCGATCGTCGAGCCGGGATAGAGCTTCAACCCGTCGATCTCGAAATTCTCGGCGCCGATGTCGAACTTGGGCAGCTTGAGCGATCCCTCGAAGCCCGGCGCCTTCACGGATACGCGGCCGTCCTTGTCGGTCTTGATGCTGGCGTCGCCTTCGCCGCTCTTGACCGAGATGCTCGCGCCCTCGCCTTCACCGCCGCCGCAGGCCGCGAACGCGACCGCCAGAGGAAGGACCAGCCAGTTCCGCATCATCGTGACAACTCCACCGTATTAGTTGAACAACACACTAAGCGATGCGGCAAAAAAGATCAACCCGCGGGGTGACGCGCCCGCGGCGATGCGGCATTGGGCCCCGCATGGACGCGCAGACCTCTCATCAGCCCGGCGAAGCGGCCAACCGGTCGCCGATCCCGATGGCGGAGTTCGTCGCGCTGATCGCATCGATCATGGCGCTGACCGCGCTCGGCATCGATTCGATGCTGCCGGCCTTGCCTTCGATCAGCGACGAACTGGGCGTGGCGCAGCCCAATCACCGCCAGTACGTCATTACCGCCTTCATGCTCGGCTTCGGCGTGGCGCAGCTGTTCCACGGGCCGCTCGCCGATCGTTACGGGCGCAAGCCGGTGATCGCCGTCGCGCTCGGCTTTTACGTGGTGACCAACGCCGTTGCGGCCTTTGCGGGCAGCTTCGAGCTGCTCCTGCTCGCCCGCGCGGCGAGCGGCGCGGCGGTGGCGGCGGGACGCGTGGTGACGGTGGCGCTGGTGCGCGACTGTTTCCAGGGCCGGGCGATGGCGCGGGTGATGAGCCTCGCCTTTATGACCTTCATGGTCGTCCCCGTATTGGCGCCCGCCTGGGGACAGCTGATGGTGCTCGTCTTCGGCGACTGGCGGCCGATCTTCGGCGGCATCGCGCTGATCGCAGCGCTGGTGCTGATCTGGTTCACGCTGCGCATGCCCGAGACGCTGGCGCGCGATTCGGTGCATCCGCTTGACCTGCGCGAGATCTGGCGCGGCTACCGCACCATGTTCCGTGACCGCTGGGCGGTGGGCTACACCTTCGCCACCACCGCGATCTCGGGCTGCTTCTTCTCGTTCATCGGCTCGATCCAGCAGATCGTCTACGACGTGTTCAAGCGGCCCGAGCTGCTCACCGCGGTGTTCGCCTCGGTCGCGGGGCTGATGGCGCTCGGCTCGTTCATGAACTCGCGCCTGGTGATGCGCTTCGGGATGCGCTTCCTGTCGCACTTCGCGCTGGTCGCGACGACGGTGCTCGCGGTGATTCACCTGACCGTGATCCTCCTCGGCGGTGAGAATCTGTGGGTGTTCATCGTGCTGCAGGCGCCGATGATGGCGGCGATGGCGCTCGCCAACTCCAATTTCTCGGCGATGGCGATGGAGAATATGGGTGAGATCGCGGGCACCGCATCGAGCCTGCAGGGCTTCATCGCGACGATGGGCGCTGCGGTGATGGGCGCGGTGATCGGCCAGTCGTTCGATGGCACGACGGTGCCGCTCTATCTCGGCTTCACCGCACTCGGCCTCACCGCATTGCTCATCGTGTTCATCACCGAACGGGGTAAGCTGTTTCGTCGCAGCTGAGCCGCGGGCCGGCGCCACCTAACCAAAAAGGGCGCGCTTTCGTCGCGACGCCAAGGAACCGCGCGCATGCCTCCGCCGTTCGCGCTTGAGGAGAAGCATGGAGGGCTGCGATGGGCGGTCATCAGGTATCGGGGCGAGGCCCCGGCGACGACGGTTACGACGAAGACGGCTATGACGAAAGCCAGCGCGCCGAGATCCTCGAGGTGACGCGCGACGGGCCGACCGACGGCACGATCCTGACCGACTTGAGCCCCGACCTTGGCGAAGACCTCGACAATGACGAGGAAGAGGACGAGCTGCTGATGGCGTCCGACGAGGTCGGCGAGGAGTCGATCGCAGAGGACGACGCCGACGATGCCGACGAGGACGAGCTCCAGGCGGAGTTCGACGACGGCACGATCGGCGACGCTGGCCTCGACGATGGCGACGAGGTCGCGCTGAATCCCTGATTCCTGCGAGCCCAGATTCTTGACTGTCGCCTCCGTCCGGCGGACCATCCCGCAAAACGGGAGAGCGCCATGGCAACAGATCCGCGAATCGACGCCTATATCGAGCGCCAGGTCGAGTTCGCCCGGCCGATCCTGACCTGGCTGCGCGCCCGCCTCCACGCCGCCTGCCCCGAGGTCGAGGAAAGCATCAAATGGGGCATGCCGGCCTTCTCGCACCGCGGCCGCCCGCTCGCGCACATGGCGGGGTTCCAGCGCCATGCGAGCTTCGGCTTCTGGTATCGCGAGCAGCTGGCGACTGGCAAGGAAGGCGAGGCGATGGGCCAGTTCGGCCGCATCGAATCGCTCGCCGACCTGCCGGACGAAGCCGGGCTCGAAGCGCAAGTGCGCGAGGCGATGGCGCTGATCGAATCCGGGAACCTGCCCAAGCGCGAGTCCAAGCCGCCCAAACCCGAGGCGGAGGTGCCCGAGGCGCTCGCCGAGGCGCTGGCGCGCGATCCGCTCGCCGCCGAGAAGTTCGACGCCTTCCCGCCCAGCGCGCGCCGGGACTATTGCGAGTGGATCGCCGGCGCCAAGCAGGCGGGGACCCGCGACAAGCGCCTCGCCGACGCGATCGCCTGGATCCGCGAGGGCAAGAAGCGCCACTGGAAATATGAAAGCTGCTGAGTTTGCGTTCGGCACGGGTTATGGCATGATGTAACATCTCTTACGGCAGGAGGTGCAGATGCGTCGTTCCATTGCCTATCGCGAGCCTGAGCCTTTCTCGGCGATCAATACCACGCCGCTGATCGACGTGATGCTGGTGTTGCTGATCATGATGATCATCACCATCCCGACCGCGACCCATAAATTGCCGGTCGAGCTTCCGCAGGGGCCGCCCGGGCAGGTGCTGGACGCCCCGCACCGGCTGGACATCGCCGCCAATGGCGCGCTGGCGTGGGACGGCCGCGCGATCGCCGATGCCGAGCTTCCCGTCTTGCTCGCCGCGATCGTCGCGGCGGACGGCGTGCTCCACTTCAAGGCCGACGAGGCGGCGCGCTACGAGCGCTTCGCCGAGGTGCTGACGACGGTCAAGCGCGCGGGGGTCACGAAGCTCGGTTTCGTGGGCAACGAGCGGATGGCGTTCGACTGACGGCTTTCCTCCACGGCGTAGTTGCCGTAAACGTAAAGAGCTATGGCGCGCTTCACGCAGAGCATCACCGCCGGGCCCGGCGACATCGACGAGCTCGGTCATGTCAACAATGCAGTCTGGGTCCGCTGGATCCAGGACGTCGCGGTGGCGCACTGGCACGCGGTCGCGCCGGCACATCACCGCGACGCCTATATCTGGGTCGTGACGCGGCACGAGATCGACTATCGCGGCAATGTTAGCGAAGGCGAGATGGTGACCGCCGAGACCTGGGTGCCCGATCCGCCGAAGGGCGCGCGCTTCGACCGCCACATGCGATTCACCGGCGCCGATGGGCGGGTGAAAGTCGAGGCGGTCTCGACCTGGGCGATGCTCGACCGCGCGACCGGCCGGCTGGTGCGCGTGCGCGACGAGGTGGCTGCGCCGTTTCTGGAGGGACAGGCATGAGCGACCCGCAGATCCTCAACTGGCGGCGAATCGATGCGCGGCTCACCACCTCGGGCCAGCCGGGCGAGGCGGCGCTGGCCGAGCTCGCCGGTCTGGGCGTGCGGCATGTCATCAACCTCGGCCTGCACGAGCATGAGCGCGCGCTGCCCGACGAGCCGGCGAGCGTAGCCGCGCTGGGGATGGGCTACACCTATATCCCGGTGCCCTTCGACGCGCCGGAAGAGGCGCACTACCAGGCGTTCTGCGCCGCGATGGCCGAGTATGGCGGCGAGCCGGTGCATGTCCATTGCATCGTCAACGCCCGCGTCACCGCCTTCCTTACCCGCTACCGCCGCGAGGTGCTGGGCATGGACCCGGCCGAAGCGCGCGCGCCGATGGACAGCGTGTGGCGGCCGGGCGGCGTGTGGGCGGCCTTCGTCGGCGACGACGATGCGGTCGGCGCCGAGCACCGTTACGCCGGGCGCGACTTCCCCGCGCCGGTCAGCCCGAGTTCCGAAGCGCCGTCGCGATCGCGTTGATCGAGAGCAGGATGCCCTGCTCGATCTTGGGATCGGTTTCCCCCGCGCGGTGGCGCTTGAGCAGCTCGACCTGAAGCAGGTTGAGCGGCTCGATATAGGGCAGGCGCAGCCGGATCGAGGTCTCCAGTGCCGGATGCTTCTCGAGCAGTCGCGTCTGCCGCGTCACCTCGAGCAGCTGGTCATGCGTCGTCCGCCAGCCGTCGCGAATGCGCCCGAAGATCGAGTCGCCCAGCGCGCGGTCCTCGACCAGCGCGGCATAGCGCCCGGCAATGCCCATGTCGGACTTGGCGAGCACCATCTCCATGTTTGCCAGCGCCGAGGCGAACAGCGGCCAGCCCGCCGCCATTTCGCGCAGCAGCCCGCGGTCCTGAAACCCCGACAGCGCCGCGCCCACGCCATACCAGCCCGGCAGCATCACCCGCGCCTGCGCCCAGCTGAACACCCAGGGGATCGCGCGCAGATCCTCGATCGCGTCGGATTTCTTGCGGCTCGCCGGGCGGCTGCCGATCTTGAGGCCGGCGATCTCGGCGATCGGGGTCATCTGGCGAAAGAAGGTCCGGAAGCCCTCGGTGCCATAGACCAGGTCGCGATAGGCCTTGAACGCCGTCCCCGACAATTCCTCCATCGCGCCCTCGAAGCGCGCGGCGTCGGCGGTGCTCAGCTGCTGCGGCTCGAGGCTGGCGAGCAGCGTTGCCGAAGCCATCGCCTCGAGATTGGTCTGTGCGCTCTCACGCGTGCCGTATTTCGCCGCGATCACCTCGCCCTGCTCGGTGATGCGGATGCGGCCCTGAACCGTGCCGGCGGGCTGCGCCTGGATCGCCTGGAACGAGGAGCCGCCGCCGCGCCCCACCGCGCCGCCGCGGCCGTGGAACAGCTGCATGCCGATCCCGGCTTCCTCGAACACCGGCTTGAGCGCGGTCGAGCCCTTGGACAGCCCCCAGGTCGAGGTGAGATATCCCCCGTCCTTGTTCGAGTCCGAATAGCCGATCATCACTTCCTGATGCCCGCGCGCCTTGGCGATCGCGGCGACCTCGGGCAGCGCGAACCAGGCGCGCATGATGCCGGGCGCGGCCTCGAGATCGCCGATCGTCTCGAACAGCGGCACCGCCATGATATGCGCCTGCGGTTCCTCGCCCGGCACGTAGAGGCCCGCTTCCTTGAGCAGCACATGGACCTCGAGCAGGTCCGACACCGACTGCGCCATCGACACGATATACTGGCGGATCGCCGCGCGGCCGTAGCGCTCATGCGCCTCAGCGACGGCATGGACGATCGCCAGCTCCGAGGCAGTCTCCTCGCTGTAGCTCGCATAGCGGCTGGTCAGCGGGCGCGGGCTGGCGAGCTCGCGGCGCAGCAGCTCGACCCGCGCCGCCTCGTCGAGCGCGGCATAATCGGCCTCGACCCCCGCGACCTTCAAGAGCTCGGCGATCACGCGCTCGTGCACCGCGCTGTTCTGGCGCATGTCGAGCGTGGCGAGATGGAAGCCGAAGATGTCGACCGAGCGGATCAGCCGCCCGAGCGCCCCGCTCGACGCCAGCGTCTCGGCGCCTTGCCCGGCGAGCCCGCGGGCGACGGTGGCGAGATCGGCGCGGAACGCCGCCGGGTCGGGATAGCGCTCGCCGGTCAGCGCGCCGGGCCGCGGCGCGGGCTTGCCGGTGAGGTCGCGATAGGTCGCGGCGAGCCGGGCATAGATGCCCGACAGCGCGCGGCGATAGGGCTCGTCGGCGCGGCTCGCGGCATCGTCGCCGCTGCGCTCGGCCAGCGCCGCGACGCCCGCGTCGATCTGCGCATGATGGCTCGAGATCGACAGCTCGGCGCCAAGCGCATGCACCGCGTCGAGATAGTGGCTGAGCACCGTCTCCGCCGAGCGCGACAAGGTGAGGCGCAGCGAGTCCGCGGTGACGAAGGGATTGCCGTCGCGGTCGCCGCCGATCCAGTTGCCCGGGCGCAGGAACGCCGGCACCCGGCTGCCCAGCGCGCGGTCCCAGCGGGCATGAAGCGCGGGCAAGGTGGGGAGGAACACGTCGCGCAGATAGGAGAGCGCGGTCTCGACCTCGTCGGCGACATAGAGCCGCTCCTGCCGCAGCACGCGGGTCTGCCACAGCAGCGCGACCTGGCGCACGATGCCTTCGTCGACCAGATCACCGTCGGGCGTCTCGGCGACGCCCTGGTCCTTGAGCGCCATCAGCTCGGCGATGCGGTTGCGATGGTCGATCATCGACTTGCGCCGCACCTCGGTCGGGTGCGCGGTGAGCACCGGGGCGACCAGCGCGTGCTCGAGCAATTCGGCGATCCGCTCGGGCCCGATGCCATGCTCCTTGAGGCGCGCGATCGCGTGCTCGACATCGGCGCCGGGCTCGGCGGCGATACCCTGGCGGTCCTCGGCCAGGTTGGCGAGCATCGAGAACAGCATGAAGCTGCGCACGAAATCGAGCGTCTCGTCGAGGCTCAGGCTGTCGAGGCCGGGATCGATCGAATCCGCCCCCGCGATCCCGCGATGCCGGTCGACCGAGGCCGAGCGGATATATTCGATACGCCGGAACAGCGCGTCGCCGCCATAGGCGCGGATCACGTCGCCCAGGACGCGGCCGAGATAGCGGATGTCGGGATTGTTGGTGATCGGAGGAGCGCTGGCCATGCGCGCGTGCTGCACCGCGGCATGATCAGCGTCAACCAGTTCGTTTCTTGCGTTACGTCAAGCGCGCAGCATCATGTCGCGGAGTCGTCGATCCGCCGCCGGAAGGTTTCGGGGAGGAAGAGCAGGCCGACTACCAGCGTCAACACCGCGACGCCGATCGGGTACCACAGGCCGTAATAGATATCGCCGGTCGCCGCGACCATCGCGAAGGCGATCGTCGGCAGGAACCCGCCGAACCAGCCATTGCCGATATGATAGGGCAGCGACATCGCGGTGTAGCGGATGCGGGTCGGGAAGATCTCGACCAGCAGCGCGGCGATCGGGCCATAGACCGCGGTGACCAGCAGCACGAGCCAGAACAGCAGCGCGACGATCAGCGGCTTGTTCATCGCCGCGGGGTCGGCCTTGGCCGGGTAGCCCGCGGCATCGAGGGCTGCCTTCATCTCGGCCTGGCGGCCCGGAATGGCGGCCGCATTCATGCCGGCACCGATCCCTCCCTGCGGATTGAAGATCGTGATCGTCCGGTCCCCGATGACGACCTCCGCCCAGTCGTTCGCCGCAGCCCGCGAGACATAGGGTACGCCAGCCTTGGCCAGATAGGATTTGGCGACGTCGCAGGCGGTCCGGTCGAACTTGTTCCTGCCGATCGGATCGAACTGGAACGAGCAGGTCGCAGGGTCCGCGACCACGGTTACCGGCGCACTGGCCTGTGCCGCCGCCAGCGCGGGGTTGGCGGCTCCGGTCAGCGCGTGGAACACCGGGAAATAGGTCAGCGCGGCGAGCGCGCAGCCGGCGAGGATGATCTTCTTGCGCCCGATCTTGTCGGAGAGCCAGCCGAAGATCACGAAGAACGGCGTGCCGATCACCAGCGCGATCGCGATCAGGATGTTGGCGGTGGCGCCGTCGACCTTGAGCGTCTTCTCGAGGAAGAACAGCGCATAGAATTGCCCCGTATACCAGACCACCGCCTGGCCGGCGACCGCGCCGAGCAGCACGATCAGCACCACGCGCAGGTTGCGCCAGGTGCCGAACGCCTCGCTGAACGGCGCCTTGGAGGTCGTGCCCTCCTCCTTCATCTTCTGGTAGACCGGGCTCTCGGCGAGCTGGAGCCGGATCCACAGCGAGACGCCGAGCAGGATGATCGAGACGAGGAAGGGCAGGCGCCAGCCCCATTCGGCGAATGCGGTCTCGCCGATCGCGGTGCGGATGCCGATCACGATGAGCAGCGCCGCGAACAGGCCGAGCGTCGCGGTGGTCTGGATCCAGCTGGTGAACAGCCCGCGCTTCCCCTCGGGCGCATGCTCGGCCACATAGGTGGCGGCGCCGCCATATTCGCCGCCGAGCGCGAGGCCCTGGACGAGGCGCAGCAGCACCAGGATCACCGGCGCGGCGACGCCGATGCTGGCATAGCTCGGCAGCAACCCGACCGCGAAGGTCGACAGGCCCATCAGCCCCATCGTCACGAGGAAGGTATATTTGCGCCCGACCACGTCGCCGAGCCGCCCGAACACCAGCGCTCCGAACGGCCGCACTGCGAACCCCGCGGCGAACGCGCCCAGGGCGAGGATGAACCCGGTGGTCTCGTTCACCCCGGAGAAGAATTTGGCGGAAATGACGGTCGCGAGCAGGCCGTAGAGATAGAAATCATACCATTCGAACACCGTACCGAGCGACGAGGCGACGATCACCTTGCGCTCGTTGCGGCCTGCGACTGCTGGAGCCGTCATGCATTCCCCTCCCCAATTTATGTGATTTAATGGTGGCGCGTTTCGCGGAGCGCGTCGAGCAAGATTTTCTGAAGGGGGTGTCGAATTGCGCCCTGGCCGTAACGTCAGTCGTCGAGCAGCGCCAGGCTGACCTTGGCCGTGCCGCTGCGGTGCATCCCGATCTCGCGCGCGGCGGCGTGGCTCAAGTCGATCACGCGCCCGGCGCGGAACGGGCCGCGATCGTTGATCCGCACCACCACGCTGCGGCCGGTGGCAAGGTTGGTCACGCGCATGCGGCTGCCGAACGGCGCGGTGCGGTGCGCGGCGGTGAGCGTGTCGGGGTCGCAGCGCTCGCCATTGGCGGTGCGGTTGCCGGCGATCTCGCGGCTGAAATAGCTTGCCGTCCCGCTGCCGAGATCGGTGCCCGCTTCCTCCTCGTCCGCCGCCACGGCCGGGACCGCGGCGAAAAGCGCGAGCGCGATGGCGAATGGTCCCCGCATCCCCGTCCCCTTTTCGACGGAAGGGGTGAAACAACAACGGCGCCGAACGGCAATCCGTTCAGCGCCGCGTTGTTTGGAATCCGCGATCAGACGTCGAGATTGGCGACGCTCAGCGCATTCTCCTGGATGAACTCGCGGCGCGGCTCGACCACGTCGCCCATCAGGCGCGTGAAGATCTCGTCGGCGACATCGGCCTGGTCGATCGCGACCACTAGCATCGATCGGTTTTGCGGATCGAGCGTGGTCTCCCACAATTGCTCGGCGTTCATCTCGCCCAGCCCCTTGTAGCGCTGGATCGACAGCCCCTTGCGGCCCGAGGCGAGGATCGCGTCGAGCAGCTCGCTCGGCCGCGCCACCAGCGTCTCGCCCTTGGCCGCGACCACCGGCTCCTCGTCCTCGCCTTCAACCGGTGCCGCTTCGGTCTCGGCCTGCGTGGTCTTGATCGAAACCAGCTTGGCGATTGCGGCATAGCTTTCGGCCTGCTCGGCGGCGAGCGCATGGAGCTTGCGCCCCTCTGCCGAAGCAAGGAACGCTGCTTCGATGATGTGATGATCGGTCACGCCGCGCCACAGCCGCTCGAAATGGAAGCCGCCTTCCTCGGTGACCCGCGCCGACCAGCGCGCATCCTCGTCGGTCAGGTCGAGCCGCTTGGTCACCGCCGCGAGCCGCTCGCCGCGTTGCGCACGCGCCGCTTCGGGGTCGAGCGCGCCGCCCAGCGCCAGCGCCTCGATGATCGAGGGGTCGTAGCGCCGCGGCACGTAGCGCATCAGCGTCTTCATGCGGCGGGCATGTTCGACCAGCTTGGCGAGGTCCTCGCCGAAGCGCGGCCCCTCATTGGTCTCCAGCCGGTTGCCGCCGACGCCCGCCTCGACCAGGTAATCGTCGAGCGCGGCATCGTCCTTCAGATACACTTCGGAGCGCCCCTTGCTCGCTTTGTACAGCGGCGGCTGAGCGATGAAGAGGTGCCCGGCCTCGATGATCTCGGGCATCTGGCGGTAGAAGAAGGTGAGCAGCAGCGTGCGGATGTGCGCGCCGTCCACATCGGCGTCGGTCATGATGACGATCTTGTGGTAGCGCAGCTTTTCGAGATTGAAGTCGTCGCGGCCAATGCCGGTGCCCATCGCCTGGATCAGCGTGCCGATCTCCTTCGAACCGAGCATCCGGTCGAAACGCGCGCGCTCGACGTTGAGGATCTTGCCGCGCAGCGGAAGGATCGCCTGGAAATGGCGGTCGCGGCCTTGCTTGGCGGAGCCGCCGGCCGAATCGCCCTCGACCAGGAACAGCTCGGACTTGGCGGGATCGCGCTCCTGGCAGTCGGCGAGCTTGCCGGGCAGCGAGGCGATGTCCATCACGCCCTTGCGCCGGGTCAGCTCGCGCGCCTTCTTGGCGGCCTCGCGCGCGGCGGCGGCGTCGATCACCTTCTGGATGATCTGGCGCGCGACCGCGGGATTCTCCTCCAGCCATTCGGCGAGCTTGTCGGCCATCAGCGCTTCAAGCGGCTGGCGTACCTCGGACGAGACTAGCTTGTCCTTGGTCTGCGAGCTGAACTTGGGGTCGGGCAGCTTGACCGAAACGATCGCGGTGAGCCCCTCGCGCATGTCGTCGCCGGTAAGGGAGACCTTCTCCTTCTTCAGCGCGCCCGACTTGTCGGCATAATTGTTGATCGTGCGCGTCAGCGCCGCGCGGAACGCGGCAAGGTGCGTGCCGCCGTCGCGCTGCGGGATGTTGTTGGTGAAGCAGAGGACGTTCTCGTAATAGGAGTCGTTCCACTCCAGCGCGACGTCGATCGTCACGTCGTCGCGCGTGCCGCTGATCGCCACCGGATCGGGCATCAGCGGCGTCTTGTTGCGGTCGAGCCACTTGACGAACGCGGCGATCCCGCCCTCGTAGAACAGCTCGACTTCCTTGACTTCCTCGTGCCGCGCATCGCGCAGGAACAGGCGGACGCCGGAGTTCAGGAACGCCAGCTCGCGATAGCGGTGCTCGAGCTTCTCGAAATCATACTCGGTCTGGTTCTTGAACGTACCGCCGTCGCCCGGGACCTTCTCGGTCGAGGCGAGGAAGGTCACGCGCGTGCCCTTCTTGCCCTCGGGTGCCGCGCCGACCACCTTGAGCGGGGCGGTCGCGTCGCCATAGGCGAAGCGCATGTAATGCTCCTCGCCGTCGCGCCAGATGTTGAGGTCGAGCCACTCGCTGAGCGCATTGACCACCGACACGCCCACGCCGTGCAGGCCGCCCGAGACCTTGTAGGCATTGTCGTCCGACGTGTTCTCGAACTTACCGCCGGCATGGAGCTGGGTCATGATGACCTCGGCCGCCGACACGCCTTCCTCGGCATGGATGCCGGTCGGGATGCCGCGGCCATTGTCCTCGACGCTCACCGATCCGTCGGCGTTGAGCTGGATGATGATCCGGTCGCAATGCCCGGCCAACGCCTCGTCGATCGCGTTGTCGGAAACCTCGAACACCATGTGGTGCAGGCCGGAGCCGTCATCGGTGTCGCCGATATACATGCCGGGCCGCTTGCGCACCGCATCCAGGCCTTTCAGGACCTTGATGCTGTCGGCGCCGTAGCTGTTGGTGTTGGGGGTGTTTTCGGGGGTCGTGGTGTCTTCAGATGCCATGCCCAGCATATAGGGTCGCGAGTCACGAAACGGAAGCAAAATGGGGCGCGGCGATGCCCATGCGGCACATATGAAAACTTTACGGCTGCAGGCGGGATTCGCCATGGCATCCTTATCGCCATCCACGCCATCTGGGCGGGCATGGCATATCATCGACAACTGGTTCATGTCCCCCGCACCCGATGGGAAGCGATCACCGCCTGGCTCGGCGGCTTCAAGCCGCTCGAGCTGATCCTTGGCATGGTCAGCGGCATCACGCTGATCGCGGCGATCCATGCCGCGTGGAGCGCGTGATGCTCGATCCGCTGCTCGTCTTCGTGGCCACTGTCGCCTTCGCGATTTGGGGCGTGGGCTATACCTGCCGCATGGCGGTGCTGGAGCAGCGCGGACTGCTCGCGCACCGCGGCGCGCTGCGGCGCAAGCGCTAGCCAGGCGGCGCCACCTCCACCGTGTTAACCATTTGTTAACGCAGTTTGGCGACTACGCATTAATCGTGTCTTATCCGTGTGCCGGGGGGCATCTTTATGCGTAGTGTTGCACTCGCCGTCCTTGTCTCGTTCGTCCTCGCCGGGTGCGCCGCGACGCGCGAAACCGCGGTGGTCAGCGTGGCGCAAATCGAGATCATCGACGATGGCGGCGCCGGACAGGTGATCCGACCGGCCGATCAGGCAAAGCTCGATGCGCTGCCGGCGATCTGGCGGGCCGTCTGGGGCCAGTCGCCCGGACGCGTGCGCGCGGTCGAGGGCGCGCTGCTCGAACCGGGCGCGGCGCTCGATCATCCCGAACTCAGCCCCGGCTCCTATAATTGCCGCCTGATCCGGCTCGGCCGCCGTGCCGGCGCGCGCCGGATGCGCAGCTTCCCGACGCATTTCTGCCATGTCGGCGCGGCCAATGGCGGGCTCAACTTCACCAAGCAGACCGGCAGCGACCTGCCCGCCGGCCATCTCTACAAGACCGAGAAACGCTATACCTTCGTCGGCGCGCTGCAACGCGCGCAGGGCGACAATTCATTGGTCTATGGCACCGATCAGGCGCGCGACATCGCCGGGGTGGTCGAGCGGGTCGGCCCGTTCCGCTGGCGCATGGTCGTGCCCGTGGGCGAGCAGGACCTCGACGTCCTCGAACTGACCCCGGTACCCGTCGAGCGGCAGGCGAGCTGACCGCGGCGGCTAGTCCAGGCTCACAACGCCATCGCGCACCGTGTAGCGGGTCGCCTCGCCGATCCCCTCGAACAGCTCGGGCTCGGTCCCGGTCATCCATACCTGTCCGCGCCCCGCGAGCCGCTCGAACAGCGCGCGCCTGCGGCTGGGGTCGAGATGCGCGGCGACCTCGTCGAGCAGCAGCACCGGCGCGCGGCCGGTGCGATCCGCGACCAGCTCGGCATGGGCGAGGACGATGCCGAGCAGCAGCGCCTTTTGCTCCCCGGTCGAACAAAGCTGCGCGGGCTGGCCCTTGCCGAGATGGGTGACGGCGAGGTCTTGCCGATGTGGCCCGGCGAGCGTGCGCCCCGCGGCAGCATCGCGCGTGCGGCCTGAGCGCAGCGCGTGCGCCAGATCGGCCACGGCCTGCCCTTCGAGCGCCAGCCCCGCCCGTGCGAACGGCCCCTCGGCCTGGTCCGCCAACCGCGCCGCCAGCGCCTCGACCGCGCCGCGCCGCGCTGCATCGATCGCCGCGCCATGCTCGGCCATGCGTGCCTCCAGCGCGGTCAGCCAGTCGGGATCGGCCGGTTCCTCGGCCGCCAGCAGCCGGTTGCGCTCGCGCATCGCCGCCTCGTAGCGCGCGGTGTGGTGCGCATGCCCCGGCGCCAGCGCGAGGGTCAGCCGATCGAGGAAGCGCCGCCGTTCGCTCGCCGGTTCGACGAACAGCCGGTCCATCGCCGGGGTCAGCCACAGCACGGTGAGCCATTCGGCGAGGCTCGCCGCCGCCGCCGCCGCGCCGTTGACGCGCACCACGCGCCGCTCGGGCGCGGCCGCCTGCGTTCCGGTGCCGATTTCGATCCCGTCGGCCAAAGTCGCCGCCACCGCGAACCCGCCGTTGCCGCCCTGCCGCGCGATCTCGGGCAGTGGCGCACGGCGCAGGCCCCGTCCGGGCGCGAGCAGCGACACCGCCTCGAGCACATTGGTCTTGCCCGCGCCATTGTCCCCGGTCAGCACCACGAACCCGGCCCCGGGGGTCAGGGTGGCGGCCGCATGGTTGCGGAAATCGGTGAGGACGAGGCGGGCGAGGGCCATCCGACCGCCTCTAGCGCGGCGGCAGGCGTGCGAACAGCTACCGTGCGGCGATCCGCCCGACGCGCACCAGCACCCCATCGGGATCGCTCACCGCGAACTCGTAAGTGCCCCATGGCTTGAGGTGCGGCGCGCCCGGCTCGATGATCGCCTCGCGCACACGGTCCGCGACGGCATCGACATCGTCGACATAGAGGTACAGGCCGAACGGATTGTACGGCGCCTGCAGCGCCGACATGTCCTCGGCGCGCAGGTGCAGGTCCCAGCCCTTGCCGTCGGTCAGGATGCGATAGTCGCCATAGTCGCTCTCCGGTACGAAGCCGAGCCGCTCGTAAAAGGCCTGGCTGCGGTCGAGGTCCTGGCACGGCAGAATCGCCGCTATCCGGTGGTCGGGCATCGTTTCGTCTGCCTTCTTGCCTATATCGCTTTCGCGCGGGCATAAGCCGCGCTCCGAAGACCTCCTAACAGAAAGCACCGATCCCGTGTCCGAGATGTTCCGAATTACGCTGCCCGACGGTTCCGTCCGCGAGGTAGCCCCGGGGACCACCCCGGCGGACATCGCCGCGGCGATCGGTCCGGGCCTCGCCAAGGCGGCGATCGCCGCGCGCGTCGACGGCGAACTGCGCGACATCACCCGCCCGCTGGAGGGCAACGTGCAACTCGCGCT
This sequence comes from Sphingomonas sp. BT-65, assembly GCF_026107375.2. Lineage (NCBI taxonomy): Bacteria > Pseudomonadati > Pseudomonadota > Alphaproteobacteria > Sphingomonadales > Sphingomonadaceae > Sphingomonas > Sphingomonas sp. BT-65. The sequence continues at coordinate 2,931,483 of NZ_JAPCIA010000001.1, forward strand.
CGTCACCTCGCGCGACGAGGCCGATGCGCTCGAGCTTGCGCGCCACGACTATGCGCACGTCCTCGCCGAGGCGGTGCAGTCGCTGTTCCCGGGCACGCAGATCACCTTCGGCCCGGCGACCGACGACGGCTTTTATTACGACTTCGCCCCCAAGGGCCGGCCCTTTACCGAGGAGGACCTGCCCGCGATCGAGGAGGCGATGCGCAAGATCATCGCGCAGGACCAGCCACTGATCCGCGAGGTGTGGAGCCGCGCCGACCTCATCGCGCGCTGGAAAGCGCAGGGCGAGACGTTCAAGGCCGAATGGGCGGCCGAGCTGCCCGAGAATGAGGAACTGACCGTCTATCGCGCGGGCAAGGGCGAGGACGCCTGGCTCGACATGTGCCGCGGCCCGCACCTTGCCTCGACCGGCAAGCTCGATCCCCAGGCATTCAAGCTGACGCGCGTCTCGGGCGCCTATTGGCGCGGCGACCAGAAGAACGCGATGCTCTCGCGCATCTACGGCACCGGCTGGCTCAACAAAAAGCAGCTCGACGCGCACCTCCACAAGCTCGAGGAAGCGGCCAAGCGCGACCATCGCAAGCTCGGGCAGGAGATGGACTTGTTCCACCTCCAGGCCGAGGCGCACGGCAGCGTCTTCTGGCACCCCAAGGGCTATATGATCTGGCGCGAGCTGGAGGCCTATATGCGCCGCGCGATCGACGCCGCCGGCTATCGCGAGGTCAAGACCCCGCAGGTGATGGACGCGCGCCAGTGGGAGCAGTCGGGCCATTGGGGCAAGTATCGCGAGAACATGTTCGTCATCCCCGACGAGGTGCCGAACGTCGAGGAGGACGGCCCGCTCGTCTCGAACGACGCCGAGTGGATGGCATTGAAGCCGATGAACTGCCCGGCGCACATCCTGATCTTCAAGCAGGGGATCAAGTCGTACCGCGACCTGCCGCTGCGCTTCTACGAAAATGGCTGCTGCCACCGCAACGAGCCGCACGGCGCGCTGCACGGCCTGATGCGCGTGCGCCAGTTCACCCAGGACGACGCGCACATCTTCTGCCGCGAGGACCAGATCGTCGACGAGGTGCAGGCGTTCTGCGCGCTCGCCGACCGCATCTATCGCGACTTCGGCTTCACCTATTCGATCAAGCTCGCGTTGCGCCCCGACAAGCGCTTCGGCACCGAGGAGATGTGGGACCAGGCCGAGGCGGAGCTGCGCGACGCCGTGGTCCGCGCCGGCCTCGCGACGCCCGAATATGGCTGGGAGGAACTTCCGGGCGAGGGCGCCTTCTACGCGCCCAAGCTCGAATGGCACCTCACTGACGCGATCGGGCGGACGTGGCAGGTCGGCACGATCCAGTCGGACCGCGTGCTGCCCGACCGCCTCGACGCGTCCTATGTCGGCGAGGATGGCGAGCGCCATCGCCCGGTGATGCTCCACCGCGCGATCTTCGGCTCGTACGAGCGCTTCATTGGCATCCTGATCGAGCATTTCGCCGGCCGCCTGCCGGCTTGGCTCGCGCCGGTCCAGGCGGTGGTCGCGACGATCGTCTCCGACGCCGATGATTACGCCAAGAACGCTGTCACCCAGCTCAAGGCCGCCGGCATCCGCGCCGAGAGCGACCTGCGCAACGAGAAGATCAACTACAAGGTGCGCGAGCATTCGCTGGCGAAGGTCCCGCACCTGCTGGTGGTCGGCAAGCGCGAGGCGGAGGAGGGCACCGTCGCCATCCGCAGCCTCGGCGTCGAGGGGCAGCGCGTGATCCCGCTCGCCGAGGCGATCGCCTGGCTCAAGGGCGAGGGCACGCCGCCGGACCTGCGGGGGTGACCTTCCACGCCGCCATCGGCCGCCACGGCGCGGGCGAGCGGCTGGCACGGCACCGGCATGCGCAGGGCTATGTCGCGGTCGTGCTCGACGGCGGCTATCTCGAAGCGGGCGAGAGCGGCCGCATCCGCGCGCGGGCGGGGATGGCGGTCGTCCATCACGCCTGGTCGGCGCACCAGGACGGGTTCGGCGCGACCGGCGCGCAGGTGCTCAACCTGCCGCTGCCTGCCGGGCTGGCCGAGGGCCCGGTGCGCATCACCGACCCCGATGCGGTCGCGCGCCTCGCCGAACGCGATCCCCTCGCCGCTGCGGAACTGGTCCGCGAAACCGCCGCCGCGCTCGCCGCTCCTCCCAGTGACTGGCCCGACCTGCTCGCCGCCGCGCTCGCGGCCGATCCGTCGTTGCCGATCCGCGATTGGGCGCACGCGACCAGCCTCGATCCCGCCTCGGTCAGCCGCGGCTTCGCGCGCGCCTATGGCGTCAGCCCCAAGCGCTTCCGGCTCGAACTGCGCACCCGTCGCGCCGTTCGCGCACTCACGGGCTGGCGCGGCACGCTCGCCGCGCTCGCCGCCGAGCATGGCTTTGCCGATCAGGCGCATTTCGCCCGCGCCGCCGGGGCGCTCACCGGCCTTCCACCCTCGCGGCTGCGCTTGCTGCGCTAGGGCAAAGTCCGTTCAAGCCGGCGTGGGTGCTATAGGATAGTAGCACAGTCATGAACCGCCGCCTCTTCCTCGCCGCCGCGCTCGCGGTCCCCGCCATCCCTGCGCTTGCGCAGACCGCGAAGCCGCCGATGCGCACCCGCTGGAACGTGATCGGCTCGGAGGGCTATGACGCGATCGCGTTCCTCGGCCCGCTGTCCGGCCGCGATCTCTATCGCCGCTATTACGCCGCAGAGGCCGACGCCTTCACGCCCAAGCTGCCGGCCGAAATCCGCGCCGACATCCCCAGGCTCGCCGACGAATCCGACAAGTCGACCTTCGGCCTGCTCTGGCCGGTGCTCGCCAACATCCTGAGCGGGGCAGGGGTCACCACGCTCGATTCGGTCATCGCGTCGCTGTCCGATCTCGACGGCAAGGTAAGCCCCGCCTTCGACAAGAATCCCAGCCGCGAGGATTCCGATTTCGTCTGGCTCAAGGCCAACGCCCCGCGTCTGCTCCGCGTCTTCACCGCGATGCGCGACGCCGGCTTCGCCGCCTTCCGCCGCGACAAGCTCGGCGCGCAGTTCGATGCCCGCATCGCCGAGGTGTCGCGCGCGCTCGCCAGCTACGACGTGGTGCGCTGGCAGGAGAAGCTCACTGGCCGCACCTTCGATCCCGTGATCAACGTCGTGCTGCTCGCCTTCTCCAAGCCGCACGGTGCCAAGATGCAGGACCAGACCTTCCTTCAGGCCGCCGACTACGACACCGCGACCACCGTCCGCATCGCCGCGCACGAGATGCTGCACCCGCCCTTCCCGATGGACGGCCCCGCGGCGAAGGCGGCGCTGGCGGTGCTCGCGAAGGATCCGCTGATCCCGCGCATCGTCCGCGAGCATGATCCCAAATGGGGCTACACCACGCTCGACGGCATGCTCAACGAGGATATGTGCGAGGCGCTCGACCAGCTGATCAGCGAGGCGCTCGGCGTCGCGCGCAACCCTGCCGACCGCTGGCGGCAGGCCGATGACGGCATCCATGTCCTCGCCGCCGCGCTCTACGGCCTGCTCCGCCAGGACAAATGGGTCGAGACCGGCGGCGACATCGAGCAATGGATCGCCAGGGCCGCGGCCACTAGCCGGCTCGGGCCGCAGAGCCTTCACGCCGCCGCCGCGCGCGTGCTCGAACGCCCGGTTGATCGCCTCTGGCCGCTTAGTTAGTGGCGGCACCAGCCCGCTCTCCGCTTGCCTGAAAGGCATTCGCGCCCCATATCAACGTAGCGCCAGCGCCACAGCGTGTGGCTTTTTCGCCAGGACTCGCCCGGCGGGGCTACCCTGTCGTGCGCAGGCGCGCTATTCTAGCTGTCCGAAACTGTAACAGGAGATACCTCCATACGTCCTCCCATGTCCCGGCGCGGGTTCGCGCCCCCGGTGCCCACCGGCCCGCGCTTCAATGAATTCATCCAGTCGCCCAAGGTCCGCGTGATCGACCATGAGGGCGAGAATCTGGGCGTGATGTACACGCGCGAGGCGATGGAACAGGCGCAGGAGCTCGGCCTCGACCTGGTCGAGGTGTCGCCCAACGCCGATCCGCCCGTCGCCAAGTTCCTCGATGTCGGCAAGTACAAGTACGAGGCCCAGAAAAAGGCCAACCTCGCGCGCAAGTCGCAGAAGACGCAGGAGATCAAGGAGATCAAGATGCGTCCGAACATCGACGATCACGACTATGATACGAAGATGAAGGCGGTCCACAAGTTCATCGGCGAGGGCGACAAGGTGAAGATCACCCTGCGCTTCCGCGGCCGCGAACTGTCGCACGGCCAGCTCGGCATGGCGCTGCTCCAGCGCGTCCAGGCGGACACCGCCGAGGACGCCAAGGTCGAGAGCTATCCGCGCATGGAAGGCCGCCAGATGCTGATGGTGCTGGCGCCGAAGTGAACTGATGTGCGGCTGCGCTAGTCGCAGCCGCCATCGCTCCCACAGTCATTGCTGGTCGCCGGTGAACTGGCAGGATGCGTGTAGTGCTCCTCGCCTTCGCGCGCTTTGATCCGTGCGGCATAGAGCGCGACGAAGGTGGTGAGCAGCGAAACGCCGACCGCGATCAGCGCAATCCACACCGCGCTCATGCCGGCGGCTCCCACAGCTCGATCGCATTGCCCTCGGGATCGTGGATTCGCGCGAACTTGCCCGTCTCGGGCGTGTCCCATTCGTCCTTGGTGATGATCGCGATCCCCGCAGCGTTGAGCTGCTCGAGCAACCCCTCCAGGTCGCGGACGCGCAGGTTGATCATGAACGCCTTGTCCGCGGCGAAATAGTCGGTGTCGGCCTTGAACGGCGCGAACACCATCGGCCCGCCCTGCACCTGCCAGAACCACTCGTCGGGCTCGCCCTCGCCATCGGCATTGCATCCGGCGCCGACGCCCAGATGCTCGCGATACCAGCTGTTCAGCGCATCGGGATCCTTCGCCCGGAAGAACAGCCCGCCCATACCGAGTACGCCCATCGCCTGTCTCCTTGCCGGTCCGCGCGAGCGTAACAGGATCAGGCGGCGGTGGCGAATTCCCCCAGGCCGGTGGCGGCGTCGAGCATCCGCCGCTCGAGCGACTTCAGGCGCAGCACCGCGGTGATCTTGTCGCCGGTCAGGTCGGTCACATAGAAGGTGTCGACCGCGCGCTCGCCATAGGTCGCGACATGCGCCGAGTGGATCGTCACCTTCGACTGGAACAGGGCGTAGGCGAGGTGGTGGAGCAAAGCCGGCCGGTCGCGGGCATTCACCTCGATCACGGTGAAGCGGTTCGAGGCCTTGTTGTCGATCAGCACCGCGGGCTCGATCGCGAAGGCGTCGGCGCGCAGCCGCGGCAGCGGCTTGGCGGCGAGCCGCTCGGTCAGCTTGGCGCGGTTGGCCAGCGCCTCGGCGATCCCCGTCTCGATCCGCGCGAGCTGGCCGGGATCGTCGAACGGGCGGCCGAGCGGGTCCTGCACCAGGAAATTGTCGATCGCCATGCCGTCGCGCGTGGTGTGGATGCGCGCGTCGATGATGTTGCCGCCCGCGGCATGGATCGCGCCAGCGATACGGTAGAACAGGCCGGCATGGTCGGCGGCATAGACCGTCACCAGCGTCGCGCCGCGATCGGGATAGACCGTCGCCTCGACCGACAGCTGCGCCTCGCCCGCGCGCTCGATGAAGCGTGCATTGCGCTCGATCACGTCCTCGGGCTCGGCGACCCAATAGGGGTCGGGCAGCCGCTTGATCAGCGCGCTGACGTCGCGTCCCATCGCCGCGGCGAGCGCCTCCTGCTTGGCGGTGATCCGCTCACTCCGCCCGCGCTGCTTGTGGCCGAGCCGCAGCACCTCCTCGGCGCTGTCGTAGAGATTGGTGAGCAGCTGGCGCTTCCACCCGTTCCACACGCCCGGCCCCACCGCGCGGATGTCGACGATGGTGAGCACGAGCAGCATCATCAGCCGCTGCGGCGACTGCACCACCTCGGCGAAGTCGAGGATCGTCTTGAAGTCGGAAAGGTCGCGCTTGAACGCGGTCGCGGACATCAGCAGGTGCCAACGCACCAGCCACGCCGCCGTCTCGGTCTCGGCCGGCGTCAGGCCGAACCGCGGGCCCAGCCGCTGCGCGACCTCGGCGCCGAGCACGCTATGGTCGCCGCCGCGGCCCTTGGCGATGTCGTGCAGCAGCACCGCGACGTACAGCGCCCGGCGCGAGGCGATCTGGTCGAGGATGCCACTCGCCAGCGGATGATCCTCGCGCTTCTCGCCCTTCTCGATGCTGGCGAGCAGCCCGATCGCGCGGATCGAATGCTCGTCCACCGTGTAGTGGTGGTACATGTCGAACTGCATCTGCGCGACGACGCGGCCGAAGTCGGGCACGAAGCGGCCGAACACCCCCGCCTCGTTCATCCAGCGCAGCACCGTCTCGGGATCGCGCGGGGACGTCAGCACCTCCATGAACAGCGCATTGGCGCGCGGATCGTTGCGCTTGTCGTCGATCAGCTTGGCGTCGCGCGCCGCCGCGCGCATCGTCAGCGGATGTACTTCGAGCGCGTGCAGGTCGGCGAGCTGGAACACCTCGAGCAACCGCACCGGCTCCTCGGCGAAGAAGCTGTCGCGCGGCAGCGCGAGGCGCCCGCGATCGAGCACGAAGCCCTTGAGCTTGGCCGGCGAGCGGCGGATGCGCGGCAGCCCGAAGCGGCTCCCGCGCGCCGCGAACTTCTCGTCGAGATGCGCGAGGAACACGCCGGTCAGGTCGCCGACCATCTTCGCCTGCAGGAAGTAGAAGTGCATGAAGCGCTCGACCTTCGACTTGCCCGGCCGGTCGGCGTAGCGCATGCGCTCCGCGATCTCGCGCTGGAAGTCGAAGGTCAGCCGGTCCTCGGTGCGCCCGGCGAGGTTGTGCAGGTGGCAGCGCACCGCCCACAGGAAATTCTCGGCTCTGCGGAACTGGCGGTATTCGAGCTTGGTCAGCAGCCCCGCGCCGACCAGCTCGGCCGGCTCGCGCACGCCATAGGTGTATTTGCCGATCCAGAACAGCGTGTGCAGGTCGCGCAGCCCGCCCTTGCCCTCCTTGAGGTTGGGTTCGACGACATAGCGGCTGTCGCCCATCTTGCGATGGCGCTCGTTCCGCTCGTCCAGCTTCTGCGCGATGAAGGCGCGGGCAGTGCCGTTCTGCACCTCGTTGCGGAAGCGGGCGGCCGCCTCGTCGTAGAGCGCGGTATCGCCCCACACATAGCGCCCTTCGAGCAGCGCGGTGCGGATCGTCACGTCGTTCTTCGCCTCGCGCACCATCTCGTCGAGCGAGCGCGACGAATGGCCGACCTTCAGCCCCATGTCCCACAACGAATAGAGCATCGATTCGATGACCTGCTCGCTCCAGCTGGTCTGTTTCCACGGCGTGATGAAGGCGATGTCGACATCGCTGAACGGCGCCATCTCGCCGCGGCCATAGCCGCCCACCGCGACCAGCGTCATGCGCTCGGCCGCGCTCGGGTTGCTGTTGGGATAGAGGCGGCTGGTGGTGAAGTCCCACAGCACGCGCAGCAGCTGGTCCATCAGGAACGCGCCGCTCGCCGCGCTCTCGTGCCCGCGCGCGGGATGTTCGGTCAGCCGGTTCGCGATCTCCGCGCGGCCCGCCTCCAGCGCGGTCTTGAGCCGCAGCGCCGCGGCCTGGCGCAGCCGCATCGTGTCGGGCGCATCGAGCGTGGCCAGCTCGTCCGCCAGCGCGCGGCGATCGACGATCGCGCGGCGGTTGGGAACGGAGTCGAAGCGCGCGGACATGGGGGGCAGATAGGGGAAGCGTCGCCCGGGCGCTAGGATGGTTTCAGCTGCTCCCGATCCTCCCCTGCCTCGCAGGGAGGTGGCAGCGCGCAGCGCTGACGGAGGGGCGGCCGCGCAGACGGCCGAATGGCGCCGCTGGATACTGCCCTCTGCGGCCACGGCTTGCTCCGCAAGCCGGCTCCGCTGCTGCGATGTGCCGCCGGCACATCGCTGTTCGCAGCTACGCCCCCTCCACCACCGCCTCCCCTGAGCAAGCTCAGGGGAGGAGTAAGCTCAATCCGCCTTCCGCGCCACGCCGACCAGCGCCGGGCGCAGCAGCCGGTCGCGAATCATGTAGCCCGACTGGATTTCCTGCACGATCGTGCCCGGCGCGGCGTCGGCGCTCGGCACTTCCATCATCGCCTGGTGGCGATTGGGGTCGAGCGCCTCGCCCAGCGCCGATACCTTGGAGATGCCGTGCCGCGCGAACACCGAATCCAGCTCGCGGCCGGTGGCTTCGAGCCCGGCGACCAGCCCCTTCATCTTCTCGTCCCCGCGCAGATCCTCGGGAATCGCGGAGAGCGCCCGCGACAGATTGTCCGCCACCGACAGGATGTCGCGCGCGAAGCTGGTCGCGGCATAGGCGCGCGCGTCCTCGGCTTCCTTCTGCGCGCGGCGCAGCAGGTTCTGCGCCTCGGCGCGGGCATAGAGGGTGGCGTTCTGGGCCTCTTCCAACTGCGCCTCGAGCTGCGCGACGCGGTCGTGGTCGGCGACTTCGGGGGCCTCGGCGGCGGTTTCCTGGCGAAGGTCTTCGGTCGCCTCGGTCTTGTCTTCTTCGGTCATAGTCCCTGTTTTCTAATCGGTTCAGGCCAATAGCTTGGCCAATGTCGCGGCGGTGAAATCCACCATGGGCACGACGCGGGCATAGTTCAACCGTGTCGGTCCGATGACACCCACCACGCCGACCACGCGGCCGTCCAGCGATCGCACCGGTTTCGCGATCACCGATGACCCCGACAGCGCGAACAATTTGTTCTCCGATCCGATGAAGATGCGCGTCGCCTCGCCCTCGCGCGCGCTGTCGAGCAGCCGCGCGATCTCCTCCTTGCCCTCGAGCTCGTCGAGCAGCTGGCTCACCCGGTCGAGGTCGTCGGCGGCCGCCGCGTCGAGCAGCCGCGCCTGGCCGCGCACGATCAGCACCGGCCGGTCGCCGCCATCCTGCGACCATATCGCGAGCCCCCGCTCGACCAGCGCCCGCGCCGCATCGTCGAGCGCCGCCCGCTCGGCGCGCAGCTCGCGCTCGACCCGCGCTCGCGCCTCGCTCAAGGTCAACCCGCCGAGCGTCGCGGTCAGATAGTTCGCCGCCTGCTCCAGCGCCGCGGCCGGCATGCCGGGCGGCAGCTCGACCACGCGGTTCTCGACCGACCCGTCCTCGCCGACCAGCACCGCGAGCGCGCGATCCTGTCCCAGCGGTACGAAGCCGAACTGGCGCAGCACGCGCTCCGCCTTGGGCACCAGCACCATCCCCGCGCACGCCGACAGCCCCGAGAGTGCCAACGTCGTATTCGCCAGCGCCTCCTCCACCGGCCCGCCGGTGCCCGCGCGCGCCTCGATCGCGGCGCGTTCTTCCGCCGAGGGCTCGGACGCGCGCATCATCCCGTCGACGAACAGCCTGAGGCCCGACTCGGTCGGCATCCTTCCTGCGCTGGTGTGCGGCGCGGCGAGCAGCCCGAACTCCTCCAGATCCTGCATCACGTTGCGGATCGAGGCCGGCGAGAGGTTGAGTCCCGCCACGCGCGAGATCGTCCGCGACCCCACCGGCTGCCCCGCCTCCAGATAGGATTCCACCACCACGCGAAAAATGTCGCGCGCGCGATCGGTCAGCTCGGTGATCGGCGGGGTGGTCACAGATCAGTCATGTAGCGCCCCTGCGCGCACGCTCAAGGCCGCGCGCCGATCAGCGGCGCCAGCGCGGGGATCAGGTCGGGCGCATTGCCAATCGCATCGGCCATCGCCTGGTTCGCCGCGCGGTCGCAGCCGAAATAATAATAGAGCGTCGTGGTACTCTCCGCGCGCCAGCGTATCTCGGTGCTCGGCATGTCGGTCGCCGCCTGCTCGCATCCCGGCTCGCCATGCGCATAGCGGCGCGTCGTCCCGCGTGCCGGCCGGTAGGGCGCGAGCGCTGCCGCGAACGCGTCATACTGCGCCGGCGTCAGCTCGAAGCTGCGCTCGCCGGTGACGGTGGTGAAGTTCTTGCCGGTGAAGCTCCCGCGCCCGTCCGGCGCGACGGTGAAGCTGTATACTGGGCACGATCCGAAGCACGGCCCCGCCTCATAGGTGATCGCCTCGCGCGACGTTGGTGCCGGCGCCGATGCGGGCGCCGCTCCCGGCGCCGCCCCGCCGCTCTCGGGGATGATCCCGCGGCACCCCGCCACCGCGAGCCCGAGCAACATGATCGCTACCAACCGTCTCATCGCGCACTCCCGATGGATCGCGTGCAAAGACTGGCGCGTTCCGCTCGCGCCGTCTAGGTGCCGCACCTGACAGCCACAGGAGATTTCACCTATGCGCCCAAGCGGCCGCGCCCCCGATCAGATGCGCGCGATTTCGATCGAGCCCAATTTCACCATCCATGCCGAGGGTTCGGTGCTGATCGCGTTCGGCAACACCAAGGTGCTGGTCACCGCCAGCGTCGAGGAGCGCGTGCCGCCCTTCCTGCGCGGCAAGGGGCAGGGCTGGGTCACCGCCGAATACGGCATGCTCCCGCGCGCCACGCACACCCGCGGCAGCCGCGAGGCGGCGAAGGGCAAGCAGTCGGGCCGCACCCAGGAGATCCAGCGGCTGATCGGCCGATCCTTGCGCGCGGTCACCGATCTCACCACGCTCGGCGAGCGCCAGATCACCCTCGACTGCGACGTGATCCAGGCCGATGGCGGCACCCGCACCGCGGCGATCTCGGGCGCCTGGGTCGCGCTGCGCCTCGCGGTCGACAAATTGCTCCAGTCGGGCGCGCTCGAGAGCGATCCGATCCGCCAGCAGGTCGCCGCCGTCAGCTGCGGCATCTACCAGGGCACGCCCGTCCTCGACCTCGACTATGACGAGGACAGCGCGGCCGACGCCGACGCGAACTTCGTCCTCCTCTCCGACGGCAAGATCGCCGAGGCGCAGGCGACGGCCGAGGGCGCCTGCTATGACGAGGAGGGGCTGCTCCGCCTGCTCCGCCTCGCGCGCATCGGCTGCAACGACATCTTCGCCGCCCAGTTGAAGGCGGTCGGCCGGTGAGCGGGGAGGGCAGGGAGCCGCAGGCGATCCGCAAGCTCGCCCCGGGCAGGCTCGTCATCGCCAGCCACAACGAGGGCAAGGTGCGCGAGATCCGCGAGCTGCTCGCCCCCTATGGCGTCGAGCCGGTCAGCGCCGCATCGCTCGACCTGCCCGAGCCCGACGAGACCGGCACCACCTTCGTCGCCAATGCCGAATTGAAGGCGCTGCAGGCCGCCGATCTCTCGGGCCTCCCGGCGCTCGCCGACGATTCGGGCCTGTGCATCGAGGTGCTGGGCGGCGAGCCCGGCATCTTCTCGGCGCGCTGGGCCGGGCCGGCCAAGGATTTCGGCCTGGCGATGGAGCTGGTCGAGAGGAACATCGCCGGCAAGGCGGTCGAGGGCGAGCCCGCGCCGCCGCGCGACGCGCATTTCGTCTGCGCGCTCGCGCTCGCCTGGCCCGACGGCCATGTCGAATGGTTCGAGGGGCGGGTCGACGGCACGCTCGTCTGGCCGCCGCGCGGCGCCAACGGCTTCGGCTACGACCCGATGTTCCTGCCCAACGGCCACGCCGAGACCTTCGGCGAGATGGACCCCGCGGCCAAGCACGCGATGAGCCACCGCGCGGATGCCTTCCGCCAGCTGGTGGCGGCCGTCTTCTGAATTCGAAAGGTCGTCGGCATCCACCTCTCAATTCCTCCCCCTCCGGGGGGAGGAATTGACTCACATCGGTTCCGTCCGCTCGTTCAGGCCGCTTCCAGCGTGCGCTCGGCCGCGAGGAAGTCGGTCAGCCGGTCGGCATTGGGCTCGATGCCGTTCTTCTGCAGGATCACGCCGATATTGCCGCGATGATAGGTGCCGTGCATCGCGACGTGCAGCAGCATGTCGCCGCGCGACATCCGTCCCGGCGCGCCGTTCGAGTAAGTGAAGTCGACGATCTCGTCGCGTCCGGCCGGGCCTAACAGATCGGCGTAGGAGACGTACCAGTCGGCGGTGACGATCGCTTTGCGCGCCAGCGTCTCGAACTCGGGCAGTTCGAACGAGCGCGCGGCGCGGCGGCCATGCGCGCGTCCCTCCAGATTGTCGCCGAAGATCTCGTCGACCGTCTGGATATGGTCGAGCAGCCGCCGGATCAGCACCAGGTCGGGATCGCCGATCCGGCGCAGATTGGCCGCGATCGCCTCGGTCAGGCCGTTGGTCGCCCAGCGTTTGTAGCGCATCAGCGTGTCGTACGGATAGGCCGGCATCGTCGTCCTCTCTGGTCCGGGATTGCGTGCCGGAAATTTGCGAGCTATCGCTCACATTGTCTACTCGCATTGCCCGGATCGGATCGCCATGGCCCGCGCCATTCCCATGACTCCACGCAAAATCGCGTCGCAGCAGCGCTCGCAGGCGACGGTCGAGGCGCTGCTCGACGCGACTGCTCGCATTCTGGTGCGCGATGGCTATGACCGTGCCAGCACCAACCGCATCGCCGCCGTGGCGGGGGTCAGCGTCGGCTCGCTCTACCAATATTTCCCCAACAAGGAATCGATCGTGGCGGCGCTGATCGCGCGGCACACACGCGCGATGCTCGATCTGCTCAAGGACGCGCTGGCGGCGGTCGCTTCGCTCGATCTCGAGCCGGCGATGCGCGAGCTGATCGCCGCGATGGTCGACGCGCACCGCGTCGATCCCGCGCTGCACCGCATCTTCGACGAGCAGATCCCGCGCATGGGCCAGCTCGACGAGATCGAGGCGATCAACCGCGAGGTGTTCGCGCTGGTCCGCGCCTATCTCGACGCGCGCCGCGACGAGATCGCGGTGACCGACCTCGACACCGCGACCTTCATCTGCGTGACCACGGTCGAGACGCTCACGCACGAGGCGGTGCTGCGCCACCCCGACATGATCGAGCCGGCGGGACTGGTCGAGGAAGTCACGCGGCTGGTGGTCGGCTATCTGCGGCCGGTGACCGGCATCTCGCGGACCGTGCCGGCGTCCTGAGCCTTGCGGTCGGCCGCGCGCGGTGCGGTCCAGGCCGTGCAACTCGGCGGTCCCCCGCGCGTCTATCCGGAGGCCCCTGCTGGAGGACGCGATGCACGAACTGGTCGCCGAACGAGTCGGCACGCTGGCGCAGGCAATCCGCGCGAAGGATCTCGATGCGTTGATGGCGCATTATGCGCCGGAGGTGATCGTGTTCGATCTCCGCCCGCCGCTGCGGGTCGAGGGCGCTGCCGCCTATCGCCGGAATTTCGAAGCGTGGTTCGAGGGAGTCGAGGGCGAAATCGCATTCGATGTCGAGCATCTGCGCGTCGAGGGCGCTGGCGACGCCGCCTTCTGCCACTATGTCGCCCATGTCCGTTTTGCCGCGCGCGCGGGCGCCGCGATCGACTATCGGGTGCGCGTGACCGCGGGATGGCGCGAGACCGGTGGGCATTGGCGGATCGTGCACGAGCATATCTCGGTCACGCTGGCGCCGGAGTTGATGCGCGAGGCGCTCGCTCAGCGCGGCGCGTGAGATCGCCCTACGGTAGCGCCCGCTGGCCCCACACATTGCCGGCGGGCGAATAGCGGCACACCAGATAGTCGTCGCGCTGATTGCTCGCGAGCGCGCAGCCGATGCGCGTCGTCGTGCTCCACACGATCTGGCTGTAATGCCCGGCATCGACGAAGCGGCCCGTCCGGCTGACATTGGGGATCGGCGCGTTCACGAAGACGCGGCGCTCGTCGATCCAGTGCCGCGCCATCTCCTCATAGCGATAGGCGCCGCGCGTGCCGGTCCACAGGTTCTCGCCTTGCGCCGTGGGGCCGCCCGGCTGTTTCGAATGCTCGAACACGCCGCGCCGGGCGAGATCGCGGGCATAGCGCTCGGCATCGCGCGCCAGGCCCTCGTCCCATGCCAGTGGCGGCATCCGCACTGCGGCTCGCGCGTCGTTGTGCAGGTCCAGCATGGCGTCGCGCAGCCGGTCATCGCCGCGCGGCGCATTCGCCTCGAACCGGCGCGGCTCGATCACGCGATCGGGTGCCTCCTGCGGCGGCGAGCAGGCGGCGAGAAGGAGCAAGGGCAGCAACAGCATCTTTCGCAAGCCTCCCAACAAGCGCATAGCGCCGCCGCGATGAACGCTTCCCAACCGCCAGATACCCCGGCACTCGCGCTCTACGTCCATTGGCCGTTCTGCGTGTCCAAATGCCCATATTGCGACTTCAACAGCCATGTCCGCGACGTGGTGGACCAGGATGCGTGGCGCAAGGCGCTGCTCGCCGATCTCGCGCATGAGGCGGCGTTGCTGCCCGGGCGGCAGCTCGGCTCGATCTTCTTCGGCGGCGGCACCCCCTCGCTGATGCCGCCCGAGACGGTGGCGGCGGTGATCGAGGCGGCAACCGCGGCCTGGGCGCCGGCCGGCGATCTCGAGGTCACGCTCGAAGCCAACCCCTCCTCGGTCGAGGCGGCGCGCTTCGCCGATCTGGCCGTCGCCGGGGTCAACCGCGTCTCGCTCGGGCTCCAGGCGCTCGACGACGATGCCCTGCGCTTCCTCGGCCGCGCGCACGGCGTCGACGAGGGGCTGGCGGCGCTCGCCACCGCGCAGCGGCATTTCGGCCGGGTGAGCTTCGACCTGATCTACGCCCGCCCCGGCCAGGGCGTCGCTTCATGGGAGGCCGAGCTCGCCCGCGCGCTCAGCTTCGGCACCGAGCATCTCTCGCTCTACCAGCTCACGATCGAGCCCGGCACGCGCTTCGCCACGCTCGCGGCGAAGGGCGAGCTCGCCATTCCCGACGAGGACGAAGCCGCCGACCTGTGGGACGTGACCCAGTCGCTCACTCAGGCCGCGGGGCTGCCGCGCTACGAAGTCTCGAACCACGCCCACCCGGGCGCGGAGAGCCGCCACAACCTCGCTTACTGGCGCTACACCGATTATGCGGGGGTCGGTCCGGGCGCGCATGGCCGCCGCGGCGGCCTCGCGACGCTGCGCCACAAGAAGCCCGAGAACTGGCTCGCCGCGGTCGCCCGCAACGGCAACGGGCTGCAGGAGGAGACCGCGCTTTCCGGCACGGAAGCGGCAATGGAACGGCTCGTCATGGGCCTGCGTCTGACCGAGGGCGTCGATTTGCGCGACATTCCGGAGGGCGCCCTGGACATGGCCAAAGTCGCAAACCCCAACTTCGACCGCTACTTGTTCCGTTCGGCCGATCGCCTCGCCGCGACCGACGCCGGCATGCCGGTCCTCGAAGCCCTGCTCCGCGAGATCGTCCGCGGCTAGGCGCTGGGCCTCAAGTTACTGAAAGCAGAACGGAAATCCCCCGCGCTTGCAATGTTGGAATTCGTTTGCTGGCATGGTTGAGCCGGGACGCCGGCACGCTCTTTGACAAAATGCCAACGCGGAACAATGTCCACACGCGCCGCATACCGGCCCGATTCCACTTTTCAGCGCCCGCCGAACCCCTGCGGCGCCGGGGACACCGTGACGGTCGTGCCGCCGCGGATCTCCTGCACCTCGAGCGCGCGGTCGGCGATGCCGTCGCGGCCGAAGCGGAAGGCGCCGTCGAGCCCCGCGAACCCGTCGCGGTCGCTCAGGCGGTCCGCCGGGAACGCGTCCCCCGGCCGCCAGTCGCGCGCGATGCGGACGGTGAGCAGCACCGAATCATAGCCCAAAGTCGAGAGCCGGTAGGGCGCCGCGCCGAAGCGGGCGCGGTATTTGGCGGCATATTGGCGGTAATAGGTGTCGGAAACGCTGGCGAACCACGCGCCGTTGAGCGCGGTGATGCCGCCCACCGCCGAATCGCTGTTCCACAGCTCGGTACCGAGCACGCGCGCGCTGGGGCTCGCGCGGCGGATGCCGGGGACCGCGGCGACCGCGCCGCTCGCGCTGTCGGCGATCAGCACCGCCTGGAAGGGCGAGCGGGCGAGGCGGGCGATCGCCTGGTTCACCGCGCCGCGGTTATAGGTCTCGAGCGAGGTGACCTTGCCGCCCGCACCCTCGACGGCGCGCAGGAACGCGGTCGAGGCGCGCTCGCCATAGAGGCCGGTCGGCATCAGCCCGGCGAATTCGGTGACGCCGCTGCGCCGGGCATGGTCGACCACGCGCTCGATCGACTGGGCCGGGGCATAGCCCATCAGATAGGTGCCGTTGCCCGCGACGCTGGTGTCGTTGGAGAAGCTGATCACCGGCACCCCCCCGCGGCGCGCGATCGGCGCGACGGCACGCGCATCCTCGGCGAGCAGCGGCCCCAGGATCAGCTTGTTGCCGTCGGCCAGCGCGCGCTGCGCGGCGGCGGCGGCGCCGGTCGCGGTGTCATAGGTGGTGATGCGAACATCCTCGGCCTTGGTGTCGAGGATCGCGAGCTGGGTCGCATTGGAAAGGCTGCGGCCGACCCCGGCATTGGTGCCCGACAGCGGCACCAGCAGCGCGACGCGATGGCGCGCGGTGTCCTCCTCGGGAAGGCCCGGGCGGACCGGGCCCGGGGCGGGGCGCACCGGCGCGGGTTCGGGGCGAGTAGGGGCAGGGGGAGGGCCCGACGGACGGACGCAGGCTGAGACGGCAAGGGCCCCTGCAATGACGATCCCCCGGAGCAGCGAGGCGAAGCCCCGTTGCGGTTTCACTGCTGCCTCTGCCATGACGCTCCCCAATGACACTCGTTCTTGCCCCCGGCCTCTACATCGTCGCGACGCCGATCGGCAATCTCGGCGACCTTTCCCCGCGTGCCGCTGAAATACTCCTGAACGCGGATATTGTTGCAGTCGAAGACTCGCGTGTGACGGCGGGCCTGTTCCGCCACCTCGGCGCCAAGCGCCCGATGACCCCCTATCACGACCATAATGCCGAAGCGGTGCGCCCCGGCCTGGTGGCGCGGATGGCATCAGAAGCGGTGGCGCTTGTGTCCGACGCCGGCACCCCGCTGATCTCCGACCCGGGCTTCAAGCTGGTGCGCGACGCCCGCGCCGCGGGCCATCCGGTGACCACGATCCCCGGCCCTTGTGCGGGAATCGCGGCGCTGACGCTCGCCGGGCTGCCGACCGACCGCTTCCTGTTCATGGGCTTCCTCCCCTCGAAGCAGCAGGCCCGCGCCGAGACGATCGCCGAGGTCGCCGCGATCCGCGCGACGCTCGTCTTCTACGAATCGGGCCCGCGCCTCTCGGCCGCCCTGACGGCGCTGGCCGAGGGGCTGGGCGATCGCGAGGCTGCGGTAGCGCGCGAGATCACCAAGAAGTTCGAGGAATGCGTCACCGGCAGTCTCACCGAACTCGCCGCCCGCTATGCCGACGTCCCTCCCAAGGGCGAGATCGTCGTCGTCGTCGCCCCGCCGGGCGAAGCTCCGCTCGCCAGCGCCGAGGATGCCGACGCCGCGCTGGCCGAGGCGCTGACTCGGCTCCCCGTCTCCAAGGCCGCGGGCGAGGTGGCCAAGCGCTTCGGTCTCGACCGCAAGGCGCTCTACGCCCGGGCGATGGAGCTCAAAGGGTGAGGGCCAAGAATCCTGATGCACGCCGTGTCGCCGAGCAGTCCGGTCGCGATGGCGAGACTCGAGCGGCCTGGTACCTCAGGCTGCGCGGCTGGCGCATCCTCGACCGCCGCGTGCGCACGCCCGCGGGCGAGGTCGACCTGGTCGCGAAGCGCGGCAAGCTGATCGCCTTCGTCGAGGTCAAGGCGCGCAAGACCGCGGCCGAGCTCGACTTCGCGATCGACGAACGGCGGTTGGCCCGGGTTGCCGCGGCCGCCGAATATCTGATGCCGCGCTACGCCACGAACGGCGAGGATATCCGCGTCGACGTGCTGCTGCTCGCCCCCGGCATGCGGCCGCGCTACATCGAGAATGCCTGGATCGGGTGACAAGTCGCCTCCGCGTCCCTACCTGCCTGCGAAATCAATGGAGGAACGCTTGGCCCTGATCGTCGCCGTGCAGATGGACCCGCTCGATGCGATCAACATCGCGGGCGACTCGACCTTCGCGCTGATGCTCTCGGCGCAGGCCCGCGGGCACAAGCTGTTCCACTATGCGCCCGAAGCGCTGAACTATGCCGACGGCCGCGTCTGGACCACCGCGCATCCGGTGACGGTGCAGCGTGTCGCGGGCAATCATTTCAGCTTCGGCGATCCGGTGAAGCTCGACCTCGGCGACGAGGCCGACGTCGTCCTGATGCGCCAGGATCCGCCCTTCGACCTCGGCTACATCACCGCCACCCACCTGCTCGAGCGGATCGCCGACAAGACGCTGGTGGTCAACGATCCCGCCAGCGTGCGCAACGCGCCGGAGAAGGTGTGGGTGCTCGATTTCGCGCGCTTCATGCCGCCGACATTGGTGACGCGCAGCCTCGACGAGGCGCGGGCGTTCCTCGCGAAGCATGGCGAGATCGTGGTCAAGCCGCTCCACGGAAACGGCGGCAAGGCGATCTTCAAGATCGGCCGTGACGGCGCCAACCTGTCCTCGCTGATCGAGCTGTTCAACACCGCCTATCGTGAGCCGCACATGATCCAGGTCTTCCTCCCCGACGTGGCCAAGGGCGACAAGCGCATCGTGCTCGTCGACGGCGAGGTCGCGGGCGCGGTCAACCGCGTCCCGGGCGAGGGCGAGATCCGCTCCAACCTCGCGGTCGGCGGGGTTGCGGCGAAGACCGAGCTGACCGCGAGGGAGGCGGAAATCTGCGCTGCGCTGGGGCCCGAGCTCAAGGCGCGCGGGCTGATCTTCGTCGGCATCGACGTGATCGGCGGCGAGTGGCTGACCGAGATCAACGTGACCTCGCCCACCGGCATCGTCGCGATCGACAAGTTCAACGACACCGATACCGCCGGCATGATCTGGGACGCGATCGAGGCCCGTGTTGCCGCGCGCGGCTGATCTTTTGCGCGCCTCGCGGGTTCATCATCGCCAGTGACCGAGTTCATCCTCAACCTCATCGCCTGGGGCGGCTATCTCGGCATCTTCATCCTGATGACCCTGGAGAATGTATTCCCGCCGATCCCGTCCGAGGTGATCATGGGGCTTGGGGGCATGGCGGTCGCGCGCGGCGACATGAACATGACTCCGCTGCTGATCTGGGGCACGCTCGGCACCACGTTCGGCAACATGTTCTGGTACGCGGTCGGGCGCTGGATCGGCTACCAGCGGCTCAAGCCCTTCGTCGATCGTTACGGGCGCTGGCTGACGCTGCGCTGGGAGGATGTGGAGTGGCTCAACCGCTTCTTCCACAGCCATGGCGGCTGGGTGGTGTTCGTGTTCCGCTTCATGCCCACCTTCCGCACCATGATCTCGCTGCCTGCCGGAATGGCCAAGATGGGGCTGCCGCGCTTCCTGCTCGCGACCTTTGCCGGCAGCGCGATCTGGAACGCGGTGCTCGCCTGTGCCGGGCTGCTGCTGGGGTCGCGGTTCGAGCAGTTGCAGGACTATGTCGGCCCGGTCGCGATCGCGTTCACCGTGATCGCGCTGGCATATTATCTGTGGCGCGTCGTCACCTGGAAGGAACGCCCTAGCCCCTGAAGCTGTCCTTGGCCGCTCGGCGCGCGGCGAGCTGCGCGACGCTCGCCGCGCGCATGAAGGGGTTGGTCGCGCGCTCGAGCGCGATCGTGGTGGGCACCGTCGGCAGCCCCTGCGCCCGCATCCGGTCGACCTCGGCCATGCGCTCGGCCAGAGCCGCGTTGTCCGGCTCCACGACGAGCGCATAGCGGCCGTTCGACTGGGTATATTCGTGCGCGCAATAGACCGCAGTCTCGCCGGGCAGCTGCGCGAGCCGCTGCATGTTGCCGAACATCTGCTCCGCCGTCCCTTCGAACAGCCGCCCGCAGCCCATCGCGAACAGCGTGTCGCCGACGAACACGATCTCCGCATCGGGCAGGTGATAGGCGATGTGGCCGGCGGTGTGCGCCGGCACCTCCAGCACCGTCGCCGCGTGCGCGCCGAGCATGACGGTGTCGCCCTCGGCGACCAGCCGGTCGGCGGTGGGGATGCGCGCAGCTTCGGCCGCGGGGGCGATCACGGTGCAGCCGGTCGCTTCCTTGATCGCGGCATTGCCGCCGGTGTGATCGGGATGCCAGTGGGTGTTCCAGATCGCATCGATCGTCCACCCGCGCGCCTCCGCCGCGGCGAGCACCGGCGCGGCCTCGGCGGGATCGACCACGATCGTCTCGCCCGCGGCGTCGTCATGGGCGAGCCAGATATAGTTGTCGCTGAGTGCGGGGATACGGACGACCTCGATCACGGTGTCTCTCCTAGCAGTTCGAATGCCTCGCGTGCCAGCCGCTCGGTCAGCGCCTGCGCGCCTTCGCTGGACGCGGGGCCATGATCCGCCGCCTGTCCCGCCCAGAGGGGCGAATAGTCGCCGCGCCCCTCGCGCTCCGCCTTGCGGCGCAGTTCGGCCAGCGCCGCCGACGCATAGGGAAAGCGCGGCGCGTCGGGATGGACCGGGCCGATCGAGTCGATCAGCGCATTGCGCACGCCCCGCGCCAGACCACCCGAAAACAAATTGGTGATCGCCGTTTCATCGCGCAGGCTCGCGCGATGGACGTCGCTGATCGTCGCTTCCGGCGTGAAGAGATATGCCGTCCCGAGCTGCACCGCGCCCGCGCCGAGCATCAGCGCGGCGGCGATTCCCGCAGCATCGACGATCCCGCCTGCGGCAATGACCGGTATCCCGGCAAAATCGACCTTGAGCGCGACCTGACGCGTGAGCGCGATCGTTCCGACCGGGCGGTGGCCGTCCAGAAAATAGCCGGCATGGCCGCCCGCCTCGAACCCCTGCGCGATGATCATGTCGACCTTGCCGGTCAGCCACATCGCTTCAGCCAGTGTCGTGGCGTTTCCCACCACGACTGCGCCGCTGCTCTTAACGCGATCGAGCAGCCGCGGCTCGGGCAGCCCGAAATGGAAGCTGACCACTTCGGGTCGCAAGTCCTCGACCGCCGCGCACATCACCTCGTCGAAGGGCGCGCGCAGCGGGGGCGGGGTTTCGGGCGAGCCGACGCCTTCCTTCGCGTAGAAGGGTTTCAGCAGTGCCCGCCAAGCAGCCTCGTCGGGGCGATCGCCTAGGTGATGGCAGAAGAAATTGAGGTTGAGCGGCCCCTCAGCCTCCGCACGCACCTCGGCAACCTGCGCGCGCACCTGATCGGGGGTGAGCATCGCGCAGGGCAGCGATCCCACCGCGCCGCCGCGAATTGCTGCTGCCGCCAGTGCGACACCACCCGCGCCCGCCATCGGTGCCTGCACGATCGGCGCCCGCGCCCCGGTCAGCCGGAGGAATTCCTGAACGGGCCAGCCCGCCATGATCCCTCCGGCCATGTCAGCTCACCAGCTACCGGTATTCGGCATCGACGCCCACGGCTCGGCGGGCTCGAGATGGCCGTCCTGGAGCAGTTCGACCGAGATGCCGTCGGGCGTGCGCACGAACGCCATATGGCCGTCGCGCGGCGGGCGGTTGATCGTGACGCCGGCGTCCATCAGCCGCTGGCACGTGTCGTAGATATTGTCGACGCGATAGGCGAGGTGCCCGAAATTGCGCCCACCGCCATATTCCTCGGCGGCGCTGCCGTCCGCGGGCGGCCAGTTGTAGGTCAGCTCCACCTCGGCCCGGGCGCGCTCGCCGTTCGCCTCGACATCCTCGGGGGCGGCGAGGAAGATCAGCGTGAAGCGGCCCTTCTCGCTCTCCATCCGCCGCACTTCCTTGAGGCCCATCAGCTCGAAGAAGCGGACGGTGGCGTCGGGATCGGCGACGCGGATCATCGTGTGGAGATATTTCATCGGACCCTCTTTTGCTTCGGCCCTCAGATAGGACGCGCCGCGCGAGAGTCTATTCCGCCGGGGCGAATTGTTTGAGCGCGGCGCGCGCGGCGATTCCCTGCTCGGTGCCGGGGGCGAGCTGCGCAGCCCTTTCCCACGCGGCCTTCGCGCTCGCCTCGTCGCGGCTCATCGCGGCGATGTTGCCCGCCTCGAGCTGGACCGAGGCATCGTCATCGGCACGCGCGAGCGCTTCCTTGATGTGGCGCTGGGCGAGCGGGAGGTCGCCGGTGCGGCGGGCGAGCGTCGCCGAGAGCAGCCACGTCATCGGGTCGTCCGGCGCCTTGAGTACCGCCTGCGCGAGATCGGCGCGCGCGCCGCCAAGATTGCCCGCCGCGACCAGCGCACGGGCCCGGTCGAGATGCGCCTCGCCGAGTTCGAGTCCAACGAGATTGCCCGTCGCCAGCGCGGCGTCGAGCGCGGTGCGCGCCTTGGCCGGATCGGCGGCGGCGAGCCAGGCATTGCCGGCCTGCGCCCAATATTTGGAGGCGCGGACGTCGCGCGCCGCCTCCGCCTCGCGCGCCGCGGTCTCGAACGCGCCGCCCGCGCTGATCCAGCGGCGCTGGCTGGCATAGGCCATGCCCAGGCACTGCTGGGCAAGGAAACGCCCGCCGGCGATCCTCCAGCGCTCGGCCTCGGCGATCCCGCGCGCCGGGTCGCCCACCGCAAGCTCGACGCAATTCTCCCAGCGCTGCTGCTCGGGCGCGGGCGGGCCGACGGTCGGCGGTGCCGCGGGAGGAGCAGGTGTGACGATCTGGGCGAGCAGGAACAGGATCATGAAGGGGTGCCGGTATCCGAGCCCAGAATATCCTCAAGCACGCGCAGGATCAGGGCGATGTCCTGCGGGCGCGACAAACGGTGGTCGCCGTCCTTGACCAGCATTGTCTGCACATCGTCTGAACGCAGCAGGCCGGCGAGTTTGAGGCTGTGCTCCCACGGCACGTCGGGATCGCGCTGACCGTGGATCAGGCGCGTGGGGACGCCGATTTCAATTGGTCCCCTCATCACCCGGTTGGCCTCTCCGGACTCCCAGAAGCCGCGCGTGGTGACGGTTGGTTCGGGCGCATAGATTGATGGCTCCTCCAGCCGCCCCTCATCACGCAGCACCGCCTTCTGCTCGGGGGTGAATCCCCAATCGGTGAAGTCGGGCGCCGCGGCGATACCGACCATGGCCACCACCCGCTCACGGCGCGCTAGTGCCGCGAGCAGCATGATCCAGCCGCCCATCGACGAGCCGACGAGCACGACCGGTCCTTCCACATGATCGATCACCGCCAGCGCGTCGTCGCGCCAGCTCGCCAGCGTCTGGTCCTCGAACGCACCGCCACTCTCGCCGCACCCCGCATAGTCGAAGCGCAGACAGGCCCGCCCGCTCGCGCGCGCCCAATCATCGATCGCCACCGCCTTGCTCCCGCTCATGTCCGAGGCATAGCCGGGCAGGAAGACGATGGTGGGTCCTGTGCCCGCGGTGAGATGATAGGCGAGGGCGATCCCGTCGCGGTCAATGCTCTGCATGTGCGCCTCTTAGGCGCGAACGCCGCAGGATTGAACCGTGACGGACTGAATCGCGCGCGATAGGGTCTGCAGATGGACGAGCGCCCGCTGCCCCTGTTGTTCGCCGAGCATCTCGCGCGCGACCGGCGGCGTTCGGTGCACACAGTGCGCGCCTATGAAGCGACGGCGGTGCGGCTAGTGGCGTTCCTGGGAGGACATTGGGGCGAGGCGGTGACGCGCGCCACGCTCGCACGCGTGACCACCGCGGACCTGCGCGCCTATCTCGCGCACCGCCGTAGCGACGGGCTCGCCAACGTCTCGGCCGCGCGCGAGCTGTCGGCAGTGCGCGCCTTCCTCAAGTTCACGGGCGGCGAGGGCGGTGCGGAAATCCCGCATCTGCGCGGCCCGCGCGTCAAGAAGGGCGTGCCGCGCCCGATCGCGCCCGACGAGGCGGTGGCGCTGGCCGAGGAGGTCGCCGACGACGCGCGCGAGCCATGGATCGCGTCGCGCGACCTCGCCGTGCTGCTCCTCCTCTACGGCGCGGGGCTGCGCATCGGCGAGGCGATGGGCTTGACCGGCGCGGTGCTGCCGCTGGGGGAGACGCTGCGCGTCACCGGCAAGCGCGGCAAGACGCGGATCGTGCCGCTGCTTCCGCAGGTCCGCGACGCGGTCGAGGACTATGTCCGCCGCTGCCCCCATGGCACCGCGCCCGGCGAGGCGCTGTTCCGCGGCGCGCGCGGCGGGCCGCTCTCGCCCGCGATCATCCGCCGCTCGGTGCGCGCGGCACGGGCGCGGCTGGGGCTGCCCCCGCGCACCACCCCGCACGCGCTGCGGCACAGCTTCGCGACTCACCTGCTCGGGCGCGGCGCCGATCTTCGCGCCTTGCAGGAGCTGCTCGGCCATGCGAGTCTCAGCTCGACGCAGATCTACACGGCGGTCGACGCGGCGCATTTGCTCGACGTCTATCGCAACGCTCATCCCCGGGCGTGACGTGCGGGTCACTCGGGAACCTTCGGGAAGCCCGGCCATTGCGTTTAGTTCGATCAGTGACAGGAGGTTTCGAATGATCCGACATGGCTGCGCGATCGTCGCGCTGGCGCTCGCGACCGCGGGCTGCGGCGGCACCACCACGCCCGCGGCGAACAGCGACGAACCCATCAACACCGCGCTGCCGGTGGAGAACGAGACGCTCCCGATCGAGAACGGCGCCGCGACGGCGGAGACCGCCACCGCCTCGCTCCAGAAGGCCGATGGCACCCCGGCGGGCAGCGCGATCGCGACCGTCACGCCCGAGGGTCTGAGCGTCGCCGTGTCGGTTACCGGCATCACCGCCGGGAACCATGGCGTGCACGTCCATATGACCGGCAAGTGCGAAGGCCCCAAGTTCGAGACCGCGGGCAGCCACTGGAACCCGAACAACGCCAAGCACGGCCTGGAGAATCCCGCTGGCGCGCATGCCGGCGACATGCCCAACCTGACCGTCGCCGACGATGGCACCGGCACGCTCACCTTCGTGCTCAAGTCGGGCACCATGGCGCAGTTGCTCGACGCCGATGGCTCGGCGTTCGTCGTGCACGCGGGGCAGGACGACCAGAAGACCGACCCCTCGGGCAACAGCGGCGACCGCGTCGCCTGCGGCGTGTTCGCGGCGGGCTGAGCGGCGTTCTGAGGCGGCACCAGCCCGCCCCCCACCGGTCACCCAACGCCAATATCCCATGGGTGGCCGGTGGGGAGCGGGCCGGTGCCGCTCTGCAACAAACTAAGCGCCGATCAGCGGATAGCGCATGACCGGCTCGTAGCTGGCGCCGCCCGCGCCAAGGTGGCTCTGATAGAGGGTCATCGCCTCGAGCGCGAACGGCTCGCTCGCCAGCGCGGCATGATCCGCAAGCCAGCGATCGATCGGCCCCGCCGCTCCGGACATGCGGGCGAGCGTGATATGCGGCAGATAGGCGCGCCGCTCGGGCTCGAGCCCGGCGCGCACGATCGCCTGGTCGACCTTGCGGTGGAGCGCGGCGAGCGGCTCCCGCGGCGCCACCCCGGCCCATAGCGCGTTGGGCCGCCCGCGGCTGTCGAACATGCCGCATCCCTCGAGGCGCAGCTCGAGCGGCGCGTGGCGCACCGATCCGAGCGCGGCCGCGACATCCTCGGCTTCGTGCGTCCCCACCTCGCCGATGAAGCGCAGCGTCAAATGGAGCTGGTCGTCGCCCTGCCAGCGCGCACCCGGTACGCCGCCCATGACGCCGAGCAGGCGCTCGCGAATCGCCCGGGGCGGGCGCAGCGCAACGAACAGGCGATGCATGGCGCGGCTCTTAACCGTTTATGTCGGCCCGCGCGACGCTGGTTTTCCTTGAAACTCCCGCCCGGAACCATGATATTCGGCACCATCCGGCGAGATGCGCCGGGCAAAGGAGTTTGTGATGGCTAACTGGTCTGATCCCCGGACGACCGCCGCGCCGTACGCGACGGCCGCAGGTACGCGCGATGCCGCGTACGATGCGGGGCTGCGGTCCTATATGCTTTCGGTCTACAATTACATGGCCTCGGGCGTGCTGCTCAGCGGCGTCGTCGCGCTGCTCTTCGCATGGGGCGGCCCGACCTCGATGGCCTATTCGGTGTTCGCCAATGGCGGCCCGCTCGCCTGGCTGATCATCCTCTCGCCGCTGGCCATCGTGCTGGCGATGAGCTTCGGCCAGAACAAGATGTCCACCGGCACGCTGCAGGCGCTGTTCTGGGGCTTCGCGGTCCTGATGGGCCTGTCGCTCTCGACGCTGCTGCTGCGCTATACCGGCGCCTCGGTCGCCCAGGCGTTCTTCGCCACCGCGGCCGGCTTCGCCGGCCTCAGCCTCTACGGCTACACCACGAAGCGGGACCTGTCGGGCCTCGGCAGCTTCCTGATCGTCGGCCTGATCGGCCTGATCGTGGCGAGCGTCATCAACATCTTCACCCAGTCGAGCACGCTGTCGCTGATCATCAGCTTCGCGGGCGTGCTGATCTTCGCTGGCCTCACCGCCTATGACACGCAGCGTATCAAGAGCATGTACGCCTATGTCGCGGGCACCGATATGGTGGGCAAGGTCGTGATCATGAGCGCGCTGTCGCTCTATCTCGACTTCATCAACATGTTCCAGTTCCTCCTGAGCATCATCGGCAATCGCGACTGATCGCTCCGGCAAGCACGGAAACACGAGGGCCCGGCCAGCAATGGCCGGGCCCTTTTCGTTGCGCATGCGCAAAGGAACCACGGCTTTCGCCCGCGCGTTTTTCATGCCGACGCACGGGAGTTGGATCATGAACGACGACACACCGAAGAGCGATGGCGACAAAACGGGCGTGAAGCCCGGCGACGCCGGCACTGACAGCTCGATCGAGGAGCGGCTGGAGAAGAATCCCGAAAATAAGCAGGCGCGGCTCGACCGCGCGCTCGACGAATCGATGGACGCGTCCGATCCGCCCGCGACGACGCAGCCGGTGCATTCGCACGAGCCGCCGGCTTCCTCGGGCTATGACGAGGAGAAGGAGCGGAAGATCGCTGAGGAGCGCCGCCAGAAGGCCGAAAGCGAGTAAGCCGCGCTTGCCCGTCCGGCGGGCGGTCCGGTAGGAGGCTGCATGCTTCACCGGATCGTCCGCCTCGCCGCGCTGCTCTTCTTCGCGCTCGCCGCCATCCCCGCGCAAGCGCGTGTCACGGTCACCTTCTGGTCCTATGAGAATGGCGGAGATTTCCCGCATGCCTTCTTCACCGTTCACGGCACGCCCGACCGCGGCGGCAAACCCGTCCAAGGCGCTTGGGGCTTCACCCCCAAGTCGGTGACCCCGGCGATGCTGCTCGGCACCGTCGGCGGGAAAATCGACTATACCACCAAGAAATATGTCGCGCGCAGCATCGCGCATTTCTCGGCGCCGGTCAGCGACGCGCAATATGATTCGCTGATCCGGCTGGTCGGTGAGTGGGGCGAGAAGGGCAACAACAGCTACAACATCAACCGCCGCAACTGCGTGCACTTCGTCGCCGAGGCGATGCGCCGCTCGGGGCTGCGTGTGGTCGAGGACAAGAAGCTGATCAAGAAGCCACGCAGCTTCACCCGGTCGATCGCCGCGCTCAACGCGGGCCGCGTCGCGGTGATCGACAAGCCCGCGGCGCCCTATCTCGCGGCGACGCCCGCGCTTGTCGGCGTCGGCAGCTAGCGTTTCAGGACGTCGAGCGCGGCGGCGGTCATCGCCTCGGCGGCGGTACCGATCACCTTCTCCGCATCGGGCGCCCATTTCGAGCTGTGCAGCGAAGGCAGGCCCTTGCCGCCCGCTGCCTGTGCCGCGTCCCACTTGTCCTGCGGCACGCCGCCGACCCAATAGATCACGCTCTGGATCGACGGATCCGCGATGTGGAAGCGGCCGAAATCCTCGCCCGCCATGGTCGGCGGGATGTCCTTCACGCGATCGGCGCCGAAGCGCGCCGTGAACAGAGTCTTGAGCTCGCTGGCGAAGGGGTCGGTGCTGACCGTCGGCGGGGTGAAGGGTTCGCGCACCTTGACGACCGGCAGCTGGTCCTCGGGAATGCCCGCGGCGATCGCCTCGCCCCGGGCTATGCGCGCTATGCCCTCGAGCAGTTGCTTGCGCACCTCGGGCGTGTAGGCGCGCACGGTGAGCAGCATCAACGCCTGTTCGGGGATGATGTTGTGCCGCGTCCCGCCCTGGAAGCTGCCGACGGTGACCACCGCGGCTTCCTGCGGATCGACCTCGCGGCTCACCAGCGTCTGCAGCGCCGAGACGATCCGCGCGCCGAGCACGATCGGGTCCTTGGTCGTCGCGGGATAGGCGCCGTGGCCGCCGACGCCCTTGACCAGGATATCGACCGAATCGACGCTGGCGAAGGTCGGACCCGAGCGGATGCCGATCGTGCCCGCGGGCAGCGCCGCGCTGTTGTGGAAGGCGATCGCATGGCTCGGCTTGCCGAACCGCTCGTAGAGCCCGTCTTCGAGCATCGCGAGCGCACCCTTGCTGCTCTCCTCGGCGGGCTGAGCGACCATCACCACGGTACCCTTCCACTGGTCCTTCATCGCGGCGAGGTTGCGCAGCGTGCCGACCCAGGCCGCCATGTGCGTATCGTGCGCGCAGGCATGCATGATGCCGGTCTCGACTCCCTCGGGCGTCTTGCCGCGCACCTTGGAGGCGAAGGGCAGGCCGGTCTCCTCGGTCACCGGCAGCCCGTCCATGTCGGCGCGGATCAGCAGCGTCGGACCCTCGCCGTTCTTGAGCACCGCGACCACACCGGTGCCGCCGACCTTCTCGGTCACGGTGTAGCCCGCCTTGCGCGCCTCGACGGCCATCTTCGCCGCGGTATTGACCTCGTGCTGGCTGAGTTCGGGACTGGCGTGGAGGTCGCGATAGAGCGCCATCAGCGACGGCAGCTCCTTCGCGGTCGCATCGCGGACCGGATCGGCGGCAGCGGGAAGGGCGAAGGCGAGGCTGCTCGCCGCGGCGATGAGGAGGTGCTTCATGGCTTGTGTCCTGGATGCGCGTCAGGCGGGGACCAGCTCGATCACGTCGAGCTGCGATTCGAACGTTGGCCACGGCAGCACCAGCCGCCAGCGCGTCGTGCCGACACGCTCGATATAGCCGGCCAGGTCGCGCTTGACGTCCCGGCCATAGTCGAGCGCGATCGTCTCGTCGCCCAGCTCGAGCGCGCCGAGAAAGATCACCCGCGCATCGGTTTCCGCATAGATTTTGCCCGTCGGGCGTTGCGACCCGTCGAGCTTGACGAAGGTCGGCATCTCGCCCTCGCGGCCGATGCGGCAATTGAACCAGGGATAGGCGGTGAAGTCGCGCATCCCCTCGCGCTGGCCGCCGAGCTTGAAGGCGCGGCACTTATAGTCGCCCGCCGGCGGCATCGCGCGGCCGAGCGCCTGGTCGTGCTCGAACAGCGCGCCTTCCGCAGCGATCGCGGCGGCGTCGGCGGCGCGCGCCTTCGGGAGCGCCTCGACCCACGCCTTGCGCCAGTTGCGCAGCCGCTCGCGGTCCTGGTCGGTGGTGATCATCCGCCAGCGCGTCTCGATTACCTCTTCCCCGCCGAGCTTGAGGTTTCCCTCCTTGGTGCAGGCGGTGAAGGCGAGGGCGATCAGGGCAGCGGCGGCGATACGCATCTCAGGCCGCCGTCCAGCCGCCGTCCATGGCATAGTTCGCACCGGTGATCGCGCTCGCTTCATCGCGACAGAGGAAAACCGCGAGCGCGGCGACCTGTTCCGGCTGGACGAACTGCTTGGTCGGCTGGGCATCGAGCAGGACGTCATTGATCACCTGCTCGCGCGTCATGTTGCGCGCCTTCATCGTGTCCGGGATCTGGTTCTCCACGAGCGGCGTCCAGACATAGCCGGGCGAGATGCAGTTGACCGTGACGCCGTCGGTCGCGGTCTCCAGCGCGATCGTCTTGGTGAGGCCGGCGATGCCGTGCTTGGCGGCGACATAGGCCGATTTGTTGGGACTCGCGACCAGGCTGTGGGCGGAGGCGGTGTTGATGATCCGCCCCCATTTCGCCGCCTTCATGTGCGGTACGGCGGCGCGCATCATGTGCCACGCGCTGGACAGGTTGATCGCGATGAT
The DNA here is from genome assembly GCF_026107375.2 of Sphingomonas sp. BT-65. NCBI lineage: Bacteria > Pseudomonadati > Pseudomonadota > Alphaproteobacteria > Sphingomonadales > Sphingomonadaceae > Sphingomonas > Sphingomonas sp. BT-65. The sequence continues at coordinate 2,961,277 of NZ_JAPCIA010000001.1, forward strand.
CGCGTCCCATTTCTCGACCGGAAAATCCTCGATCGCCGCGACGTGTTGAATGCCGGCGTTGTTGACGATGACGTCCGGCCCGCCGAGTTCGGCGTGGCAGCGCTCGACCATCGCATAGATCGCGTCGGGCTTGGACATGTCGGCGCCGTCGTAGAGCGCCTTGGCGCCGCTCAGCGCCTCGAGGCCGGCGCGCTCGGTCTCGATCGCCGCGGCGTCGCCGAAGCCGTTGATCACCACGCTCGCGCCCTCGGCGGCGAACGCCTTGGCGATGGCGAGGCCGATGCCCGAGGTCGAGCCGGTGATGATGGCGGACTTGCCCTTGAGGAACATGGTGACTCCTTAGCTTCTGGCGAGGTCGAAGGCGGCGGTACGGCCGTCGATGATGTTGCTGGCGACGAGGCGCGCATTCTCCATCGTGCGCTCGGTATCGACCAGGCCGGCTTCCCAATGTTCGCGCATCGAGCGCGCGGAGAATTCGAAGTCGCGGCTGCCGCCTTCCCACGCATTGGCGCGATAGATCAGATGGACGAGGCTCACGGGCTTCTCGTCCGCCACGGCGCGCAATGCGGCGACGTCGGGATCATTGTGCAGCTCGGGCGGGAGCTTGGCGAGCACCTTGCGGATCGCCTCGCGCTCCTGGCGCAGCCGCATCCGCTCGGCCGAGACCTGGCGCGTGCGGCTCGAGAAGCGGATCTCCTTCTCGCGCGCCATCACGTCGGTGATCGTGCGCGGCATCACCGCGGCGGAGGAGAAGAGGTCGACCTGGAACACCAGCATCGGTTCGGCCTGGTGATCGAGCACATGCGTCAGCGGCGTGTTGGAGACGAGCCCGCCGTCCCAATAATATTTGCCGTCGATCTCGATCGGCGGAAGCCCCGGCGGCAGCGCGCCCGAGGCCATGATATGGCGCGCGTCGATCCGCTCCTGAGTCGTGTCGAAATAGCGGAAATTGCCGCTCTCGATCTCGACCGCGCCGACCGACAGGCGCACCGGACCGTCATTGAGCAGATCCCAGTCGATCAGCGAGTCGAGCGTCGCCCGCAATGGTTCGCTGTCGTAGAAGCTCAACGCCGAGCAGCTGCCCGGTGTCGCGAGCATCGGCAAGAAGAGATGCGGGCGGAAGAAGCCCGGCACGCCCTGCGCCAATACCATCGCCGCCGACCATTCGTGCACCGCCTCGCGCACCTCGTCCTGCGGGAAGATCGGGAAGCTCGGCAGCGCGCTGGTGACCGTCTGCCAGAAGGCGGTGAGCCGCTCGACGCGGCGCTCGGGCGGGTTGCCCGCGACGATCGCGGCGTTGACCGCGCCGATCGAGATGCCGGCGACCCAGTCGATCTCGATCTCCACCTCGGCCAGCGCCTCGATCACCCCGGCCTGATAGCTGCCAAGCGCGCCGCCGCCCTGGAGCACCAGCGCCACGCAATCGGGCAGCGGGAGTGGACGCGCGCCCTTCGATCGGCGCCCCGATCTGCTGTGCTGCGGTTCGGCATCGGCCATGGCGCCGGTCATGCCGCGCCGCAGCGAGAAGGGCAATCGCGTTATGTGCAAATCGGCGTGCAACGCGCGGCGGGTTGGGGCATTGTCGCGGATAGGAAACGACAACAGGGTGAGCGCCATGCGGCTCGACGATCTCGATCCCAGCGAAAATGTCCGTGACCTGGGTCAGGGCAGCGGCGGAGGCGGCTTCGGCGGGGGCGGCAACATCCTGCTCGGCCTGCTCCCGATGCTGTTGGGCAGCCGGCTCGGCTGCGGCACGATCGCGCTGATCGCGATCGGCGTCGCGATCTTCATGGCGATCGGCGGCGGTGGTGGGCTGCTCACGGGCGGCGTTGCGCCGACCGGCAGCGGTGGACAGCAGCAGGTAGGGGCGAACAAGCCCTGCGACACGCCGGCGGAATTGCAGGCGTGCCGCGTGATGACCAGCACCGAGCAGACCTGGAACCAGCTCTTCGCGGCGCAGGGCGCGCGCTACCAGCCGCCGGTGCTCAACTTCTACCAGCGCAGCGTCCAGTCGGGCTGCGGCAATGCCTCGTCGGCGGCCGGCCCCTTCTATTGCCCGGCGGATCGCGGCGTGTATCTCGACACCGGCTTCTTCCAGGAGCTGGCGCAGCGCTTCGGTGCGGCGGGCGACTTCGCACAGAATTACGTGATCGCGCACGAAGTAGGGCACCATATCCAGAACATCACCGGCACAATGGAACAGGTCCGTGCCCAGCAAGCCCGGATGAACCGCGCCCAGGGCAATGCACTGTCCGTTCGCGTCGAGCTGCAGGCGGATTGCTATGCCGGCGTCTGGGCGGCGCGCAACAAGAACCGGCTGGAGGCGGGCGACATCGAGGAAGGGATGCGCGCGGCCGAGGCGATCGGCGACGACACGCTCCAGAAGCAGGCGCAGGGCACGGTGGTGCCCGAGAGCTTCACCCACGGCACCTCGGCGCAACGCATGCAATGGCTGCGGCGCGGGCTCGAGACCGGCGACCCGGCGCAGTGCGACACCTTCCAGGGCGCGATCTGATGCCTTCGGTCCTAGCATGAGCGTCGCGTTCCGGCGCGAGAGCGACGAGGAGCACAAGGAACCGCGCTTCGAGCTGCCGATCCCGTCCGGCCCCAATCTGGTGACTGCGCGCGGACTGGCGCTGATCGGCGCGCGCGTGGTCGAGCTCGAGGCCGCGGTCGCTGCGGCGCTCGGCGATGAAGCGCGCGAGGTGCTGCGGCGCGACCTGCGTTACTGGCATACCCGCCAGACCACCGCCGAGCTCGCGCCGGTGCCGGGCGACGGTCTGGTGGCGATCGGATCGCGCGTGCGCTTCCGGTTGAACGGGCGCGAGCGGCGGATCGACATCGTCGGACATGACGAGGCCGAGCCCGCGGCCGACCGGATCGCGTTCCAGGCGCCGCTCGCCGCCGCGCTGATCGGGGCCGAGCCTGGCGAACGCGTCGACTTCAACGGCCGCGACGAGGCGATCGAGGTGATCGCGACGGGGGCGATTCCGGACGCTGCGGCCTAGCAGCAGGTCTCGTCAGGTCGGCACGGCGGATCTGAAATCGACCGCTTTCGCTGATCTCCGCGCGGACGCTGCGCCCGACATGGCCGCCGATCAGTCCGGTCCTTCAGCTGATCCTCCCCATCCCGTGCCGGTCCGCTATTTGGGCGCGGCCTTCTCGATGTCCTTCGCCAGTCCGTGCGCGAACTGGAGGCAGGCGTTGATCGCATTGCTGATCGTCGCATGGTCCCGCGACCGTGTGATGGCGCGGCCATGCTCGAGATTCCGCGCCTGCTCCTCGGCGCTGAGCACCTTGGCCGAGGCCATCGAGTCCGCCATGTAGACGACCAACTTGTGCGAGCTCTGGAAAATGCGGTCGGCATCCGCATTGCCCGACGACTTGGGAACATTGTCCATCAGTCCCCGGCATTGGAACACGGTCACCGCCCCCTCGCGCAAGGCGGCATTCTGCGGCAAGCCCGCATGCGCCGGCATTGCCGTCGTCACGAGGGCGAGCAGGGCTGCCGGGAGGATCCGCGATGTTTGCGATGCCGTACGAGGACCGTTGTGCATGAGCGACTCGGCTGCTGTGGCTGGCGCACCATAGTGCATCGACGCACCGGCGAATAGCGCATGCGAAACGCCCGGGACACCGTCCCGGGCGCTCGTGCGGCAAGGAGCGGAAGCTCCGCCGGTTCAATAGGTGCCGGAGAAGCTCCGGTTGAGATAATGGGCGCCGCGGGTGTCGTCGCGCTCGCCGAATAGCGCGCCGCTGCGCTCCTCGTCGCGCCACGCCGCCTTGGCCTCGTCCGCGCTCTTGCGGATCGTCACCTTGTCGTCGACCGCCTCGATCCAGCGCGACGGGATCGAATGGTGATGGCCGCCGGCATCGGGATCGCTCTTGGTCAGGATGATGCGGTCGCCGCGCACCTTGTCGACGGTGCCGACATGCTGGCCGTCCGAACCGAGTACCTCCATGTGCTCGGTCACGCGCTGGAGCGAGCCGCGCTGGGTCTGGCGTTCGTTGCGCCAGCTGCCGAACTCGTTCTCGAACCGGGTCGCGTTCTCGCGGCGATATTCGTCATAGTCGCGGTCGAGATCCTCGATCTGGCGGCGGCGCCAGCCGTGATAGTCGTCGTCGCGGCTCCAGCGGCTGCCGTAACGTTCGTCATAGCGCGCGTCGGCCGCCCGGCGGCGTTCCGCCTCCTCGTCGCCGAACCACGAGCGGACCTCGTCGCCGGCGCGGCTGAAGAAGTCGCGGTCCTGATAGGCATAGCCTTCGGGGCGGCGCTCATAATCGCGGCCGAAGTCGCGGCGCCCGCCGGCACGGCGCCCCTCGTCATAGCCGCCATAGGAGCTGCCATAGCCGCGATAGCTGCCAGCGCCGCGGGCATTGCTGCCGCGGTTCCAATCGCTGTCGTCGTCGCGGCCGAAGCGCGATCCGTAATAATCGCGGTCCCGCCAGGATTCGCGGCCGCGATCGAGCTGGCCCGCCGCAGCATATTCACGCGCGCTGGAGCGATAGCGGTCTCGATCCGGGTCATAGCCATAGCCGTAGCGCTGCGACGCTTCGCTGTCGCGCGTGCCCCAGATCTCGTCACGGCCCTGGCGTGGATAAGGTTCGTAGCCCATTGGAAATCCTCCTCTTTCATCGGAATTCCGGGCGCGTGGGGTCCACGCGCCCCACAGGTGAAAAAAGGATCGGGAGGGGCATTTGTTCCAGCGCGCCGGGGCCGGGTTGCGGCGAGGAGAAGCAATCCGCCGCCCAGCCGGAAACGCGCGCCAGAAAAAGCGCATCAGGGCCGTTGCATCAGCGCGGGAGTGAAGCTAGAGGGACCGCCTTCCGGCATTGCCGGGGTGGAGCGGGGCTGTAGCTCAGATGGGAGAGCGCTGCAATCGCACTGCAGAGGTCAGGGGTTCGATTCCCCTCAGCTCCACCAGACTTTCACGGCACGAGGCGGATTGAGGACAATCGTCTCGCTATTTTGCTAGCGGGTCGATCCAGCCGATATCGCCTTTGAAGAACGCGGACAGCGTCCACTGCTCCGCTTCCGCGTCGCTCAACTGATGCGAGCGGGGATCGCGCGTGGCAGGCGACGCGCCCGGCCCGCGCGAACGATATTCGGCGTAATAAGCCGTATCCAGCGTCTTAGACCGGTCAGGATACCATTCGCGCCAGCCCGCCGGTGCGATGGGCGCGTCCATCTGCGTGTTGAGCCAGATCACCCGGGCATAGGGCCGCCACGCGCGCCCCAGGAACACGCCGTCCGACGCCGGGTACGAGGTCAGCCGGCAGTCGCTGAACACGAAGGCGCTGTCCTCGTCGGGGCTGTTGCGGCTCTGCGCGGTGTAGAAGATGTTCGAGCGCTCGACCCCGTGGAGATGGCACCGCTCGAAATAGGCCTTGGCATTGCCGAACACGAAGTCGACATGCCCCTCGACATAGCAGTCGCGAAAGACGTGGCGGTTCTGCTTGCCCTGCGGCTGGACCAGATAGAGCGTGTCCTGCGTGCTCAGGATGCGCACGCGGGTGAGCACCGCGCGGTCGCCCGATAGCGCGAGCGCGACTGCCTGCGAGTTCTTGCGCGCCGGATCGCTGCCCCAATCGTTCGCGATCGTCAGATTGTCGGCGCGGAAGCCGTCCCCCGCCACATAGACGCTCGGCGTCTTGTAGGTGTTGCCCACCGTGATCGAGCTGTCGCCATAGACCAGCACGACATCCTCGGGCTTGGCCCCGATACCGGTCAGGTGGACGTTCGCCTTCCCGATCCACAGCTTCTCGCGATAGGTGCCCGGCGCGATCCGCACCTCGCCGCCGGACGCCGGCAACGCCGCGATCGCCGCGCCGACGGTCCGATACCCCTTGCCGCGCGGCGCCACCTGCACCGTCTCGGCGATGGCGAGCGACGACCAGCCGAGCAGCAGCAGGCCGAGCAGCAGCCGCTTCATGCCGGCGACCATGGCTTGCCGTTGATCGTCACGCGCGCAGCGGTGACGTGCGCGTTCACCAGCCGGTTGCCCTGCTTCACATTCTCGAACCGGCAATCCTCGATCCGGATCGCGTCGACCGGCAGCTCGGGATAGCTCTGGATGTCGAGCGCGTAGAGGCTGCCCTTGCTGCGCACGTTGCGCATCGTCACGCCACCCACACGACGCGGCAGGAAATTGCCTCGCGTGCCCTTCCTGCCGGATTCGCTGTAGAGCAGGCTGATCTCGAGCACGCCCTCGCCCACGCTGTCGACCTCGACGTCGCGGAACAGGATATTCTCGATATAACCGCCGCGGAACGAATTGCTCTTGAGCCGCAGCGCGCGCAGCAGGTCGGATCCGCCCATCCGGCAATCGCGGATATAGACGTTGCGGATCCCGCCCGAGGCCTCGCTGCCCAGCGACACGCCGCCGTGCCCGTCGCGCATGCGGCAGTTGCGCACGACGATATTCTCGCTCGGCACGTTGATGCGGCGGCCGTCGAAGTTGCGGCCGCTCTTGATCGCGATGCAATCATCGCCCGCGGTGAAGTCGCACCTCTCGATCAGCACGTCGCGGCACGATTCCGGGTTGCAGCCGTCATTGTTCGGGCCGAGCGAGTTTATCGTCACCCCACGCACGATGACGTTGGTGCACAGCACCGGATGGACGATCCACATCGGCGAGCCGAGGATCGTCGGCCCGTCGATCAGCACGTTGCGGCAGCGATAGGGCTGGATGAAGTTCGGGCGCAGATAGGCTCCCGGGCCCATGATCCGCTCGGACGCCGGCGCGCCGCGCTCGGCCATCTCGGCAAGCCGCCGCTGCGCCGCCTGTCGGCCGGCGTTCATCGCGGCGTCCGTACGCGAGATCCAGCCCCACCAATTCTTCCATCCCGCCTGCCCGTCGAGCGTGCCCGGACCGGTGATCGCAACATCCTCCGCATCGAACGCATAGATCAGCGGCGCGAAGTTCATGCACTCGACGCCCTCGAACCGGGTCAGCACCAGCGGCAGATAGTCGTTGGGGTCGGTCGAGAAACGCAGCGTCGCCCCCGCGGAAACGTGCAGATTGACGCGGCTGCGCAGGCGGATGCCCTTGGTCGGCCAGGTACCCGCCGGGATCACCACCCGCCCGCCGCCGGCCGTGGCGCAGGCGTCGATCGCTGCCCGGATCGCATCGCTGGTCCTGGCAAGGCTCGCCGGATCGGCGCCGTAGCGGCGGATGTCGAAATCCTCGGCGGGAAAGCGCGGCGCGCGGATGCGCGCGAGGATCGCCTCGGCCGGCGCCCAGTCGTCGGCCCGCGCCGCGCTAGCGACCGGAATGGCCGTCGCCAGCGCCCCGCCGGCTGCACCGAACATGAGGTTCCGGCGCGTGATCGCTTCGCCCGCCATCTTCGTTCGCGGATCCATTCAGGCGCCTCTCTCAGAATATGCTGTTGGTCCAGGGCAGCGCCGAAAGCTTCTTTACCGCATGGCATCATGTCAATACATGTTATGTTTATTTGTATAGCCGCGTGGGAGAGCAGAGCTGATGGCTGCGTCGAAACCGGGGAAGCGCGCCGTCGAACCAGACAGCCCTGCATTGACGCGGCGGCATCTTCTCGGCCTCGGCGTGGGGGGAACGCTTCTCGCCGCCGCGCCCGCGGTCGCGGGCGGAGCCCAGCCGCTGGCCCTGCTCGACTATGCCCGCTTCCGTCCGCATGTCGACCGCTTCAACGCGCAGGACCCCGAGCGGCCGCTCAACCTCATTCCGAACAGTGCGGCATGGGAATGGATAACACGCAACGTCCCGGCCTTCGAATGCCCCGATCCGGAGATCGAGGAGATCTACTGGTTCCGCTGGTGGAGCTATCGCAAGGCGCTGGTGCGGACCCCGGAGGGCGCGATCAGCGCCACCGAATTCTACGCGCGAGCGCCGGTGAGCAGCGCGGTCGGCCATCATGTGATGGAGGGCCGCTGGTTGCGCGACCGCAGCTGGGTCGATCAGATTCTGCGCTACTGGCTGAGCCCCGGCCCCGGCGGGACACCGCCCAAGGATCTGTTCCGGTACAGCGGCTGGACCATCTGGGCGGCGTATGAACGCTGGCTGGTCACCGGCGACACCGCCGCGCTGCGCGACATGTTCGACGACTTCCAGACCTATTATCGCGGCTGGGAGCGTGAGCGGATGAATCCGGACGGCTCCTTCTGGCAGTTCGACGTGCGCGACGCGATGGAGGAATCGATCAGCGGATCGCGCACCGACCGCAACCTGCGCCCGCCGCTCAACAGCTATATGTACGGCAACGCGGTCGCGATGGCACGGATCGCGCGCCTGCTTGGCCGGGGGGAGGTGGCGCGTGGCTATGACGCGAAGGCGGCGACGCTCAAGCGCGTGGTGCAGGATCGCCTGTGGGACACGCGGGCGAACTTCTTCAAGGTGCGCTTCGTCCATCCCGGCAAGCCCGATGACGATACGCTGTGCGACGCGCGCGAGCAGATCGGCTTCATCCCCTGGTATTTCGATCTCCCGGATCGCGGGCGCGGCTATGAGGCGGCATGGGCGCAGCTGCGCGACCCGCGGGGCTTTAACGCACCGTTCGGCATCACCACCGCCGAACGCCGGCATCCGCGTTTCCGCTATTTCGTGGCCGGCACCTGCGAATGGAATGGGCCCGTCTGGCCGTTCGCGACCTCGCAGACGCTGACGGCGCTCGGCAACATCCTGTGCGGGCGAACCCAGTCGCAGGTGAGCGCGCGCGACTATTTCGATGGGGTGCGGACCTATGCCAAGGCGACCTATCGCGACGGCAAACCCTATATCGGCGAGTATCTCGACGAGGCTACCGGCAAGTATCTGCACAAGGATCTGGAGCGCGGCCGCTATTACAACCATTCCACCTTCTGCGACCTGGTGATCAACGGGCTGGTGGGACTGCGGCCGCAGCCGGGCAACCGCCTCGTCGTGCAGCCCCTGATCCCGGCCGGCGAATGGGACTGGTTCGCGCTCGACGGCGTCGCCTATCACGGGCGGATACTGACGGTGCTGTGGGACCGCACCGGCAAGCGCTACGGCAAGGGCAGGGGACTGGTCGTGATGGTCGACGACAAACCCGTCGCGCGTGCGGCGAAGCTCAAGCGCCTGACTGTCCCGCTCGCCTGAGACCCGGGCGCCGGATCGCACAGGCACATTGGATTGATATCCCAACCGATGCGGTGCCCTGCTCGCCCCCTTTGAACGCGCAGGTCACCGCATCGGCCGGTCGCCGTCACATCTTCAGGCGTAGGCCCGCATAGAAACGGCGGCCGATCTGGTCATAGACATAATAGGTGCCCGGAATGCCGGCGTACGGGACGATCGGCTCGACATCGAGCAGGTTACGGACGCCGAAGAACAGCTGGTACTGGTCCGAAACCTTAAAGCGCATCTGCATGTTGGTGTAGAAGCGCGGCGGAATGCGGAACTCCTCCTTCGGGATGAAGCTGCCGTCCGCCAGCGGGAAGGTCTGGCGGAACGGCTGCTCGTGATAGTAGCGCGGGACATAGTTGCCGCTCAGCGTCAGGCCGAAGACATCGTCCTCGTAGCTGATGCTGCCCGACCAGGGATCGTCCGGCGTGCCCATCTCGCTTTTGAGGTTGCGGCGCTTGGCTCCAGCGACGGGCGTCGAGTAGCTGCGCAGCAGATGGCTGTAGGAGACCTGAAAGCTCAGCCGGCTGTTCGGCAGCCCGATGCCGGAAAGGCCGGTCATGTAGGAAGCGGTAAAGTCCAGGCCCTCGATCAGGCGCTTGCCCGTGCCGTTCTGCAACTGGCTGCTATAGGTATCGATCGTGCCGATGCTGAAACCGCCGACGGCTTCCGGGCGGCGCGTGAACAGAGCGCACCATTCGGGGCGGCGATCGACGTAGCAGAGGCCTCCAGCCACATCGACGCTGATCGTGCCGATGCCACCGGAAATGTCGACCTTATAGAAATCGGCGGTGAGGATCAGATTCCGGAGCGCATTGATCGACGTCGGGTTGATCACCGCACCAAAGGTCAGCGTGTTCGAGAATTGCGGGCCGAGGTTCGGGTTCGGATCGTTGATCGACCGGATTGAATTGCCGCGATCGGCGGCGCTGAGCGTGAACACGCCGCCATTGGCAGTGATGTTCGCCATGACCAGCGGATCGGCCCGGCAACCGGCGCTCGGCGCAGTCGTCGAGGTGGTCGTCACGCCGATGCACACGTCGCGCGTGCCCGCGTCGAAGGTCGTGGTCTGCGGGCGGGTCAGGTTGTCGATGGTAGGCGCCCGGATCGCGTAGGACTTTGTCCCGCGGAAACGGATGTCGCTGATCGGCGACCATTCGAAGCCGACGTTCCAGCCATAATAGACCTTGTCGAGCTGCCGGTATTTGGACGCCCGCCCCGCGGCGCGGATCGTCAGATTCTCGATGAACGGCGTGTTGTGGATCAGCGGGATCTGAACCTCGCCATAGGCTTCCTTGATCGTGGTCGAGCCGTACGCGTTGCCCCGCGAATCGAAGCCGTTGCGCCCCGCGACATGCAACGGATCATGGGTCGTGAGTTCGGTTTCACGGCGATGCTCGACGCCGGCGACGACCTCGACCGGACCCGCCGACCAGAGCTGGAACAGCGGGCCGCTGATATTGGCCTGGAAATCCGCCAGCGTCTGCTTGGTGTAGCGTGAGCCGGTGGCCTTGGTCCAATCGACCGCGGCCTGCGAGATCCCATTGGTGCCGGCGAAGATGTTGATCGGAATGCAGCCAGCCGCCCGCGCAGCCGCATCGGCGCAGATCGCCTCGGTGCGATTGCCGTTTCCGTTGACGTCGAAGATATCGGGAATGACGTTGAGCGCCTGGGCATAGCGATCGGCGTTCAGCCCGTTCGGCCAGGTGTGGAACTGCGTCGCTTCGCCGTACGAATAATAGGCCTCGTACCGCCAGCCGCCGCCGAGCTTGCCGTCGGCGCCGAAGGTCAGCTGGAACCCGTCGCGCTCCAGCTCCGAATTGTGGCCGCCCCATTCGAGCGCGCGGCGCTGAAAGGTGATGTCGCGCAAACCATCGCGCCAGGTGGCGTTGGTGGTGTCCGTCGCGCTGTTGTAGATCGCGTCGGGCACGAACGGGTTGCGCACGATGGTAACGACGCCCGTGGGCGAAATGACCCGGCTTTCGATGTTGTACGGCGCGCCACCCGGGATGATGCTCTGGCCCGACGAGGACTGATGCGCGAGCGGGCCGCCATAGCCGCGCGTCTTCGAGCGGGCGTAGGTGCCCTGCGCAAACAGGTTGATGTTGTCGGTGATCTGATAGTTGATCCGCGCCGCCGTGTTGAGGCGCTCGAGCGGACTGGCGATCGCCCCGTACGGCGCGCCGTCGAAGAATTCGGAGGCCAGCGGTGCACGTGCAGTCCCGTCCAGAGCGATGGTGTAGGTGCCGCCGTTCCGGGTCACGAACAGGCCGGCCCCGGTGATCGGATTGTTGTCCAGCGCAACCGGTACGAACAGGTTGCGCACCGCCTGAAGATTGGCGTCGCTGCCGCCCCCAATTCGCTGCTGGACGCCGAGGCTGCTGAAGCTGCGGGCGGTGTAATCGCGATTGGCCGAGGAGAGGAACGCCTGGTCCGACCAGCCGACGTAGAACATCGCATTGCCGCGGTCGTTCGCGAAATTGCTGCCCACCGTCAGGTCGGCCGAATATTCCTGGTTGTCGCCTTGCTCCGAGATGCCGGCCTGGACGTTCGCCAGGACGCCTTCGAAGTTCTTCTTGTAGATGAAGTTGACCACGCCGATGATCGCGTCCGAGCCGTAGACTGCCGAAGCGCCGCCGGTAAGCACCTCGACCCGGTCGACGAAGCCGGTCGGAATGAAGGCGAGCTCCTTGCTCACGCTGCGACGGCCTTCGATCAGCGTTAGCGTGAGGGTGTCGCCGCCGTTGCGCAGGCCGACGGTGCTGCCGCCGAGACCCTGGCGGCTGCCGTTGCTGGTGGTGCGGCTGTTGCTGGGATTGCCGAAGGTCGGGTTGTTCTGGATCGCGTCGATGACGGTGATGTAGCCCTCACGCTGGATCTGCTGGCTGTCGATCACCTGCACCGGGGCGGGCGCGGTTAGCGTCGGGCTGCGCAGGCGGCTGCCGGTGACGATGACGTCCTGCTCCCCCGCCTGCTGCCCCGCGGGTGGCTCGGCGACCTGTGGGGCCGCCGCGTCCCGATCGGCGGGCGCGGTCTGCGCCATCGCCGGCAACGGCAGGCTCATGATCAGCGCGATTCCGGCGCTCGTCACGAGGTAGCTCTCGCGTTTGGCCACTTTGTCCTCTCCTGTTTCAACGGCCCTGTCGGCACGATGAAGGAGGACCTAACATATCGATTGGAAAGTTGTAAACTGGTATGACAAAATTACTCCTACTAGATTTGCTATCTATCTTCATATGAATGATTTTTCCTGTCGCTTTCGACGAGACGCGAAAGCCAACTCGCTAGACGAGCCCTTACAAGCCTTTTCCCGAAGGGATGGCGCGCGCGTCTCCGTCCGTCGCGCGTCGCTTCGTATTTTATTTCGCAATCGCAACGAGTTGGCGCCAGGCTGCCGCAATTCATCGCCCGCGCCGTGTGAATTTGTCAAACAAGTGCCAGCCGGTGACCAATTCGGAGGCGGGAAATGTCCGCGGCCTCTTCAAAATGGGAAGGAAACGCGGTAATTTCTCTCCATGCACAGCACGTCAGCGCCTGATAACAACGGCTATACAAGCGACAGCATCGATCTCAGCCATCGCGGCGCGACCCTCGCCGACAAGGTGTATGAGCAGCTTTTCGGCTGGATCTCGAACGGCCAATATGCGCGCCAGTCCAAATTGCCGAGCGAGAATGAGCTCGCCAGGTCGTTCGACGTCTCGCGTCCGGTCATTCGCGACGCGCTGAAGCGGCTGCGCGACGATGGCGTGATCTATTCGCGGCAGGGCGCGGGAAGCTTCGTGCTCGGCCCCGAGACCGGCGAAGGTATCGACGAGGCCGTCAATGCCGGCCCGCTGTTCACCCCCGCGCAGACGATCGCCGACATCCAGCGCTGCTTCGAATTCCGCGAGACGATCGAGGGGCGGACCGCTGCGCTGGCCGCGTTGCGGCGCAACGGCGCGATCCTCGATGAACTCGCCGCCATCCTCGAGCGGCTCAAGCACGCGACGGCGGACCATGTCCACCGCGACGACATCGATCTGGAATTCCACCTCACCATCGCCAAGGCGGCGAACAATCACTATTTCTTGAACGTGCTGTATGCGTTGCGCGAGCAGATCACGGTCGGCATGAAACTGCACGGCATGGCGCTGCTCCAACCGAGCGCGCGGCTCGAGCAATCGACCGAGGAGCATGGCGAGATTCTCGAAGCGATCCGCGCCGGCGACGCCGAGCGCGCCAGCGAGGCGATGCGCGCGCATGTCCGCAACTCGCGCGACCGCCTGTTCGGCGGTGGATTGATCGACCTCAGCCTCTGATCGGAGCGCCGCGCCTAAAGCGCGGCGTGATAGATGGCGGCGATGTCGCGCTCGGTCATCGGACGCGGATTGTTGTCCAGCAACCGGCGGATCCCCGCGGCTTCCGCAGCCATTGCGGGGATATGCGCCGGCTCGATGCCATGCGCTGTCAGCTGCATCGCGATGCCCAGATCGGCGCAGAAGCCGCTCGTCGCCGCGCAGACCTTTTCCTCCGCGTCGCCCAGTCGCAGCAGCTGGACGATCTCGCGCGTGCGCTCGCCCGTCGCCGGCGCGTTGTAGGCGAGCATGTGCGGGAAGATGATCGCGTTCGCCCGGCCATGCCCGATGCCGTGCTGCGTGCTGAGCGGATAGGCCACCGCGTGCCCGCCCGTGGTGTTGACCGGCCCGAGGCAATAGCCGCCATAGAGCGCGGCCAGCGCCATGCCGGCGCGCGCTTCCAGGTCGCCGCCATGCTCGACCGCGCGCCGCAGATAGCGGCCGATCAGCCCGATGCCCTCGCGCGCGTAGAGGTCGATCGCGGGATGGGCGCGGAGGTTGGTGAACGCCTCGACGCAATGCGCGAGCGCGTCGATCCCGGTTTCGGCGGTGACCAGCGGCGGAACCGTCACCGCAAGCTGCGGATCGATCACCGCGATGTCCGCCATCATGTGCCCGCTCTCGATCGCGAGCTTGGCGCCGGTCGCGTCGTCGGTGAGCAGCGCGCGCGGCCCCGCCTCGCTGCCCGTGCCCGCGGTCGTCGGCACTTGCGCCAGTGCGACGCGCCGCGGCGGTGCCTTGCCCGCGCCGATGATCGCTTCGACCGGCGTCGAGCGGCCCAGCAGGACGGCGACCAGCTTGGCCAGGTCCATCACGCTGCCCCCGCCGAAGCCGATGATCAGCTCGGGCTGGTAATCGTCGGCGAATGCGCGCGCTGCCGTGAGCAGCGCGAGATCGGGCTCGTTCACCACCTGGTCGAAGATCGCGACGTCGCCCGGCAGCGCCATGTCCGCCACGCGATCGCGGATGACCGGCGCGGCGATCACCAGCGTGCGCGCGACCGGGCGCGCCGCGGCGAAAGCGCCGACCCGGGCGATCGTCCCGATGCCGAAATGCAGTTGGGGCGGCCGCTCCAGAACGATCGTGCGGTCGGGGTCGATTGCCGTCACTGCGTGTTTTCCGGCGGCGTCCCGCCCGACTTGAACTCGTGGCCGGGCAGCACGCCGTTCACGAAGCTGACGTCGCTCAGCAGCTTGCCCTCGGCGGACCAAGTGCGCGCGCGGCCGTCGGCCATCACCCCGTTCCACCCGGAGACGCTGCGCAGCTTGCCGTTGGGCCACCAGCGGGTCCACACGAAGCGTCCGTCGGGCTGGTGCTCGCGCTGCGAGATCAGCCGCCCTTCGGCGTCATATTCCTTCTCCAGCCCAATCTTGCGGCCGAGCCGGTAGCGTACCTCCCATTGCGGGCGCCCATCGGGATAGAGCCAGCGCTGCGATCCGTCGAAGACGACCGCGCCATTGCTACCGCGGCCCCCCGACCAACTGCCGCGCAGCTTGCCGTCGGGATAGCGCTCCTCATGCACCGTCACACCGCTCACCGCGGTCACGTCGTTGCGCTCGAGCACGTCATTGTCGGGCATGTCCGCTGGCGCGTCGATCCACGCTTCGTTGAAGGCGAGCGCAACCGAAGGCTTGGTGACCGAGGTGACGACATGAATCACCCCGTCCGGCCCCTGCGCGGCGCCGGAATAGCCGAGCGTGCCGCCCTGCATCTCCTCCGCGCGGCCTGGCTTCTCCGAGCGGCCGGTGCCGGGCAGCGGCTTGAACTTCCAGGTGGCGCCGTCGTCCGAGGAGATCGCGATATAGGAGCCGCGCTCGGGCAGCGGCCGGGCGAGCGGCTTGGTGCGGACATAGTCGCCGATCATCATCAGCCGCCCGCTTTGCAGCCGCAGGATGGTCGGGCGCTGTGCCGATCCCAGCGAGGAGAAGGGCAGCTTGGACTTGGTGTAGGTCTTGCCCCCATCGGTCGAGGTCGACAGCGGCATGAGGTCGTCGATATGCGTGCCCTTGCCGCCAAAGCCGAGGATGCGCCCGTCCTTCGCCTCGACGAACACGGTGTGCCGGCCGAAACTGCGCCCACCAGTGTCATACCAGGTCTTGCCGTCGTCATCGCTCGCCCACAGCAGCGATTGCCCATCATTGTATTTCTTGTCGTTGGGATCGGTGCCGCCGTCGCTCGACAGCAGCAGGCGGCCGGACTTGTCGCGGAACGCGCTGTTGATCGGCTGGCGATTATGCGCGCCGACTTTGCCGACGACCTTGGCATAGGCGATCGGCGACCAGCTCGCGCCGTTGTCGGCGGTCGTCATCGACTGGAAGGGGAAGCCTTTCGGCCCCCATTCGACGTTGCCCGAATAGGGCGTGCCCCAGAAGAAGCGCGCGAGCTGGCCGTCGCGCATCAGCAACGGCGCATGGTCGTTGACTCCGACGATGTCGGCGAAGGGCGACGGCGGATCCCACTGGTCCGCGCCATGGCGCAGGCGGGTCCCGATGATCATCGTGCCGGCCTCGTACTCGCGATAGCTCGAATAGATCGCGATCAGCACGTCGCCGTTCGGCATCACGGTGAGCGCCGGGCTGTGGTGGTGATTGCGATACCAGGCGTCCCAGCCGGTCTTGTCGATCGTCACCCCGCCGGTGAAATCGGGCGGCGAAGGGAGGTAGGGGCGACGGCGGAAATAGGGCTTCTTGGGATCGGGGCCCATCGCCGCGGTGGTCAGGTCCTGACGCACGCCCATTGCGTTAAGCGGCGGGGTGACGGCGAGCGGCGCGGTTGCCGGGGCCGTCGCCTCGACCAGCCGCAGTCCGATCGCGTGGAAGCCGCCGGCACCTTCCGCGCCCTTGTACGGCGCGAAGCTCGGCGGGAAGGCGAGCCGGGCCTCGGGCTTTGTATAGTCGATCTCGATCTGCACGTCGGTCGGAGCGCGGCCTGGATTGAACCCCATTCGTCCGCCGCGCACGGCGCGCAGCTGGCCCGAGGCGGCGCCGGTCGGGTCGGTCTGCGGCGCGAGTGGGTAGGGGGCGAACAGGTCGGCGGTCCATTCGGTCGGGCCGTCGCCGAGCCCCTTGATCGCCCCGAAGCGCCCCGGATCCTTCGCCGCGAGCCGGGCGACATATTCCCATTCCGCCTCGGTCGGCAGGCGATAGGTCTTGCCGGTCTGCTTCGACAGCCACGCGGCATAGGCCGTCGCGTCGTCCCAGCTGATCCCCGCGACATAGGGCGCGTGATCGGTCGTCACCGGGGTGTCGGGGCGGAAGCGGCGCCAGTCATCGATCGTCACCTCACGCGCCGCGATCCTGAACGGACGCGAGATCGTGACCTGATGCGCCGGCTTCTCGTTGAACCAGTCGCGCGACATCGTGTCGTCCGCACCCATGACGAAGGTGCCGGCGGGGATCTCGACCATCGCGGGCGCGCCTTCCTGCGCGGTGAGCGGCGAACTCATGGCGCAGAACGCGACCCCGGCGAGCAACGAACGGATCATGCGGGTGCCTTTTTCTGGAGGTCGAATGAGTCGGGCAGCACGTCCGCCATCGCCGCGCGCAGGATTTCGGTTTCGCGCGGTTCGATCGGAAGCCAGGGCGGGCGGACGGCGGCCCAGTCGGCATGCCCCGTGCGCTGCGCGTGCGCCGCCTTGAGCGCCGCGATCTGCGGCCAGCGCTGGAACAGGTTGCGCGCTGCGGTGATGCGCTCCTCGAGTGCGCGCGTCGCGTCGGGCGAGGCGCCCGCGGCGATCTCCCGCGCCAGTTCGGCGAGCCATGGCGCGATCAGGTTCGAGGTCGCGGTGATGCACCCTGCCCCGCCCGCGCGCATCAGCGGCCCGAGCAGGTGGTCCGCGCCCGCGAACACGGCGAGGCCCGGAAACGCCGCGACCAGCCCTCGCATATGCTCCAGATCGCCGCTCGAATCCTTCACGCCGATCACCGCCCCGGGATAGGCGGCGAGCAACCGCTCGATCAGCTTATGGGTGATCGGCACGCCGCTCATCTGCGGAATGTGGTAGAGCATCACGCGCGGCCCCGGCGCCGCGCAGGCGTCGAGCACGCGCGCATAATGGGCGTAAAGCCCCTCCTCGCTCGGCGAGGGATAATAGAAGGGCGGGAGCAGCAGCACGGTGCGCACGCCGCAGCCATGGGCGTGGCGCGTGAGCTCGATCGTCTCGGGCGCCGAGCAGACGCCGGTGCCGGGGACGAGCCGCTCCGGATCGACGCCGGAGTCGACCACGGACTCCAACACCGCCTTGCGCTCGGCAAGCGACAGGCTGTTCGCCTCGCCGGTGGTGCCGAGCAGCGCGATTCCGTCGCAACCCGCCTCGATCAGGTTGCGGGCGTGTGCCGCGGTCCGTTCGCAATCGACCGCGCCGGCTGCATCGAACGCGGTGAACGACGCGCTGAACACGCCCCGGATCGGCAGCGGATCGTTCATGCCGCCATCCCCCGCACCGTCTCGCGCGGACGCGGCGCATCGGCGAGGCGCTTGGCATAGGCCAGCGCGGCCATCATGTTGACGTGCGAGGCGTGCCCCGTCCCCGCGATGTCGAACGCGGTGCCGTGATCGACCGAGGTCCGGTCGATCGGCAGTCCCAGCGACACGTTCACCGTCGTGTCGAACGCGATCAGCTTGGTCGGGATATGCCCCTGGTCGTGATACTGTGCGACGACCAGGTCGAACTCGCCCTGCGCCGCGCGGTAAAATACCGTATCGGGCGAGATCGGGCCGTGCGCGTCGATGCCCTGCGCGCGGGCCTCATCCACCGCGGGCGCGATGCAGCGATCATCCTCGTCGCCGAACAGGCCATGCTCGCCGCAATGCGGGTTCAGCCCGGCCACGGCGATCCGCGGCGCTGCGATCCCGATCCGCCGCAGATGCGCCGCGCCCGCCGTGATCGTCGCCAGTACGCGTGCCGGTTCGACCCGGTGGATCGCATCGGCGAGCGAGACATGTGTGGAGACGTGGATCGTCGATAGCTTTTCCGACGCGAGCAGCATGAACGACGCCGCCGACGCGGTGAGATGCGCGAGCAACCCGGTATGACCATCGAACGCGTGGCCCGCTAGGTTCATCGCCTCTTTGTTGATCGGCGCGGTGCAGATGCAGCCACCTTCCGCGGTGACGATCTCCACCGCCCGCACGATCGCGCGATAGGCGGCGTCGCCCGCCACCGGATCGATCTTGCCGGTCGCGATGGTGGACGCGAGTGGAACATCGTCGAGCCGTACGGTGCCGGCCCGACTGTCGTCGCCGAAGCGGAGCGATGTCCCCACCAGCCGAGCCGCATGCTCGATCGTCTCGCGCGGTCCCACCACGCGCACGGCGCCGCGCGCCGCCTCGTCAAGCTCCGCCAATGCCCGGCAGGTGATCTCGGGACCGACGCCGGCCGGATCACCGACTGTGATGACGATCTGTCCGGGCTGCACGATCCTCGTCCTCATGTCGCTTGGCTTCGCCGCTACAGGCAGCCTGCAATACCCATATCGCGCACTTCACAGCCTGTCATCCTGTAAATTTACTTGTAAGTCCGTATAGGCAGCCTATGCTTCGGCCACTGGGTCAATGGCCGAATTTGTGCGCGAAACAGCCGTTGCCCGCGGACATGATACCAGTTTACATGTCGGCATCGAACGATCGACGGCAAACGTCGCGACGAGTGGAGAGGTACCTGCGTGACGACCCCGATCCTTATTGTCGCCGACGATCTTACCGGCGCGCTCGATAGCGCGGCGCCGTTCGCGTCGCGCGGCTTGCACGTCCGCGTCGCGCTCGGCGTGGACGCGGTCGCCGAGGCTGCTGCCGCCGCGCCGGATGTCCTCGCCATCGACACCCGCAGCCGCAACCTCTCTCCGCTGCTCGCTGCGGCGCGAGTCGAGGCCGCCTGGAGCGCCGCGCAGGCCCTGGCGCCTCGCTTGGTGATGAAGAAGATCGACAGCCGGCTGAAGGGCGAAGTCGCCGCGGAAACCGCCGCGCTACTCGCGGCATCCGGCCGCAGCAGCGCTATCGCCTGCCCGGCAGTGCTCGAGCAGGAGCGGAAGGTGACTGGCGGCCGTCTGACCGGACGGGGTGTCGGCGCGCCGCTCACCGTCGCCGGTCACTTCGGCGGCCTGCCATGCGAATGCCCCGACGCCGCGGATGAGGCCGATCTCGCGGCAATCGCCCGCACGATCCTGGACGCGCCCGACCGTATCGTCGCGGTCGGCGCGCGTGGCCTTGCGAGCGCGCTCGCCAGCCTCATTGCCGGTGCGCCGCAGGATGCCAGCTCTCTGGTGCCGGCTTTGCCGATGGTCATCGCGATCGGATCGACGGATCCGATCACAATCGCGCAGGTCGAACGGCTCCGTCTCGATTGTCCGCAGATCGTGGAACTTCCGGCGTCCACGGCCGCATCGAGCGGCTCGCGCGATCCGGTCATCCTCCTGCTGAGGGGGGCCGGACGTGCCGGATCCGATCCGATCGCCGCGACCGCGCGCTTCGGCCGCGAAGTGGCCGCGCTGGTGCGTGCGACGTCGGCGAGGACCATCCTCTGCTCGGGCGGCGCCACCGCGGCGGCGGTGATGGAAGCGCTCGGAGCGCGGCAACTCGTCCCCGAACATGAGCTCGACCCGGGTGTCCCGGTCGCGCGGATCGAGGGGACTGACGGCATCCGCCTCATCACCAAATCAGGCGGCTTCGGCGATCCCGGCGTGCTCAGCCGGATCGCGCGCCATGCCATCGGTCTTGGCCAGGTGGCAGTATGAGCACCGCCGCGGATCGCGCCGCCGAGCCGGCAGCCGCCGAGCTGCCGCAGGGCCTTCCCAGGGGAATCCGCGCGCATCTTCAGGGTTTCGGTCCCGGGCTGGTGCTCGCCATGACCTTCCTCGGCACCGGCGACCTGATCAGTTCGAGCGTATCCGGCGGCAATTACGGCTATGTGCTGATGTGGACGCTGATCGTCGCCCTCGGCGCGCGCTATTTCATGATTTCGGCGATCGCCAAATACAAGCTGCAGAACCGCTTCGGCGATCGCTCGCTGATGGCCGGCTACCGCCGCGTGTGGAAGGGATTCCCGATCTTCTTCGCGGTGATGATGCTGATCTACGGCATGATCGTCCAATCGGCGTTCCTGCGCGCGGGGACGGTCGGCCTGTACGAATTGTTCGGGCGGCGCGGCGGCGAGTGGGGGCATTTCTGGTGGGGCATTCCCGTCGTCATCGGCACTGCCTTCGTGCTCACCCGCGGCAGCGCCTTCCGGTTGCTCGAATGGAGCGCGCGGGTCGCCTCGATCGTGATCATCGGTTCGTTCGTCTTCGCGCTCGTCCGCATCGGCCATGTCGACTGGGTGGCGCTGTTCAAGGGGCTCACCTTCGACGTGCCGCCCGACAACGGACCGTTCGACGCGCTGTTCATCGCGGTCGCGACGATCGGCACGATCGGCGGATCGGCGGCGAACCTGCTCTACCCCTATTTCATGGCGGAACGCGGCTGGAACGAGCCCAGGCACCGCGCGCTGCAGCAGTTCGACCTGGCCTCGGGCATGGTGCCGCTGCTGCTCATCAACCTGCTGATCTGGATCGTCGCGGCCGAAACGCTGCGCGGGACCGGCATCACCGTTTCGAACGAGGCTGGGCTGGCGCAGATGATGACGCTGGCGGTGGGTCCCTTGGGGCCGACTTTGCTCTGGATCGCCTTCGCGCTCAAGGCGGTCACCAGCTTCCCGGCGCAGGCGCACGGCTTCGCCCGGCTGATGTTCGACGGGTTGCATCTCGGCACGCGGCGCGGCGAACGGTTCAAGGAGATCGGCGACGATCCCTGGTTCAATCGGGCGATGGTGGCATTCTTCATCATCGTGCCGCTGGTGATCACCTTCCCCGGCGCGCCCGATCTCGTCCATATCAGCGTGTTCGGCACTAGCGTCGTGACCGCGCTCACCCTGCCACCGATCTTGCTCGGCATCCTGCTGCTTACGTCGAGCAAGCGCTTCATGCTGGATGCGCATGTCAATCGCTGGTGGCAGACGGCGATCCTGATGATCATCGCCGTGATCGGCATCTGGTCGCTCTACGCGATCGTCACCAATATCGCCGGTATGGTGGCCAAGGCGATCTGACGGCAGCAGGGGAGCGGCTTGCCCGGGCAGCCGCCAATCTGTCGCAGCTATTTGACTGGCGGCGCGCCGTAATAGTCGGGCGCACCGTCGAGCCGCACGTCAATCCGGTCGAGGATGAAGCCAGGGTCGAGCGCATGGATGCGCAGGCGATGCGCGCCCTTGGCCAGCTGCCGGATCGGGATCGTACGGACGGCGGTGTTGGTGAGGACATTCTGCTTCCACTCTTCGCTGCGCCCGAAGGTGCGGAAATCGAGCAGCTGCACCAGCCCGTCGTCGAGCTGGACGGCGATGCGCAGGCCGTTCTCCGACGTGAGCGGATGGACGGGGATGGCGACGATACGTAGCTCGGCATCACCCGTGGCGGATACGTCGAAGCGATAGTCGAGCGGCGCCACGCCGGCCGCGTCGGCGCGCGAGGGCAGGTCGAGCTTCGCGCGCAGGGCGCCGCCGCGCGAGCCGAGTCCGGGGACGATTTCCCAGTCTGATGCTGACGCGCTCGTCGCCGAAAGCGAAACGATGCGGTCGATCCCGGCCGCGGCATTCGGCGCAGTCGTGCGTCTCGCATCCGGCGGTGTCGTGACCTGCGGATAGAGTGGCTCGTCAAACACCGGCAGCCGCCGCGGCGCCATGTCCATCATCCCGCGCCACTTGCCGCTGTTCTGGCTGTTATAGGCGGCCGTGTCGGCGACGATCCGGGCGTGTGCCGTCTTGGCCTGCTCGACATGCGCGTTGATGCTGGTGCGGCCCTGGCGCGTGTAGAGCGAAGCGAGATCGAGGCGCAGGTTGCGCTCGTTGAGGCTCGCCGCTGCACGCACCGGATAGAGGACGAGCTGGAAGAAAGCGTCGCGGCGGTCGGCGGGCAGTGTCGTGGTCAGCGCCTCGGCGCGCGCGGTGATCGCGCGGTAGCGGTCGATCCGGGCCAGCGCCTCGCCGCCGCCGGTGCGGATATAGTCCCCGATTTTGTTGGGGCGAGTCGGCTCGGTCTGGCCGAAGCCCATGAACTCGGGCCGCCGCTCGAAGGCGAGGTCGTAATATTCGGTCATGATCGCGGCGATCTCGGCCGCGTTGGCGCCACTGAACTGGTCCGCGGCCCAGCGCGTAAGGTGCGCGTCCGGCGCCGGCGTGATCGCTTGGGTGTCGAAGGCGAGGTCGAGGAAATATTGCGTCAGATACTCGCCTGGTTTGATGTCGCCGACATTGACCACCCAGAGCTTGCGCGCGTCCATCTGCCACGCCCGGTCGAGCTGCTCGCGGATCAGCGCCGGATGCGTCGTGCCGAGCCACAGATAGTCGTGCGGCCGGCCCCAATAGGAGATGTGATAATAGATGCCCGATCCGCCGGAACGCTTGCGCTCGGCGGGGTTCGAGAGCCGGTTGATATAGCCGTAATTGTCCTCGGGCCAGACGAGTGTCACGTCGTCGGGCACTTTGAGGCCGGTGCCGTAGATGTCGAGCACTTCCTTGTAGAGCGTCAGCACCTGCGGCACCTGATCGGCGGGCTTGCCCTGCGCCGTGGCGAGCAGCTCGCGCTGGATCGCCATCACCTCGGTCATCGCCTGACGCGCCTTCTCCGGCGTGTCGGCGCCCTCCATCGCGGAGTCATGCTTGCCGCGCAGCCCGATCGTGTAGATATTCTCGAAGCCTTTCACCTCCTCCGCGCGGCGGCGCCAATAGTCGACCATCTTGTTGCGATTGGTGAAGAAGTTGAAGTCGCCGTCCTGCTCCTCCCACTCGCGCACATTATTGCGCATCATCGGCTCGGCATGCGAGGTGCCGACCACGATCGCATGGTCGCGCGCCGCCTCGGCATTGCCGGGGATCTGGTAGAAGGGCTTGGTCGAGTCATGCATCGCCGGCCAGATGAGGTTGGCCTTCAATCGCCACATCAGCTCGAAGATGCGCACATAGGTCTTCGGCCCGATATCCCCGGTCTCGGGCTCATAGGTCTTGGCCGCCCAGGGCTGGAGCCCCCAATCCTCGTCGTTGAGGAAGATGCCGCGATACTGGACCGACGGCGCGGGCGACAGGCGGCGGCTGCCGTCGACCGCCAGCCGCTTCACGCGGCGCGGCGTGACATCGGCCCACCATTCCCAGGGCGAGACCCCGATCTCGCGCGTCAGATCGACCACGCCCCAGATCGCGCCGCGCATGTCCGAGCCCGCGATCAAGAGATAGCGCCGCGACGGATCGCGCTTCGAACGGACGAGCAGGCGGGTGTAGCGTTCCCACTGGCCGCACAGCTCGGTGAGATCGATCCCCGTCTCGCGGGCGACCTCGCGAATCAGCGCCGAATCCTGAGGCCCCAGCACGACGCACAGCCGCCCGCACGTCGCAAGATCGCCCGACACGCGCGGTGTCATCCCGGTCAACTGCGTCAGGTCGCGTGCCAGCAGTTCGGCGGCCAGCTGCGCCGGGCGCTCGCCGGAATGGACGATACCGGCAACCTCGCGACCGTCGAACAGCTCGACCTGCCCGGCCAGCGCCGCCGAGGGAAGCAGCGCGGCAAGCGAGAGGAGGACGCGAGTGATCCGGATCGAGCGCACGCAACCTCTCCGCTTTCCACCGCCGCAGATCATGCATCCGGTTGTTGGTCAGGCCAATCTAGCAAATTCAGTCACCCGGCCCACCCAAAAAATGAGACATGATCGCATAATTTGGGTATCAGAGGCGGAATCGGTAACCCTCTTCGCGGCTGCCGTTGCCGAGTTGATAACAAAATCCGGGAGGATGGGGTGAGGGGCAGAGCAATTTCGCTAATGGTCGCGATGGCGGCGATGTGTTGGACGCCCCTCGCAACCGCCCAGCAGGCACGCGAGACGCAGAATCTCGCCGCGCCGGTCAAGACCTTCGGCCGCGTGTCGTTCGACGCGCGCTCGCTGATGATCGACGGCAAGCGCACCATGATTTGGTCGAGCGAGATGCATCATTTCCGCCTGCCCAGCCCCGATCTGTGGCGCGACATCCTGCAGAAGATGAAGGCCAACGGGTTCAACACCGTCGCCTTCTATTTCGACTGGGGCTTCCACAGCCCGAAGCAGGGCGTCTACGATTTCTCCGGCGTCCGCGACATCGACCGGCTGCTGACCATGGCGGAGGAGGAGGGGCTCTACGTCATCACCCGCGCCGGTCCCTATGTGAATGCCGAGCTGACGCGCGGCGGATTCCCGGGCTGGCTGGTCAACCAGCGCGTGAAGGCGCGCACCGATGCGCCGGAATATCTGGAAGCAGCGGACGAGTGGCTGACTCAGGTCCATGCCATCATCGCGCGGCATCAGATCAATGGCGACGGCAAGGGCAATCGCGGCACCGTCATCCTCCACCAGATCGAGAACGAGCTGGCGGTGACCACGCCGTCGCAGCGCCGCTACATGGACCATCTCTACAAGAAGGCGCGCGCCGACGGCATCAACGTACCGATCTTCCACAACGATCAGGGCCGCAACGGTTATTGGACACCGCAGGATTCCAAGGTCGAGCACGTCGTGCCCGGCCCGGTCGATCTCTACGCGTTCGACGGCTATCCCGGCGGCACCTGCACTGTCGAGGGCAAGCCGACGCGCGGCAGCGCGGCGCCCGACTGGGGCTATTACGGTCCGGGCGGCGCGAAGGGCGGCGCCTCGGCCTCGGCCAACACGCCGGGGTTCCTGGCGGAGTTCGGCGGGGGCTGGTTCGACTATTGGGGGTCGAATGGCGGCTATGAATGCAACGCGATCCAGCGCGGCAAGCGCTTCCAGCGCGTGTTCTACGGCACCAACCTCGCCAACGGCATCAACATCCAGAGCTTCTACATGGGCTATGGCGGCACCAGCTGGGGCTGGCTGCCCGCGCCGGTGGTGTTCACCAGCTACGACTATGGCTCGGCGATCTCCGAGCCGCGCGAGGTGCGGCCCAAGCTCGTCGAGATGAAGCAGCTCGGCGGGCTGATCGCGGCGGTGCCCGATCTCGCCGGTATGATCCCGGCGGGGACGCCGCGGATCTCGTCGGACAAGGTGCAGGTCTATCACAACAAGTCGCCCGAGACCGATGCGCGCTTCCTGCTGGTGACGCACAAGCCATCGAACGGGCAGGGCAATGATCGCTTCACGATCACCGCCGATCTGCCCGACGGGCGCTATAGCTTCCCACAGGGCGAGCCGATGCAGCTCAACGGGTTCGACGCCAAATGGCTGGTCGCCGGGGTGGATGTCGGGGGGCAGCGGCTGGTCTATTCGACCTCCGAGCTGCAGACCGCAGTGAAGCTCGACGCCGCCGACCTGCTGCTGATGTATGGCCGCGCGGGCGAGCCGGGAGAGACCGTGCTGCGCTATGCCGGCGCGCCCAAGGTAGAGGTGATCGAGGGCAACGTCGCGAGCAGTTTCGATGCGACGAAGGGCGATCTTCGCCTCAACTACACGCATCGCGGCCGGGCAGTGGTGCGGATCACCGACGCTGGCCAGCCGCCGCTTACGCTGCTGCTCGCCGATGAGGATGAGGCCGGCGCCTATTGGACTCATGACACCGCGGCGGGGAAGATCCTTGCGCGAGGGCCGGCATTGATCCGCAGCGCAACGGCCAAGGGCGGCGTGCTGGCGCTGACCGGCGATACTTCGGGCGAGACCACGCTCGAGGTCTGGGCGCCACGCGCGCTCCGTTCGCTGCAGTGGAACGGTGTCGCGGTTCGTACCGCTGTGACCGCACGCGGCAGCGTCGCTTCGGTGGCGCCCCTCGGCGGGCCGGCGGATTTCCCCTTGCCCACGCTCACCGGGTGGCGCGTCGCCGCGGGCTCGCCCGAGGCGCGGCCGGACTTCGACGACAGCGGCTGGCAGGCGATCGACCGCCGCCGCGCCGGCACCACCACTGCCTGGGCCGACGGCCAGCCGACATTGGTGATGGACCCCTATGGCTTCCACGAGGGCGACGTCTGGTATCGAGGCCGCTTCGAGGGCGGTCGTGAAGCGGAGAAGCTGTCGGTCTTCTACGGCGGCGGCGCGGCGGGCCTGCTCCAGCTCTGGCTCGACGGCGAGTTCATTGGCCAGCATGAGATTCCCTCCGGCCAGCCGCGCCCGATCACCCTCGGCGGGACCGAATTCCCGCTGCCCACCAAGGCGCGCGCGCCGGGCCAGCATGTGTTGAGCGTGATGGTGCGCAATAACGGCCACAATTGGGACCTCGATGCCGACGACTTCCACAAGGAAGCGCGCGGGCTGATCCAGGCCTCGCTGCAGTCGGCGGCGGGAAGCAGCTTCGCGGTGCCGATCGAATGGCGCATCCAGGGCCGCAAGGGCGGCGAGGACCTGGCCGATCCGGTGCGCGGCGTGGCCAATAATGGCGGCCTCCATGGCGAGCGGCAGGGCTGGCACCTGCCGCGCTTCAACGACACGGGCTGGGAACGCGTGACCGCGCCGCCCGCGAAGCTCGCGCCCGGCACGACCTGGCACCGCGCCCGCTTCACGCTCGACGTACCCAAGGGACAGGACGCGACGATCGGCCTCGCCTTCGGCGACACGAGCAAGCCGCGCTCGGCGGCGCGTTATCGCGTGCTGATCTTCGTCAATGGCTGGAACATGGGCCAGTTCATCGCCCATGTCGGCCCGCAGCGCGTGTTCGCGATCCCCGAGGGCATTCTCAACCACCGCGGCGCGAACAGCATCGCGCTGGCGGTAACCTCCGACGGCCAGCCGGACAACGCGCTCGAACCGGTCCGGCTGGTGACGATGCGCAACGTCAAGGGCGGGTTGCCGGTGCGGATGGTCAGCGCACCAGCGACGCCGGCCGAACTCAAATAAAGCTCAGGCGGGGCCAGCCTGAAGCAGGGCCAAGTCAGCAGAGCCAGGCGTGGGCGGCCAGCGCCTCGACTTCATCAGCGGGAAGCGGACCGCCTTCGATCGCCGTGAGATTGGCGTCGAGCTGCGCGCGGGTCCGCATACCCACCGCGACCGTGGTGACCGCCGGGTGCGACAATGCGAAGCGCAGCGCGATCTCGGACAGCGGCTGGCCCGCGCGCGCGACGTCGCGTGCGAGGCGATGGACCCGCGCGAGTGTCTCGCGCCGGTGCACGTCATAGAAATAGCCGTCGCGCCAGTCGTGCGGCGCCAGCGCCGGGCCGCCTTCGTCCCAGCCGAGCGCGCCGAAATAGAGCGGCGACCGCGCGATCACGCCGACATCGTGGCGCTGGCAGAAGGGCAGCAGGCCTGCCGACGCGCCCTGGTCGAAGATGTTGTGCATGAGCTGGACCGAGTCCGCTGCACCGTGCGCGACGATCGTCGCCGCCGCATCGAGATCATGATCCCATAGCGAGATGCCGTAGCCGGCGATCTTGCCCTCCTCGCGCAGGCGCTCGAGCGTCTCACGCCAGTCGCCCTCGTCCAGCCATTCGGGACACCAGGCGTGGAGCTGCTGCAGCCCGAGGCGCTCAACGCCGAGCGTGCGCAGCAGCGCCTCGGTCTCGGTACGGATGTGGCGGCCAGGATAGGCTTGCTGCGCTGGGATATGCGGCGAGGGCAAGTCGAAGCGGACGCGCGAGGTCACGCGGGCGAAGACGTGCACGCGGCTTCGTGCGCCGGCGCGGGCAAGCATGCTGCCAAGCAGGTCGGCGACGCGGCCATCGCCGCCGGCGAGCTCGACCGCGTTCACGCCGCGCTCGAGCGCGCGTGCGATCATCGCCCCTGCCTCGCGTCGGTCGGCTCGGTGCGAAGCCAGCGCCGCGGTGCCGAGCGTGCAGGGCGAGATTTCGAGCCCGGTGCGGCCCAGGCGGCGCGGGGTCATGCCGCGTCCGAGGCCGCGGTGATGACGATCTGGAAGCCGGGCGCGGCGCGGTTCGCCCAGGACGAGCGGTGCCAGGTGCCGGGCCGGGCGGGGGTCTCGACGCGGTGGATGCTGACCGCGCCGGGGGTGACCTCCCATTCCTGCGTCCGGTCGCGGATGAAGGGGAAGGCGCCCGAGGCCATCGCCTCGAGCTGCGCGGGGCGATGCGCCCAGGCCTGCTCCACCGGTACCCCGCTGCGCATCACGCGCGTGTCGAGGCGGCAGAGCAGCGGATGCTCGCGGCGCATATAGGCGCGGTAGAGCGCGGCATCGAGATTGGCGGCGGGCGTGACGCGCATTCCTGCGGGGCGGCCGATCGGCCACAGCAGGCGAAAGGCGGCGTGCTCATTCACGCGGTCGACATGCCAGACCAAGTCGCCCGGCGCGAAATAGGTGCGGACCGAGATCGCGGGACGGCCGTCCACCAGCCCGCCGGCAAGTGCGGCGAGCGTATCGATATCGGCTGCCAGCAGCGCGCGTTCGTCGGCGAAGTTGCCGGGCCCGAGCAGCTTATCCGATACGAGAGCGAGCGCTTCGGCCGGGAGCAGCCGGTTGAAATCGAGCTTGAAGCCCGGCTTGCCGAGCAGCACCCGAATGAACTCGCGATAGGGCAGCGCGTCGAGTGGTGGACGCGGGATCTCCACCGTGCCGAGCGGCGACTGGTCGAGCAGGCGACGAAGCGCGGCGGCGTCGATGGCCGGCGAGGCTTGTGCGATTGCGTTGCCGCGATCCGCGCTCACTGCTTCGAGGTTTTCCCGCGCACTGCGGCGGCTTCCTCGGGCGAAAGCTTGCGGACATTCTGCACCAGGCAGCGCTGGAAACCGCTGCCGCTGGCATTGGGAATGAGCAGTTCGGCCGGCCGCCCAGGGCAGATGCGGTCGCCGCCGCGCGCGCGGATGCCGATCCGCAGCGCCCAGTCGACGTCCGGGCATCCGGTGGCGAGGGCAAGCTCCCAGCTCTCCCGCTGCCCGATGTTGAGGATCGCACGGTCCGGGCCGGCATCGCTGAAACCAGTGACCTGCGAGCCCCAGAAACATTCGCGCTGGCCGTCCGACGGAGCGGTCGCCGGTTCGTCGGCCGCGCAGGAGGCGGACAGGATCGTCAGCGGAAGCAAGGTCAGGGCCGGACGCATCGGCGCATCTCCCGATCAGACAACGAAGCCGGAGGAGCGTGTCGTCGAGCAACGCTCGATACCACGCTCGCTCCGGCTGCGCAGAACCTTGGACTAGGGTTGCCGCATACTTATACTGGCAATCAATTCTATGTACATGTGATGCCGTCAGAAGCGAGTTGGTTCGAGATCATTTCCATTTCACTATGCTTGATTTGAATATCTAAAAGAAGAAATTGCTCTTCCTGGAAGAGGAGTAGCCTGTTTGCTTCATACTCCTGATCGCATCAAATATCAGCTTCAGGTTCTGCTCTGTCTAGGCACTCGCGCCAATCATCCTGTAGATCGGCTTCTCGTCCAGAAATGTTTGCCTCATCATATGCATTAAGACTTGCGTCAAGCGCGGATTCAGCCGCGTCTAAATCGCCACAGGTATATGCAAATGCTTGAGCTGGAAAAGCTACGGTAGCGGCCACAAGTGCAATCGTTCCAGCCAATTGTTTAAATATTCTTCGCATTATACTTCCCCCTCTCGCTTATCGATTCCCAGTCATACGATACCATATTATGAAGTGATATCGCTACAAGTGGCCACGTCGAACAATTCTTCTCTTCGGAGAGAATGACAAGCGGTGATCGGTCAACTCACTTCTTCCCGCCGAACTGGATGCGCACACCGCCCATGATGCGACGGCCGCCATAGGACATGCGCATGATCTTGGGCGCGCCGTCGGCGAAATTCTCGTAGCCGCCGGTCGAGGTGATCTGTGCCTCCCGGGTCATGTTCCGCCCCTCGACATACACCTGGAAGTTCCGGTTGATGTTGTACGAGATCTTCGCGTCGATGAACGACGTCCCGTCGCGGAAGCGCGGCACGCCCGGGTTATAGGGCAAGCGCGTATTGTTGTCCTGATTGACTGCACTCGGATAGTTGAAGCTGACGTTGTTGCCGCCGCACGGCGTGATGCAGGTAAAGGTCTCGCTGCGCTTCTGATAGGCGATGCGGATATTGAGATCGCCATCGTCATACCAGAGCGATGCGTTCCAGTAATCGCGCGATTCATCGCGCGGGGGCATGATGTCGCCGGACAGCGGATCCTGCTCGCCCTCGGTCGCCGACGAGGCAAGGCGTGAGTAGTTCACGTCGGCGCCGGTATATTTGAGGAACCAGGGCAGGAAGGTGAAGGCCGTCTTGGCCTGGAACTCCCAGATGGTGCGCTTGTAGCCGGGGCCGTTGTCCCAGGTCGGAACGGAGAACTCGAGGTCGCTCAGCGGCTCGCCGGTCACCGGGTCGGTCGCGTCGCTACCTTCGAACGGGCGGTAAGTACGGGTCACGCCGATCGGGTTGCCGATCTTCACGTCCAGCTTGCCGTAGGTGACCGAGAGCAGCGTATCCTTGTTCGGATACCATTCGAGGCTGGCGTTGTAGTTCCACGCGGTGAACGGCTTCAGCGCCGGATTGCCGACGCGGCCGGTGCAGCCGTAGATATCCTCGCCATCCCCGTCGAGCGTCTCGCGCTGGTCGATCGTGCAGGTGCCCGAGGGGATCAGGCTGCTGATTCTCGGCCGCGCGACGGTCTTGCCGCCATAGAGGCGCAGCACGATCGATTCCTCGAACGCCCAGAGATTGAGATTCACGGTCGGCAACCAATCGGTCGAATTCCCCTGGAGCACTGCGTTCTGGCGGACGGTCGTCGTATTGATGCCCGCCGTATTCCCCGGATCGAGCGGATTGAAATTGGCGTTGGTGCGGATCGAGGTGAGCTGCAGCACGCCCGAGCCCTTGACGGTCGTGAACACGCCGCGAATGCCGACATTGCCGTTGAACAGCAGGCCGAAGGGCAGCTTCTGCTCGAACTCGGCCATCGCGTAGAAGTTCTTGACCGTTTCATCGGTGTGCGTGACCGGCTGGGCATAGATGTTGCCGTCGCTGCCCATGCACTCCTTGAGGCAGTCGAAGTTCATGTTGGCCGACTGGCCGAGTGCGGCGAACAGGATATCGGTGCGGATGCCGTTCCACGCCGGCGGCAAAGTGCCGCGATTGGGCAGATCGCCGAAATATTCCGAGCCCGCGGTCTCGATCGTGCGCTGGAACAGCGCGCGCAACTCTTCGACGGTGAAGGTGTCGACGCCGAACAGGGTGGTGTTGGTCGTGGTGATCGCCGTGTTCGGGGTATAGCCGTAGTTGCACGGCACGACTGAGGTGGCCGTCGGCTGGCACGCCCGGTATGAACCGCGCAGGCTCATCGTCGGCACTGAGATCGGCGGCTGATAGTTGGGATTGCGGGTGCCGTTCGCCAGCAAAAAGTCGCCCACCGCGTCCTTGACGACATATCCGCCGCCGCCCCAGCGATCGAGCTTGCTGTTGCGATATTGGCCGCCAGTCTTGATCCGCGTGATGAACGGGATCAGCCCCTCGGTCTTGTAGGTCAGGTCGATCTTGGCGAGCCGCTCCGACGATTCGCCCAGGGCGGGCGAGTAGGACGCGCTAAAGCTCGGCGTGACGAGCGGGAGCTGGAGCGGCGTGTAAGCCGGACTCCCCGTCGGATTGTTGACGTTCGGGGTGACCGCGGCCTGCCCGACGCAAGTCGCGGGATTGGTACCCCCGGACGCACAGGGCACCTGACGAAGCTGAACGAAGTTGTTGATGTTGCGATCGTCGAAGCCGGCCGGCAGCTGAACGTCCCACAGGCCGTTTTCCTGCACGGTCAGCGTCGCGTCGCCATAGAAGGCGCTGCGTGAGGTACGCATGTCGGCGCGGCTCGATTCAGCCGAGGTGAACCCGGCGAAACCTTCGATATCGAGGCGATCTCCATTATACTCGAAACCCGCCTGCGCGAATTTGGTGCGTGTCCGGATGTTGTTCTCGATCTGGTCGATGCCGATCGAGTTGTTGGTGGTCGTCATCGACGTGACGTTGTGATTCTCGTCAACCACGACGCTGCCCGGGACGACGTTCAGCACGTTGCCGATGACGGCGTTGTTGCCCTGGTTGTTGAGGCCGTCATAGAGATAGTAGCCGGCTGGCGCAGTGGGCGAGACCGAGCGAACGCGCGGATAGCCCGTCGTTGTGTCGACGAAGGTGCCGACCACGTTGCGGCCGCAGGCTTCGCTCGGCAGACACACCGGGTTGCGGCTGCGGTTCTGGTCGTGGACGTTGCGACCGCTGTACGTGCCCTTCACGAACACGGTGAGATTGTCGGTAAGCTGATAGTCGAACCGCGCATCGAACGCGTAGCGCTCGTCGGTCTGCTCGTTCATGAAGTGGCGGATCAGCGACGGCGTCGTGTCGTTCCACTGATTGAGGCAGGTCTGCTGCTCGAGGATGCGCTGCGAACGGATCGCGGTCGAGGCGTTCGAGGCGGCATGCGGGAACAGCGTGAAGCAGTCGGCCTTGGACTGCGCTGCGATCGACTTGGTGAGCACCGAGCGTGGCGTCTCGGTGCTGTTGGCGAAGGCGACGTCCGCCGTATCGCCGCCGAGCGTGGCGAGATTATATGCGAACGTCTTCTCGGGCGAGTTGTCGAAGTCGAAGTCGCGTGCATAGTTGCGGTTGTTCGTGGTCGTCTGCTCGTAGCCATGGCCGTTGTTCTGGATTTTCGAATAGCTGCCGCTGACGATCACGCCGAGCCGGTTGTCGAAGAATTTGCGCGAGGCGACGCCGTTGAAATCGGGCATCCACTCCTTGCCGAGCGAGTTCATGTTGGCGCCGGCGCGCAGCGTAAAATAGGGCTTGGCGAAGTCGAGGCCGGTGCGCGTCTTGATCTGCACCGTGCCGCCGAGCGAGCCTTCGGTCATGTCGGCGGTCGAGCCCTTGACCACGTCGATGCTCTTGACGAGTTCGGCTGGAAGTTCGCGCAGATCGGCACTACGCGCCCCGTCAGAGCCGAGCGCCAGCGCGGTGGTGCTGGTCATGCCGACGCCGTCGAGCTCGACGCGGGTGAGATCCGGACCGTTGCCGCGGATTGCGACCGAATCGCCCTCGCCGAATTCGTTGCGGCCGAGCGCAACGCCCGGGATGCGCGAGATCGCCTCGGCGACGTTGCGGTCGGGGAAGGAGCCGATGTCGTCGGCGACGATCGAGTCGGTCGCGGTCTTCGCGCCCTTCTTGCGCGCGTTGGCCGATTGCTGGCTGGCGCGCGATCCGACGACGATCACGTCCTCGACGGCTTCCTGGCCAGCGGCCGGCTCGGCCTGGCTGTCCGGCGGACCAGCTTGCGCCAGCGCCTGCGGCCCGCACACCATCAGCAGCCCGAGAACCGACCAGGACGCCGATGCCCCCATGCGGCGACGCAGATTCAAACGTTCAGACATTTCCCTCTCCCCCTTCCTTCACCACGCCAGGGTCTATTCTCGTCGATCCCCGGTCCGGAATTCCCAAAGCCGCCTTTACTCAGATGCTCCCACAAGATGAGACGGCTTGTCGCAATATAGATACCACCTCGATCCGGTTTGCAAGTTCATCTTATAAATCATGCTACCATTCTGTGGGAATTTATGGCGCCCGATGACTGTAGCGACCTTGGAAGCGCGAGATGTCGTGGGGCGTCGCCGTATGAATGACGAGATGCCCGAGCGTTGGAGTTGACAGCCGGACGGGCGCTAGTCCCGATCGATCTCCGCATTCTCCGCGACGATCTCGGGACGGCCGTCGGGCGTCTCCGTCGCTAGCCGCACGTCGCGCAGGCGGATGCCGGTGGCGTGGCGCACCCACAGGCCCCAGGCGGGCGTGACGCCGAACATGCTCGGTTCGGGATAGGCATGCGGCAATGCCGGCGGTCGTCGCTTGCCGTCCGCCATGGAGCCGCCGCCGGCATAGGTCAGGCCGATGTCGCGCAGCGTAACGTCCTCGATCCGCGCTTCGGGGAGGCCGGCGATCGTGGCGGCGAAGCGATGGTCGATGCCGCTCGCCTCGACGTCCTCGATCGTCACGCCGCGGATCGTGCCGATGTCGGTGCCCACCGGCCCCCGCCCGCGGTCGCCGAGCCGGATGAACAGCGGTGCGGTGGTCACCTCGCGCATCGTCACGCCCGAGACCGTGACATTCTCGATCGCGCCTCCATCGACCGTCTCGAGCGCGAGGCCGCGCGACCGTTCGAAGCGGCAGTTGCGGATCACGATGTTGCGGAAGCCGCCATTGGATTCGGTACCGAGCTTGATGCGGCCGGTCACCCGGTCGCGGTCGGGCGCCAGCTGCTGCGTGTGCCCGAAGCTGCCGTCGAGCATCGTTCCGGCGTCATAGCCCGAGACAGTGCAATCCTCGATCACCACGTCGTCGCAGGCGACCGCCGTGCCCAGCGCATAGCTGCTCTTGAGCACGATCGCGTCGTCATTGGGCGAGTTGACCCGGCAGCCGCGCACGCGTGTGCGGCGCACGCAATCGAGGTCGATGCCGTCGCGCTCAGTATCGATCACCAGCCGCTCGATCAGCAGGTCCTCGACCCCCGTTGCGAGCACCGCGAAATGCCCGCTCTTGGCGATGGTGAAGTCGCGGAGCATGACGCGGCGGCAATTCCTGAGCGCGATCGCCTTGTTGCCGAGGCCGGTCATCTCCTGCTCCTCGGGTTCGAGCGCGCGGATCTCCGCCGCGCTCATGCCCGCCATCGACAGCGGGCGCTCGCCAGTGTCGCGCCGCCAGCGCGCGCCCGGCCCGTCGCGGGTGAGGCCGGTGCCCTCGATCCGCCCCGGGCCGACGATCGCGATGTCGTGCAGCCCGATCCCCCAGATCAGGCTATTGCGCCAATGGCTGTGCCCGAAATCCTGGAACAGCTCGCCATGTGCCGCCTCGGGCGGATCATAGGCGCCGGCATGCCGCGCGGGATCGGCCGCCTCGATCACTGCGCCCTCGGACAGGAGCAAGGTGACGCCGCTTGCGAGGCGGATCGAGAAGCAGAGGAAGCGACCGGCAGGAATCACCACCGTCCCGCCGCTCAGCGCGGCCTGCGCGATGACGGCGTTGATCGCATCGGTATCGAGGGCGCGGCCATCGCCGCGTGCGCCGAAATCCCGGACATCGAACAGAAGCGTTTCGGCAGGCATCACGGCTCCGGAAGGAATTGACCGCCCATTCCACATGAAGGATGGTTGGATCAAGATGTGGGACGAGGTCAGCGTGAATCAGAACCGCAGACACGTGATCGCCGGACTCGGCATGGCGGCGCTGACCCCGGCATGCATGCGAACCGGAGCACGCGGCGAGCGCGTGATCCATCGCGACGATTTCCGGCATGGCCTTGGGCAATGGATCGTCGAGGCCGAGCAGCCGGGGCGCTTCACCGCGGCGGACGGCGTGCTGGACATCGACAGCCCGGCGGGGGTCACCTTGTGGTTCCGCGCGCCGCTCGAGAGCCCTGTCGCGATCGAATATGTCGTGACCGCGGTGTCGGCGGGCCGGCCCAACGACCAGGTCAGCGACATCAACTGCTTCTGGATGGCGACTGACACGCGCGCGCCGACGGGCGACATCCGCGCGCATCCACGCAGCGGCGCCTTTGCCGACTATGACGCGCTTCGCACCTATTATGCCGGGATCGGCGGCAATCGGAACACGAGCTCGCGCTTCCGCCGCTATATCGGCCGCGCGGGCGACCGGCCGCTGCTGCCGCAGCATGACCTGTCGGCCCCGGCTGACCTGATCGAGGCGAATCGCGCCTATCACATCCGGCTCGAGGCATTTGGCAGCCGAATCGCGCTGCTCCGCGATGGGCGGGCGATGTTCCGGCTCGACGACGCCGCGCCCTATTCGCGCGGGCATTTCGGGCTGCGCACGACCGCCAGCCATTTGCGCGTACGGGATTTTCGCGTGCTGAGGCCCTGACATGCGCCGTGACCGGCAAGGTTCGGTCGCCGGCTTGCCATACTTTGATACAAAATGAGATTTGTATTCAATATATGGGAATGATACGGCGCGTCCGAGATGCCTGACCAGTTGCACGGCGGGCCAGCAGGAGGGGAAGCGCCATGTCGTTGGGAGACCGTCAAACGCGCCGCGCGCGGCTGGTTCTGGCCCTGCTCGCCGCTTCGTCGAGCGGCGCGGCGCTGGCGCAGACTGTCACCGCCGAGCGGCTCGACCGCGGCGTCGTCGCAGCGGCAAGCGAAGGCGATCAAGGCCTGCTGGTGAGCTGGCGCAGCTTGGTCAGCGACCCCACCGGCACGAAATTCATCCTCTATCGCGACGGCAAGCCGATCACACCTGCACCGATCGCGAACACCAACTTCCTCGACAAGGCAGGGACGCCGCGATCGCGCTATACGGTGAGCGCGGTGACCGGAGGGCGGACCCAGGCGCAGAGCCCCGCAGCGCCGGTCGCGGTCGAGGGCTATCTCTCGATCCCGCTCGATCTGCCCGCGCCGCGCACCGCGCCCGACGGCACGCCCTATACCTACGAAGCCAATGACGTGAGTGTGGGCGACCTCGACGGCGACGGCCGCTACGAGCTGATCGTCAAATGGTATCCGAGCATCGCCAAGGACAATGCTTTTGCCGGCTATACCGGCAACACGCTGTTCGACGCCTATACGCTCGACGGCAAGAAGCTGTGGCGGATCGACATGGGTCCGAACATCCGCTCGGGCGCGCACTATACCCAGTTCATGGTATTCGATTTCGACGGCGACGGGCGTGCCGAGCTGGCGGCGAAGACCTCCGACGGCACGATCGACGGCACCGGACGGGTGATCGGCGATGCCAAGGCGAACTGGGCCGAGCCTGGCGGCGCCGCGCCGAGCGGGGACCGCACCGGATCGACCGAGCTGCCCGACGGGCGCCGGGTCGCGCAGCTCACCGGACGCATCCTCAAGGGTCCCGAGTTCCTGACGGTGTTCGACGGGCGCACCGGCCGCGCGCTCGCCACCGCGCCCTACGATCCGCCGCGCCATCCCGACACGGCGAACCCGGACGGCGAGCAGCTGAAGGCGGTGTGGGGCGACGGCTATGCCAACCGCTCCGACCGCTATCTCGCCGGGGTCGCCTATCTCGACGGCAAGCGGCCGAGCATCATCATGGGCCGCGGCTATTATGCGCGCTCGACGATCGCGGCCTGGGACTATCGCGGGGGCAAGCTCACCAAGCGATGGCTGTTCGACAGTGCGGCGCCGGGCAACGCGAAGTTCGGCGGGCAGGGCAATCACCAGCTGGGCGTCGCCGACGTCGACGGCGATGGCCGCGACGAGATCGTCTATGGCTCGATGGTGGTCGACGACAACGGCGAGGGGCTGTGGAGCTCGGGCCTCGGCCATGGTGACGCGATGCACGTGTCCGACCTCGATCCCTCGCGGCCGGGACTCGAGAAATGGGGCGTCCACGAGAATGTGCGGAGCAATGGCGGGATCGGCGGCGCAATGCTCGACGCGCGCACCGGCGAGATGCTGTGGAAGACCATGGCGGAACGGGACACCGGGCGCGGTGTCGCGGCGGACATCGATCCGCGCCACCCCGGGGCCGAGGCGTGGGGCAGCAATTCGAACGAGCTCTACGACGTCAAGGGCAAGGTGATCGGCGCGCGGCCGCGCCAGATGAACTTCGCGATCTGGTGGGATGGCGATTTGTCTCGCGAGCTGCTCGACGGCACGCGCATCTTCAAATGGGACTATGCCAACGCGGCGAGCGTGCCGCTGCTCGACCCGCAGGGCCTGATGTCGAACAACGGCACCAAGGCCAATCCGGCGCTGAGCGCGGACCTGCTCGGCGACTGGCGCGAGGAAGTGGTCTGGCGCACGTCGGACAACAAGTCGCTGCGCATCTATGTGACGCCCTATTCGACCGAGTATTCGCTGCCGACGCTGATGCAGGACCGCGTCTACCGGCTCGGCATCGCGTGGCAGAACACCGCCTACAACCAGCCGCCGCACACCTCCTATTTCCTGGGGACCGGCATGAAGACGCCGCAGCGCTGAGGCGGCAAGGGAACAGTATCGATCTAGGAGGACGGGATGGCGGTCAGCAGGCGGGGGTTTCTGGCGCAAACGGCGTTGGGCGGGGCGGTCCTGAGCGTGCCGCTGGGCGGAGCGCAGGCGAAGGTCAGGCGGCCCGCGCCGGCGCTGGTCGATGCGCCGGTCCGCTGGCTCGACGGCGCGGCGCCCGCGCGGCACGACGGCCTCACCTGGGGCGTGCCTTGGCCGCGCGGGACCAAGCGCGCCGCGGCAACCTTCGCGCTGCGCGACGGCGACGGGCGCGCGCTGCCGGTGCAGAGCTGGACCACCGCGACCTGGCCCGACGGCTCGATCAAATGGACCGCGCACGCGATCCCCCCGGCG
Source organism: Sphingomonas sp. BT-65 (assembly GCF_026107375.2). Classification (NCBI taxonomy): domain Bacteria; kingdom Pseudomonadati; phylum Pseudomonadota; class Alphaproteobacteria; order Sphingomonadales; family Sphingomonadaceae; genus Sphingomonas; species Sphingomonas sp. BT-65. The sequence goes on from NZ_JAPCIA010000001.1 coordinate 2,999,959, forward strand.
GCGATCCCCGGCGCAAGCGGGCGGGTGGGACCGGGCAAGCCGACAGCGCCCGCCGAGGCGGTGCGTGTGACGGAACCGGGCGATGCGATCGAGGTCGCGACCGGCCCGGTGCGCTGGCGGATCGCCAAAAGCGGCGAGAACATCATCCTTTCCGCGCATCGCGGCGAGACCGAGATCCTCCGCAATGTCGGCCTCGCCGCGACCGCGCAGGACCGGCCCGATAGCGACGGCGCGGAAACCATCACGACGCGCGCCTATCGCGGGCGCATCACGCGGGCGACGGTCGAGCAGCGCGGGCCGGTGCGCGCGGTGATCCGCGTCGAAGGTATGCATGGCGGGGAGGGACGCGAGTGGCTGCCCTTCTCGATGCGCCTCTATTTCTACGCCGGGTCGGAGGCGGTGCGCATCGTCCACAGTTTCATCTTCGACGGCGACGAGACCAAGGATTTCATCCGCGGCCTCGGCCTCACCGGCGCGGTGCCGCTGCGCGACCTGGCCTATGACCGCCATGTCCGTTTCGCCGGCACCGGCGACGGCGTGTGGGGCGAGGCGGTGCAGCCGCTCACCGGCCTGCGCCGCGATCCGGGCCGGCCGTTCCGCCAGGCGCAGGTCGCGGGGCTCCAGGTGCCGGCGGCCGAGACCATGTCGCAGGCGGTGCGCAGCGGCCTCAAATATATCCCCCAATGGGGCGATTTCACGCTCTCCCAGCCCAATTCCGACGGCTTCGCGATCACCAAGCGCACCAAGCCGGGACATGGCTGGATCGACGTCGATGCCGGGGGTCGGGCCAACGGCCTCGGCTTTGTCGGTGGCCCTTCGGGCGGCGCGGCGTTCGGCATGGGCGATTTCTGGCAGCGCTGCCCGGTGCGGCTCGACATCCGCGACGCCCACACCGACGCGGCGAGCTTCACCCTCTGGTACCACTCGCCCGACGCGCCGGCGATGGACCTGCGCTTCTATCACGACGGCATGGGGATGAACGACCACGCCGCCGAGAATGAAGGCCTCGACATCACCTACGAAGATTATGAGAAGGGCTGGGGCACCCCGCACGGCATCGCGCGGACGACCGAGTTCACGCTCTGGGCGCTGGGCGCCACCCCGCCGCGCGAGATCTTCGCGGCGATGGCCGGGACGGTGGCCAAGCCGCCGCGGCTGGTCGCCACGCCGCAGCATCTTCACGCCGCGGGCGTGTTCGGCGACTGGAACCTGCCCGACCGCTCGACCCCGGCCAAGCGCGCGATCGAGGAACAGAACGACTTCCTGCTGCGCTTCTATCGCGAGCAGGTCGAGCAGCGCCGCTGGTACGGCTTCTGGAACTATGGCGACGTCATGCACAGCTATGATGCCGACCGTCATGTCTGGCGCTACGACATCGGCGGCTTCGCCTGGGACAATAGCGAGCTCTCGCCCGACCTGTGGCTCTGGTACAGCTTCCTGCGCTCGGGCGACGCGCAGGTCTTCCGCTTCGCCGAGGCGATGACGCGCCACACCGGCGAGGTCGACGTCTATCATCTCGGGCGCTTCAAGGGGCTCGGCACGCGCCACGCGGTGCAGCATTGGGGCGACAGCTCGAAGCAGCCGCGCGTGTCGAACGCGATCTACCGGCGCATCTATTATTACCTCACCGCCGACGAGCGGGTGGGTGACCTCATCCGCGGCCTGCTCGACAGCGACCGCGCGCTGATCACCGTCGATATCGGGCGCAAGGTCGGCGCGCGCGCCGGTCCGCCCGAGCCGGGTGCGGGGGCGACGGTCGATTCCAAGCCCGGGCAGGGCGAGGTCTCGATGTCGTTCGGGACCAGCTGGTGCTCGCTGGTCGGGGCGTGGCTGACCGAATGGGAGCGCACCGGCGAGCGCAAGTGGCGCGATCGCATCCTCAACGGCATGACCAGTATCGCCGCGCTGCCCAAGGGCTGGTTCGCCGCCGGGGCGAATTTCGACCTCGCCACCGGGCGCTTCACCGGGCCGGGGGACAAGGTGAGCATCAGCCACCTCAATTCGGTGTTCGGCGCGCTCGAGATCAATTCGGAGCTGTTCGACCTGTTCGACGTGCCAGCGTACGAGAAGGCGTGGCTCGACTATTGCGTCGCGTACAATGCCCCGGCTGCGCAGTTCACCGCGATGACTGGGGCGCCGTCGCGCGGGCGCAATCTGCGGCAGGGCCATTCGCGCCTCACCGCCTTCGCCGCCAAGCACCTGTCCGATCCGGCGTTGGCGAAGCGCGCGTGGGAGGAGTTCTTCTCGGGCGACGCCGGGCTCGACATGGGCCTCGCCGCGCGCGCGAGGAAGATCACCGGGCCGGCGGTGCTGAAGCCGGTGGACGAGGCGCCGGTCTCGACCAACGGCACCGCGCAATGGGGGCTGGCGGCGATCCAGAACCTCGCGTTGGCGGGCGAGGCGGTGGAAGAGGTGTTCGCGGCGAGAAGCTAGGCAAGCCGAAATTCAGGATCCCGGACCGTCGATGGCGGTCACCCATAACGTCTTTGTGCTAGGGAATTTATAACCAAATAGGTTTTCACGTGGAACGCGTGCGCGGGGCGGAAATGTGCGGTTTTTGGGTCCAGGATGCGAACCGAGCGACGGGGAACCGGCGGGTGCGAGGTAGAACAAGTCGTGGCCGATGTTTGGTTTTCGGCTTTTCAGGGAGTTCATCTTTCCGCTGAAAAGGGCGAGGATGTCGAACGACGATGCCGCGATCGGACGGCGGGATCGGCGACGGCAAACGAAGCTGGATGTCGATTCCGTCCCAGGGCCGATCGCGAACCGCCGCCGATCGGCGAAGCCGGCGACTTTGCCGCCGCACCCTCGACAATCAGTTAGCGCTCGTCCTCGCCAGTGTCAGCGCTTTGCCGCGGCGGCGACCGGGTTGTTCCCCCACAGCTGATCGTAGCGCCAGCCCGACAGGTCCTCGACGATCGCGCGGTTCTCGACCGAGATGCCGGTCTCTCCGCGCTTGAGCCGATCGATCTCCGTCATCAGCACGTCATGCGTCGCCGAATTGAGCCTGAAGCGGCTCGAGACGAAGATGCCGAAGATCAGCATGCCGATGGTGCCGATGCCGAGCACCAATGCGAGGGTGAGGATCGCACCCTCGCTCTGCACCTTGGCGCCCGAGACGAAGCCGCCCGCGCTCATGATCGCGGTGACCCCGGCGACCGCGGCCGATTGCGTCAGCTTGCGCACGAAGGTCATGACGCCCGCGAACGCGCCCTCGCGGCGGCGGCCGGTGACGATCTCGTCGACATCGGCCATGTAGTTGTAGGTCGCCCAGGGGATGTAGTTGAGCGCGCCGCGGCCGAGCCCGGCAAAGATGATCGGCACCCACAGCAGCCAGTCGCCCGAGCGCACGCCCATGTTCCACATCACCAGCAGCGTGACCACGCCGATCGCGAAGCTGATCGCGGCGAGCTGATAGGCGCGCGACGGCGAGGAGCGCAGCGCGAGGTTGATCGCGATCAGCACCGCGACGAACTGGACGATGTACATCGTCCCGAGCAGCGAGGAGGCGACGGTGATCGATCCCGCCAGTGCGAACACCACGAAGAAGGTGAAGGCGGCGTTGAATACGTCCTGGCTGATATAGCCGCCGAGATACATGCCGAGATGGAGGCGGAAGGCGCGGATGCGCAATGTCGAGAAGAGGTTGCGGTAGAGCGCCTTGATCGCCGCGCCGACGCTGGGTTTCGCCTCGCCCGGTGGGCGCAGCGCCGCGACCTCGGACGGCGGCCGCTCCCAGCTCAGCAGGAACAGCAAGGCGGCGGTGATCATGAACAGGATCGAGAAGAGGATGCCCATGTAGAGGAAGGTGTCGGCGCTGTCCTTGCCGAGCGATTCGATCAGCATCGCGGGCAGGAAACCGGCGAGGATCGCGCTCGCCTGGGCGAAGAGGATGCGGATGCCGGCGAACTTGGCCTTGGTCTTGTAGTCCTTGCCCATCTCCGCCGCGAGCGTCTCGTACGGGATGATCTCCATCGCATAGACCAGCTCGAACAGGACATAGGTGACGAGGTAGAACCAGAAGCCCTGCCCGGCGATCCACATGATCGCGAAGGAGGGCAGCAGCGGGATCGCGGCGAGGATGAAGAAGCGCCGCCGCCCGAATTTCCGCCCGAGCCAGCTATTCCCCATATTGTCCGAGATGTGGCCGATGATCGGCGAGGCGATCGCATCGAGCACGCGTGCGACGGTGAAGATCAGCCCCGCTTGCCACGCCTCGAGCCCGCAGAAGGTGGTGTAGAAGAACAGCACCCACCCGCTGATGACCGCCATCGAGCCCGCGCCGAGGACGTCGTTCGCGCCATAGGCGGCGTAATTGTACCAGCGGACCGGGCGGGTGCCGGTGGGGGCAAAGGCGCCGGTGATGGCCATTTCATATCCTCTTCAAGCCACGGGGCCGCCTGCGCCTCTTACCGGACGCTGGGCGGCCGAAAGATCAGTCGCAGATGCGCAGGAATTCGGCGAGCGCCAGCACCGCAAGGCTCTGGCCATAGGGCATCGAGGTCAGCGGGATGTCCTTGTAGAATTGCAGCGTGTCGCCCATCGCGGTGCCGAACGAGACCTGGCGGAGTTCGCCGGCGTCGTCGATGTTCGCGAGCACGCCCTGGATCGCCTTGATCCCGACCGGCTTGTACTCGGCCGGCAGATAGCCCTTCCGCACCGCCTTCAGGATGCCATAGGCGAAGCCCGCGGTCGCCGACGCCTCGAGATAGCTGGTCGGGTCCACCACCAGCGTGTGCCACAGGCCGCCCTCATGCTGCGTCTCGGCCAGCGTCTTCACCTGCGCCGCGAGCGTATCGATCAGGAAAATGCGCAGCGCGTCGCCTTCGGGCAGGTCGAGGATCTCGATGATCTCGGGGATGGCGATCGTCACCCAGCAATTGCCGCGCGCCCACAAGGCTTCCGCGAAATTGTGGCGGCCGTTGAAGTCCCAGCCGTGGAACCACAGGCCGGTCTTCTTGTCGAAGAGATATTTGATGTGGACGAGGAACTGGCGCTTGGCCTCCTCGACATAATGCGGCCGGTCGAGCAGCAGCCCGATCTTGGCGAGCGGGAGCACCGACATCATCAGCGTGTCGTCCCACAGCTCGCCGGGATTCTCGTCATTATAGACGATGTGCTGGAAGCCGCCGTCCTCGGTCTTGGGCAGGCCGTCGGCCGCCATCAGCCATTCGGCCCATTCGTCGAGATAGGGGATGTTGGCCGGATCGGGCTCGCGCTCGTGGAGATAGGCGAGGGTGATGAAGGGCGCGACGGTGTTGATGTTCTTGGTCGTCTGACCTTCGGCGAAGCGGTCGGCGAACCACTGCTTGATGATACCGAGCGCCTTGGCGTCGCCGGTCTGCTCGTAATAGCGCCACATGCCGAACAGGCCGATGCCATGGGTCCATTCCCAGCCGGCCCAGCCCTTGGTGTCGATGATCCGGCCGTCTTCCAGATGCAGCAGGAATTCGCCGGTCTCGTCCTTGATGTTGACGAGATTGTCCATCAGCAGGTCGATCTTCGACGTCACCTCCAGGCGGTGAACGTCATGATTCAGGGCGGCCACTCAACTTCTCCTGTTCGATTGCATGCGGTTGCGCACCGCGCGGTTCATTCATGCGAGATGGAACATGGGCTCGAGCGGCCACTCGCGCGGCCGGTTGCCGGGCTCGACCTCCATGAGGTCGGCCATGTGGTCCCACCAGCGCCGCATCACGGGTTGGTCGGGGAGCGTGTCGCGCTGGTTGTCGGGGCTTAGCTTCAGCGTCGCGAACAGCGCGCCGGTCGCGGGGTCGAGGAAGATGCGGTAGTCGCTGATCCCCGCATCCTTGAGCAGCGCGACGAGCTCCGGCCAGATCTCGTCATGCCGGCGGCGATACTCCGCCGCCATGCCTGGCTTGAGCTGCATGCGAAACGCAAGCGCCTCCGGCTCCATCTGGCTCTCCTGTCCCCTTTGCCCCTATCCCTATGCCGCACGGGACGAGGCTTGAACAGTCATATTTTGAGAGTTGATCCCGTATTATGAGATCGAATCGAGCTTCTGGCGCCGCAGCCAGTCCTCGAACAGATCGGGCCAGAAATGGCCAGGGCCGGTGGGGTCGCCGGGCTTGCCGAATCCATGGCCGCCGACGTCGAACACGTGCAGTGCGCTCGGCACTTTCCTGGCACGCAGGGCGGAGAAGAGCATCAGGCTGTTCTCCGCGGGCACGGTGCGGTCGTCGGCCGCGACGGTGACGAAGCTCGGCGGCATGTCGGCGGGGATATTCTGCTCGACCGACCAGCGCGCGATCCGTTCGGGCGTCGGGTCCTGGCCGATCAGGTTGCGGCGCGAGGGAGCGTGGGCGTAGGGCGCGGTCATCGTGACCACCGGGAAGAACATGCCGGCGAAGTCGGGACGGGCGGGTGTCCGGTCGAGCGCGTCGAGCGGGGCGTAGCTGGTCTCGGCGAAGCGGCTGGCGAGGGTTCCCGCGACATGGCCCCCGGCCGAGAAACCGATCACCCCGGTCCTGACGCCGGGCCCGGCCTCGCGCGCGAGCATGCGGAAGGCGCGCTGCGCATCCTGGAACGGCGCGTCCGGGCCGGCCGCCCAGCCGTCATAGGGCAGGCGATAGATCAGCGTGCCGACGAGGAAGCCGCGGCTGGCGAGGAAGCGCGCCATGCCGCCACCGCTCGGCGCGGAGGCGACGCGTTCATAGCCGCCGCCGGGGGCCATCAGCAGCGCATAGCCGTTCGGTTTCACCGGGCGGACGATGCCGAGCGTCGGCTGAGTCACACCGTACCACGCGACATCCTCCGGCCCGGAGGTGGCGCTGCGCGGCACGGCGCGCTGCTGCACGGTGACCTTCTCGCCGCCGGGCGCGCGATCGGGCCAGAGCGGGACGATTTGCGCAGGGGCAAGGGCCGGGTCCGCGGCCTGAGCCAAAGCGGGAAGGGCGACGCTGGCAGAGCCGGCGGCGAGCAGGTTGCGGCGGTTGATCATCAATTCCCCTCCGGCCGGCGGTCGCTATGCAATCCGCTCGCAGGCAGCGCGAACTGCTCGGGCGGAAGCGGGCGCGCCGGGTCATAGCTTCGTGCTTCGGGCACGACATGCTGCGCGATGTCCGGCGCTGCAGCGCCGAGCCGCGACGCGACCATGCGCGCGAGCTCATAGGCGCCGTAGTTGTTGTGATGAGTCTTGTCCTTGCCGCCGTCGTTGAACGCGAGCGGCGCGCGCCCCGGGCCGAGCGCTTCGTAGAAGGCGATCGTCATCGGCGTGAGGTCGATCAGCGCGACGTCGTCCTCGCGCGCGACGCGGCGCACGGCCTCGGGGTAGTCGCCATGGCTCGGCTTGATCCTGCCCGCATCGTCGAAGTTGCGCCGTTCGGGCGAGGTGACCAGCACCGGCGTCGCGCCGCGGCGGCGCGCCTCAGCGACATAGGCGCGCAGATAGGCGGGGAAGGTGTTGGCCGGATCGGCATAGGTCTGCGGCCATTGCGCTTTCTGGTCGTTATGGCCGAACTGGATCAGCAGCACGTCGCCCTTGCGCATGTGCGACAGCGCCTTGTCGAGGCGCAGTCCGGTGAGGAAGGATTTGAGCGTCTCGCCCGATTTGGCGTGGTTGGCGACCGCGACCCTATCATCGAGGAAGCGCGGCAGCATCTGTCCCCAGCTCGCTGCCGGCTCGGCGCGCTGGTCGGTGACGGTCGAATCGCCGACGAGATAGAGGGTCGGCACGTCGGCAGGCTCGATCGCAACGCGGCTGACATGCTGCGACGCGCCGAGGAACTCGAGCGTCAGCCGGTCGTCCCAGGTCGCGGTGGCGGCTTCGCCGTCGGGCAGGCGAACGGCGGTGCCGCCGGGCGCGTTCTCGGGCGGCGGGGTCAGCTGCGGCGTGCGGATGTTGACGACGAAGCTGCGCGTCACGGTGCGGCCAGCGGGCGTGCGCACCGCTTCGAGCATCAGCCGCCGGGCTTCAGCCTTCACCGTGGTCTCCGAGGGCTGCTTGCCACCGAGCACGAGCGTCACCCGGTAATTGCCCTCGGGCAGCTTGACCGAAAAGCGCTGGGCGTCCTCCCAGCCATAACCGCGCATCGCATCGTAGGGCGTGTCGGCGGCAACCATGACATGGCCCTGGGCTGCGCGGTCGAACGCGAACCGCGCGGTCTGCGCGGCGGCAGGCAGCGCGAGCGACAAAGTGAGCATGGCGATCAACAATCTCATGGAGGTCCGCTCTGCGAAGGAAGCGCCGGTCGCGCCGTATCTGGTCAGGCCAATCCGCTATAGCTTCGGCCGCGCGTCAACCGGAATCGTTCATATCCCGGTCCGGGCCACCACCCGGCTGCGCTGCGCGTCGAAATCCGCTTCGGCCTGCTTCATCAGTTCGAGCCGGGTCGCATCGAGCAGATCGTCGGTAACGCGGCGCAAATGGCTGCGCATCGCCTCGCGCGCGGCCTGCGGATCATGCGCTTCGAGCGCCTCCAGAATGAGCCGGTGTTCGGCCACCCGCGGCATCACGCCTTCGCGGCGCGCCTGGGCGAACATGCGGATGCACAAGGGCGAGCGTTCGCGCACGTCCCACAGCGTCTCGATCGCGGAGCGGATCAGCGTGTTCCCGGTCGCCTCGGCGATCGCGAGGTGGAAACGCCGGTCGGCATCGACCGCCTCGGGCGCGTCGGCGTCATGCTCCATCACTTCGAGCAGATGCCGCAGCTCGGCCAGCGTCCCGCCATCGATCGAGGCCGCGGCGAGCGCCGCCGCCTCGCCCTCGAACAAGGTGCGCGCTTCGATCAGCTCGAACGCGCCGACGTCGAGCTCGGCCTCCGCATCACCGCGCGACGGCGGCGCCTGGGTCACGTAGATGCCCGATCCCTTGCGCGCCTCGACCAGCCCGCGCATCTCCAGCGCGATCATCGCTTCGCGGATCGTCGGGCGGCTGACGGCGAATTCCTCGGCAAGGTCGCGCTCGCTGGGCAGGCGCGCGCCGGGCGCGAAGCGGCCGTCGGCGATCGCGGTTGCGACCTGCTCGGCGATCCGCTGATAGAGTTTCTGGGCAGGCATCGTCATCGCCGCAATTTCCCTCACCGGCCGCGGCGAGACAAGCGAAAAGCTGCTCGACCATTTGGCCTTGCCAATTTGCGGCGGCTGCTCAACAATGTGAGACATTGTTCCGTATTGCGGAAAATGGACGAACGGGGAGGGTGTATGCGGAGTCTGGCGGCCGGCAGCTTGTTGGCGACTGCGGTGCTGGCGCCGGCGGGCGGGGCGCTCGCGCACGACGCCTCGCGCGTCGTGGCGTCGGACCGGCAGACCTACAATCTCAACCCCGGATGGCGGACGGTGACCGGCGACGTCGCGGGTGCCGAGCAGCCGGAGTTCGACGATGCCGGCTGGCAGCGCGTGACGCTGCCCAACGCCTTCAACGAGAAACAGGCGTTCGCGCGCGACATCCGCGAGCTTTCGACCGGCATCACTTGGTACCGCAAGCGGATCGCGCTGCCGGCCGGCGAGGCCGGGCGCAGGGCCTTCCTCGAGTTCGAGGGCGTGCGCCAGGCGGCCGAAGTGTGGGTCAATGGCGAGCCGGTCGCACTGTCCGAACATGGCGCGATGGCGTTCGGCGCCGATATCACCGATGCGCTGCGGCCGGGCGAGAATGTGATCGCGGTGCGGGTCGATAATGACTGGCGCTACAAGGAGCGCGCGACGGGCAGCGGCTTCCAGTGGAACGACCGCAACTTCAACGTCAACTATGGCGGCATCACCCGGAATGTCCGGCTGCATCTGACCGGCCCGGTCTATCAGACGCTGCCCTTGTGGTCGGGGCTCGGCACCATCGGCCAATATGTCTGGGCCGATCAGTTCGACATCCCGCGCCGTGCGGCGACGGTCCATGCGGAAACGCAGGTGCGCAGCGCGGCCGGCGCCGATCGCCGCGTAACGCTACGGGTCGAGGTGCGCGACCACGAGGGCAAGCGCATCGCCAGCTTCGACGGGACGCCGGCCGTGGTGAAGGTGGGCGAGACGCGCAGCCTGTCGGCTTCGCGCCGCCTGACCGGGCTCAATTTCTGGAGCTGGGGCTATGGCTATCTCTACACCGTCACCACCAGCCTGATCGAGAACGGCAAGCCGATCGACAGCGTCGACACCGTCACCGGCTTCCGCCAGACCAAATTCGCCGACGGCATGGTCGAATTGAACGGCCGCGTGATCCAGATGCACGGCTATGCCCAGCGCACCTCGAACGAGTGGCCCGCGGTCGGCGTCTCGATCCCGCCCTGGATCAGCGATTTCTCCAACGCGCTGCTGGTCGAGAGCGGCGGCAACCTCGTCCGCTGGATGCACATCGCGCCGTCCAAGCAGGACGTCGAATCCGCCGACCGTGTCGGCCTGATCCAGGCGATGCCGGCCGGGGACGCCGAGCATGACGTCGAGGGCCGCCGCTGGGAACAGCGCAAGGAGGTGATGCGCGACGCGATCATCTACAACCGCAACAACCCCTCGATCCTGTTCTACGAGGGCGGCAACGAGAGCATCAGCGAGGCACACATGGCCGAGCTGAAGGCGATCCGCGACCAGTACGACCCCAAGGGCGGCCGCGCGATCGGCTCGCGCGAGATGCTCGACAGCAAGACCGCCGAATATGGCGGCGAGATGCTCTACATCAACAAGAGCGCGAAGCACCCGATGTGGGCGATGGAATATAGCCGCGACGAGGGCGCGCGCGCCTATCAGGACGAGTTCACCCCGCCCTTTCACAAGGATTCGCCCGATTACAACCGCAACCAGGACAGCCACGCGGCCGAGGATGTCCGCCGCTGGTGGGACTATTACCGCGTGCGTCCCGGCACCGGGAAGCGCGTGAGCTCGGGCGGGGTCAACATCATCTGGTCGGACAGCAACACGCATTTCCGCGGCGACAACAACTATCGCCGCTCGGGCGAGGTCGATGCGGTGCGCCTGGCCAAGCAGGGCTTCTACGCACACCAGGTGATGTGGAACGGCTGGGTCGATCCCGAGAAGCACGCGACGCACATCATCGGCCACTGGAACTATGCCCCGGGCACGGTGAAGGACCAGATGGTGGTCTCGAACGGCGAGAGCGTCGAGCTGTTCCTCAATGGCCGCTCGCTGGGCAAGGGAGTGCGCAGCCATGGCTTCCTGTTCACCTGGCCCAAGCTCGCCTGGCAGGCCGGCACGCTGCGCGCGGTGGCGACGCACGCCGACGGCCGCAAGTCGGAGTACAGCCTGGAGACGGCCGGCGAACCAGCCGCGCTCAAGCTCACCCCGCGCACCAGCCCGCGCGGCTTCGTGATGGACGGGGCGGACATCGCATTGGTCGATGTCGAGGTGGTCGACGCCAAGGGCCGCCGCGTGCCGACGGCCTACAACAAGGTTTCGTTCGATCTCGCCGGTCCCGCCGAATGGCGCGGGGGCATCGCGCAGGGCGATTCGACCGGCAAGGTGCGGCCGGACAAGCCCGTCGCGCAGGAATCGATTCCCGGCACCACCAGCCATCCGGGCACCGCGCGCGGCGAGGACAATTATGTGCTGGCGCGCGAGCTACCGGTCGAAGCGGGCGTCAACCGCGTGCTGCTCCGCGCGGGAACGCAGGCGGGCAGCGTCCGGGTGATCGCGAAGGCCGATGGGCTGAAGTCTGCGGAGATCACCGTTCCCGTGGTGATGCCCAAGGCGCCGTCGGGCGGCCTCTCGCTCGATTTTCCCGAAGCGCATCAGCGCGGCCACCTCACCCGCGGCCCGACGCCAGCGACGCCGTCCTATCGCGTGACGCGGACGACTTATGTGCCGATCCAGGTCGCGACGGGCGGGAACCCCGCCGATGCCGGGCTTACGATCGACGACAACGAGCTGTCACGCTGGTCGAGCGACGGCAAGCCCGGCACGGCGTGGATCGAATATCGCTTCGACAAGCCGGTGACGCTCAGCGAGGTCGAGTTGAAGCTCGTCGGCTGGCGCACGCGCGCCTACCCGCTGCGCATCCTGCTCGACGGCAAGACTGTGTGGGAAGGCACGAGCGAGAAGAGCCTCGGCTATATCGGCGTCGCCTTCACGCCCGCGACGGGGCGGGTGCTGCGCATCGTCCAGACCGGACCAAGCGCCGATCGCGATGCCTTCGGAAACATCGTAGAGCTCAGCACCGCGCGGCAGGCGGGCGACACCGGCGCCAACGAAGTGTCGCCGGGCTGGCGGCTCGGCATCGTCGAGGCGGACTTCCACGGGCCGGTCGCGGCGCGCGGCAGCAAATAGCGAAAAGGGGGCGGGGCGGCTGACGGTAAAGGGGCAAAAGCCCTAGCCGCAGCCGCCCTTGCGCAGCGCCCCGCTCACCAGCTCCACATCGTTCCGTCCTCGAGCCGCGCGACGGGTAGATAGGCGGGCTTGTAGGGATATTTGGCGGCCAGCGTCTCGTCGATGTCGACGCCATGGCCGGGGGTCTCGCCGCAGTGCAGGTGGCCGTCCTCAAACCGGTAGTCGTGCGGGAAGACCGCGTCGGTCTCCTCGGAATGGCGCATATATTCCTGGATGCCGAAATTGGGCACCCAGGTGTCGAAGTGCAGCGCGGTGCCCATGGTGACGGGCGACAAGTCGGTCGCGCCGTGGCACCCGGTGCGCACCTGATAGAGGCTGGCGAGATCGGCGATGCGGCGCAGGTGCGTGAGGCCGCCCGCGCCGACGATGGTCGCGCGGATATAGTCGATCAGCTGGTTCTGGATCAGCTCCTTGGCGTCCCAGATCGTGTTGAAGATCTCGCCCACCGCAAGCGGGGTGACGGTGTGCTGGCGGACCAGCTTGAACGCCTCCTGGTTCTCGGCGGGCGTCACGTCCTCCAGCCAGAAGAGCTGATAGGGCTCGAGCATCTTGCCGAGATTGGCGGCCTCCTGCGGCGTGTAGCGATGGTGGCCGTCATGCAGCAGGTGATGGTCGAAGCCATAGGTCGCGCGCAGCTTGTCGAACAGCTTGGGGACGTAGTTCAACGACTTGCGCGTGTCCCAGCCAGTGACGCTGGGCAGCGCCGCATCGGCGGGCTCGTAATATAGGGTGCCGCGGCCGACCCCGTAAGCGTCCTTGATGCCAGGCACTCCGGTCTGGGCGCGGATCGCCTTGTAGCCCATGTCGATATAGCGGCCGACCGCTTCGACCGTCGTGTCGATGTCCGATCCGTTGGCGTGGCCATAGACCATCACCCGCTCGCGGCTGCGGCCGCCGAGCAGCTGGTAGAGCGGCATGCCCGCCATCTTGGCCTTGATGTCCCACAGCGCCACGTCGACCGCGGCGATCGCGCGCATCGTCACCGGCCCGCGCCGCCAATAGGCGCCCTTGTAGAGATACTGCCAGATGTCCTCGATCCGGCGCGGGTCCATGCCGATCAGGCAGGGGACGACATGATCCTGAAGATAGGAGACCACCGACAGCTCGCGGCCGTTGAGCGTCGCGTCGCCGATGCCGTAGACGCCCTGATCGGTCTCGATCTTGAGCGTCACGAAATTGCGCCCGGGGCAGGTTACGATGACTCGAGCGGCGGTGATCTTCATGATTTGATGCGTTCCAATTGATGCGGCAAAGATGCTTAGCATCTACCTTGCCAATATCAATGATATTGGTAAGGCCAAATTGCAGTTTTGAGGAGTTTCCCCATGCGTCCCCTGGCACTCGATCCCGACCGGCTGTTTCCTGCCGACCCGACGACGCGCGGCATCGCGCGGGGGCTGTATGCGCAGATCGCCGATCTGCCCATCGTCAGTCCGCACGGCCATACCGATCCGGCCTGGTTCGCCACCGATGCCGCGTGGGAGAATGCGACCGAGCTGTTCCTCGCGCCCGACCATTATGTCTTCCGCATGCTCTACAGTCAGGGCGTCGATCTCGACGCGCTGCGCGTGCCGCGGCGCGACGGGGTGCCGGCGACCGATCCGCGTGCGGCGTGGCGGCTGTTCGCGAGCAACTATCATCTGTTTCGCGGTACGCCCTCGCGGATGTGGCTCGACCATGTGTTCGCCGAGGTGTTCGGGATCGACCGGCTGCTCGATAGCAGCACCGCCGATCATTATTACGACACGATCAACGCGGCGCTGGCGACCCCGGGATACCGCCCGCGTGCGTTGTTCGAGCGGTTCAAGATCGACTTCCTCGCGACCACCGAGGGCGCTGACGACCCGCTCGAGCATCACGCGGCGATCCGCAAGTCGGGCTGGGGCGGCCGGGTCGTCACCACCTATCGCCCGGATTCGGTGATCGATGTCGAGCATGAGGCGTTCAAGGGCGCGCTCGAGGCGTTCGCCAACCTCACTGGCGAGGATGTGCACAGCTGGCAGGGCTATCTCGCCGCGCACCGCAAGCGCCGCGCCGACTTCCGCGTCGCGGGGGCGACCGCGACCGACCATGGCTTCGCCACCGCGCAGACCGCCAATCTCTCGGCCACCGAGAGCGAGGCGCTGTTCGGCCGCATCGTCGGCGGCAAGTGGGATGCGGCCGACGCCGAGCTGTTCCGCGCGCAGATGCTGACCGAAATGGCGAAGATGAGCGTCGAGGACGGGATGACGATGCAGATCCATCCCGGTTCCTGCCGCAACCACAATGCCGAGCTGTTCCACAGCCATGGCCGCGACAAGGGCGCCGACATCCCGATGCGCACCGACTATGTGCAGGCGCTGAAGCCGATGCTCGACGTGGTCGGCAACGAGCCCGACCTGACGGTGATCCTGTTCACGCTCGACGAGAGCACTTACGCGCGCGAGCTCGCGCCGCTCGCGGGCCATTATCCGTGCCTCCGGCTCGGGCCGAGCTGGTGGTTCCATGACTCGCCCGAGGGCATGCGCCGCTTCCGCGAGATGACCACCGAGACCGCGGGCTTCTACAACACCGTCGGGTTCAACGACGATACCCGCGCCTTCTTCTCGATCCCCGCGCGTCACGACGTCGCGCGCCGCGTCGACTGCGCCTTCCTCGCGCGGCTCGTCGCCGAGGGTCGGATGCAGGATTGGGAAGCCGCCGAACTCGCTTACGAGCTGACCAACGGCCTCGTGCGCAAGGCCTATAAGCTCGACAATTTTGCGCCTGCGACGCGCGAGGCGGCGTGACGACCGCATCGCTTCGCCTCTTACATCGAGACCTGATACCGGTTACCCATCGGATGTCGTGATTGCCGGCCATTGTCGCGCAACACCCAGGAATTCGCGCCGGCCCGCCATGCGGTCGAACGCTTGAAGAGGAACGAGAATCATGAAGATCGCGCTGATCACCGAGAATAGTCAGGCTGCCAAGAATGGCCTCATCCACGAGGCGCTGACGACGGTCGCCGAGCCGCTGGGCCATGAGGTCTTCAACTACGGCATGTATTCGGCCGACGACACGGCATCGCTGACGTACGTCATGAACGGCCTGCTGGCCGGCATTCTGCTCAATTCCAAGGCTGCGGACTTCGTCGTGACCGGCTGCGGCACCGGGATGGGATCGATGCTCGCCTGCAACGCGATGCCGGGGGTGTTCTGCGGCTTGGTCATCGACCCGACCGATGCCTTTCTGTTCGGCCAGATCAACGACGGCAACGCCATTTCCATGCCCTATGCGAAGGGCTTCGGCTGGGCGGCGGAACTCAATCTGCAGGATGTCTACCGCAAGCTGTTCGATGGCGAGCGCGGCCTCGGCTATCCCAAGGAGCGCGCCGAGATCATGCGAACGAATCGCGGCATCCTCAGGGACCTGAAAGCCGTGACCTGCAACGACATGCTGACCGTGCTCAAGAACGTCGACCAGGATCTCCTGCGAGCGGCGATCGCGGGTGAGAAGTTCGCCGAGTATTTCTATGCGAATTCACAGGACGATGCGATCAGCGCCTATCTGAAGGGCTTGTCCTCTCACGGCGCGCGCGAAGGCCATGTCGAACCCGCACTTGCCTGATCCCGATCGATGACCAGTCCGTTCGATCTTAGCGGCCGTGTCGCGGTGGTGACCGGCGCGAACACGGGCATTGGGCACGGCATTGCCTTGGCGCTGGCCGCGGCGGGCGCGGACTTGGCGTTGGTCGGGCGCTCGGCGGGGCTGCGGTGGACGGCGGCTGGCTGGCGCGCTGAGGCACGCCACCGGTACCGTTCGCCCTGAGCTTGTCGAAGGGCTGTTCTTCTCTTTAGAGCACCCGGAGAAAGACGGCCCTTCCCCCGGTCAGGTCCGGGGTCAGGGCGAACGGAGTTTTTAGATGACCAACGGCCCTATCGTCTGTTTCGGCGAGTTGCTGCTTCGCCTGACCGCGCCGGGGCGTGAGCTGCTGCTGCAGACGCCGCGGTTCGAGGTGGTGGTGGGGGGCGCGGAGGCCAATGTCGGGA